>JAFLCO010000174.1 GCA_017303535.1 Planctomycetota bacterium
GCTCGGCATTCCTGCCGATGGTCATCTTGCCGCCGAGAAAAGCGAAGTCGAACTCGCGGGCCGCCTAAGCGACGCCTGCCGCGGCGCGGGAGCGAAGCTCGTCGTCGTCGTCACCGACGGCATGTTCGCCGGCCCGCACATGTTTCACAATGAAAATGCCCGACCGAACGCCGCCGGCGTTTTTGCCCGCAATGCGGCGGCCGTCGAACGGAAACTGCTCGGCACGGGCGCGCTGGTCGTGCGGAGCCATGTTTACGGTTGGTCGCCGGCCCCGTACGGCGTGAACTACGCCGAACGCATGTTCCACGAACTCACCGGCGAGATGCCGTGCCCGGTGGATGCCGTACGTCATGCGACGCCGATTCTCGCCACCGATTTGGCCGAGCGTTTGTTCGAGGCCTATCGTGCGAATCTCGCCGGCTTGCTGCATATCACCGGCGCGGAGCGAACGAGCCCCTATCGATTCGCCGCGGAACTGGCGGCGGCGCTCAGCGTGCCGGGGCGATTTGTGCAACTCACGGCGGCGCCGGAACGAGGCAGCCGCGTAAATCTGGAAGAAACCTCGCTCAACACGACGGCCTGCCGCCGCGCTTTGAAGCGACCGCTGCCGATGCTTCGTGAAGGTCTCGCTCGCTTTGCCGAACAAGCCTTCAATGGCTATCGCACGCGGGTCGGAGCTTCCGCATCGTCGATGACGCTGCCGGAAATGCAGGCGGCCTAAGTTCCGCGCAACGACGATGCTTTATCGCGCCGATGTTTAATCACAACGTCGGTGCGGGCAATTGCAGCAATTCATAAATTCGCGGGTCGGCCAACGACTTCGCGACGTGCGCCGCTCCGCAAAAGTCGTGCGTCAAACTATGCCCGCCCGGCACAGCAACGGCAATCGCCCCCGCCGCCACGGCCGCTCGACAGCCGTTCTGGCTGTCTTCCAAGACCATCATGCGGCGCGCTTCAACGCCGAAACGAGCCGCCGCTTTGAGATAAATCTCCGGGTGCGGCTTGCCGTCGACGACGTCTTCGGCCGACAAGATGAATCGGAACCTCGGCTCCAATTCAAAACGGCGAAGCACGTCGGTCACGAAGCTCCGGCGACTGCTCGTGGCAATGGCTTTCGGAATCCCTGCGCTCTCAAGCGTTGCAAGTAACTGAGCCAAGCCCGGCATCATCTCTAGGCGTGCGTCGAGAATCGCCGGAAAGATTTCGTCGGTCTCGCGCGTGAGATCATCGACCGTCGCCGTCAGACGGTGTTCGTCGATCATGATCTGCAGCGCAATCCGGCCCGGCCGCCCCATCATCTTGTCCAGCAACTGCGTCGTAAACTCAAAGCCGCGTCGCCGCAGCAACTCGCCGCCGACCGATTGATAGAGTTCCTCGGTGTTAAACATGAGTCCGTCGAGGTCGAAAACGACGGCCTGCGGAGCTTCCGACGGCATATGAGCGGACAACGGCCGGCACCTTTCAGAAAGACTTAATCGCACAAAGCTTCGCGGTAGACGACGAGAAACTCGCTGAGAATCATGGCCGTAGCACCCCAAAGTTGTCGTGGGCCGATGGTGTAGTGCGGCACTTCATTGACGAGCCCTCTGACGGCCCGCTGATGACGACCGATATTTCGCGCGTCTAACAGGGCGGCAACCGGGACTTCGAGCAATTCGGCCACTTCGCTTTCGTTCAAACGAAACCGCGGAGCGGCAGCGGCACACGCCACCCAAGGTTGTACAAAGAAGTGCGTGCTGAAAAGATTGACCGGCGACAACGGACCGAGTCCCGTCAACTGATCACCGGCGACGCCGACTTCTTCCCACAGTTCGCGCTCGGCCGCCGTTTGCACGGTTTCTCCCGGCTCGATCAACCCACCGGGGAGGCTGATTTGGCCGGCGTGCGTCGCCAAGTCGGCGTGCCGAACGGTGAGCGCGACGTGCCAGGCGCCGGCGCGTTGATAAAGCAACACGAGCACCGCAGCCGGGCGAACGTCGAACGACGGCGGCCCAAAGTGCCGGCCATAGGCGGCATCGGGCTCCAGCAACGCTTGGGCCTTGCGGCCCGGCAGCGGTTGTGAAAGCCTGCGAGCAAGTTTGGCGATCAGCTCATCGCGGGGTAACTCAACGCTCGGCAATTCGGACGACGCAGAACTCACGGAACCCAATCAAAAAGTCAGTTGCCCGGGTCAAGCGGCGAGCGCCGAATTAAGGCTGAACGATCTGGTACACGACGAAACTATTATTTCGGTAGAGTTCCGGCAGTTCAAGCGGCGGATTGGCGTAAGTGACAACGTGCGTCGCGCCGTGCTTACGGGATGCCGCCAATAATTGCTGGTGCGGCACGTAGTTGACCCACCCGCCCGTGCCACCGTCGACGCCGTAGAGGTCGTTCAACCTTTCCATCCAGGCGGCCAGCGAACGGGCGTCCTGCGGGACGTCTTTCCAAGTGGCATACTCGGCCCGCTGAGCGAACCACTTGAACGTGGTGAACGAGCGCGGCGTGATGACCACGGCGTCTTCCGGCAAGTTGTCGCGAATCCAACGGCAAGCCGCTATCCAATTGTCGTAGGTCGCCGCGTCGTCGATCCGTTCACTTCGCGGACGCACTTCCGAGAAGTGAGCTTGTGCGACGCGGACCGCTCCATACGTAGCGAAGAAGGCTAGTGCGACGATTGCGGCGATGCGCAACTTTTCGCTGCTGCGAGATTGTGTCGCCGCGCGGGCCAACTCCATCGCGACGCCGATGGCAACTGCGACGTCGGAAAGACGGAACCAGTAGTACTTCAGCAATCGTGCGGCCCAGGGGGTCGACACGGGAGATGCGTACGAGATCGCCGTACCAATGACGGCGAGCAGAATCGCCGTCGCGACGCACCATCGCAAGCGTCGGCCGGCTTCATCGACCGGAGTGATGCTGCAAATTGCAGCCCAACTCAAGATTAACGCCAGATGACGCAGACCGAACTTCGGCAGGAAGTCGACCGCCCACAAGTGATGGGCCAAACGCCGAAACACGTACAATTGGTCGGCCTCGGCCAGCGCCGCCGCATCCACGCCGCGCGAGAGTGCAAGGCCCGGCAGCACACCGGCCAGCGAAATAATCGCCGCGCCGAAGAGGCCGGGCAGGATCGAGACCAGCGACGGTCGCCGAGTGTCGAACAGCCAAGCCACGGCGACAGCCACGATCGACCACCCGCCGACGAGCACATGGAAGGCCGCGCCGCCGCCGAGCGCAAGCAAGCCGCGGTTCCAGCGGTTCTGAAAAATGTCGCCGAGGCCGAAGAAAACGAACGCGTACGCCGGCACTTTCGCTTCGATACCGCCGATAAACCACTCCCCCGACATCTGAAACTGTTGATTGAGCGCAAAGGCGCAAGCACCCGTAACCGCCGCCAGGCCGAGCTTCGGCGCGAACGCAAAGCTCAGATGCCGCCAACCGACGGCGAGCATCAGCCAGCCGAGCAACCGTCCGCACCACGCGGCCGCGTCGAACGACATAAACCGCGTGAGGCAACCGAACGTCGCATAATAAGTGACGTGCGATTCGCCCGACGACAAAAACAGATCCCGCTCGCACCACGAAGGGTCCCAGAAGTGCCGGGCCTTCGTGAGGTAGTGAGCCTCGTTGACGTCCGGCGTAGGCCAAGCCCCGAGCAATGCAAACACGACGAACACCGCCAGGACGTCGAGCAACGTCTTAACGACGGTCGTCGGGCGTCGCTGCTGTGATTCGGGCTGGTTCATTTCGTTTCGCGAACGATACGGCGGCGAGGAACTTCTAACGACGAGTAATCCTCAATTGTAATCTTCATTCCGACCGCGAAAGTGAGCCGATGGTTGCGGCCGCGCAGTTTCAAAGCCTATATTCTGCCTAAGACCGTCAGAACCCCTACCGTCGGTGAACCGAAGACATGACAACGCCGGACGTTTCGCCGGGAAAGCAACTTCGCGAGGCCGCGACCGGCGGCACGCTGCTGATTCCCGGCGCCTTCAACGCTCTAACGGCCCGCTTGATTGAGCAAGCCGGCTTTCGCGCGGCTTACTTGAGCGGTGCGGCCTTCTCCGCGGGAGCTTTGGCCCTGCCCGACATCGGGCTCTTCACGCTATCCGAGTTGTGCGAAGAGACTCGGCGTTTGACGCGCAGCACTTCGTTGCCGCTCGTGGTCGATGCCGATACCGGCTTCGGCGAGGCGGTGAACGTCGAACGCACGGTCGTCGAATTGGAAAACGCCGGGGCCGCTGCGATTCAGCTAGAAGATCAACAGTTGCCCAAACGGTGCGGACACCTTTCCGGAAAAACGCTCGTCGGCACGGAGGAGATGTGCGGGAAGCTGCGGGCTGCCGTGGCCGCGCGCCGTGACAAGTCGCTGGTGATACTTGCCCGCACGGATGCCCGCGCTGCGGAAGGTCTGGAAGCCGCGATCGCGCGAGCACAGGCCTACATTTCCGCTGGTGCCGATTGGATTTTTCCCGAAGCCCTGGAAACGCCGGAGGAATTCGCTCGGTTCGCCAAGGAAGTGCGAGCGCCGCTGGTGGCGAACATGACGGAGTTCGGCCGGAGCCCGCTTTTGACGAGAGACGAACTCACGGAACTCGGCTACGCAGCCGCTTTGCTGCCGGTAACGACTTTGCGCGTGGCGATGGGCGCCGTCGAGCGGGCCTTGCAGAAGATCGCCGCCGAAGGCACGCAGAAAGCGATCGTCGGCGAAATGCAAACCCGCCAAGAACTTTATGACCTGCTCGGCTACGCCGGCTACGAAGAGCGCGACCGCAGCTACTTTCAAGGAGACGCACGATCATGACGAAGTCGACCAGCGGCGCCGGCGGAGGTTTGGAAGGGATCGTCGTGGGACAAACCGCGGTCTGCACGCTCGACGGGCGGATGAGCTACCGCGGATACACAATCGAAGACTTGGCCGCACGGGCCGAGTACGAAGAGGTCGCTTATTTGCTGCTGTACGGCGAGCTGCCGAGCGCCGCCGGACTACAAGCGTTCAAATCGCGACTGGGCGCGGCCGCCGAACTTCCGGCCCCGATCATCGATACGCTTCGCGCGCTGCCGGCGAATACGTCGATGATGGACGTCATGCGAACCGGCTCGAGTATGCTGGCTCACTTCGATGCCGACGTCGCCGATAACGGACGTGAGGCGAATCTGCGGAAGACCGAGCGTTTGCTGGCCCGCCTGCCGCTGGTGATGGCGGCCAAGCATCGCTTCGATACCGGCCGTACGTACGCGGATGCCGATCCGGGCCGATCGCTGGCGGCAAACATCTTGAGACTGGTCACGGATCGTGAGCCGAGCCGGGAAGCGGAACAGGCGATGAACATTTCGCTCGTGCTGTACGCCGAGCACGAGTTCAACGCTTCCACGTTTACGGCGCGCTGCGTGGCATCGACGCTTGCCGACTTGCACTGCGCCATCACCGCAGCGATCGGAGCACTCAAAGGCCCGTTGCACGGCGGAGCGAACGAACGCGTACTGGAGGTGCTCGAAGAAGTCGGAGCCCCGGACAATGCCGAAAGTTGGATACGCGACGCCCTGGCCCGTAAGGTGCGCATCATGGGGTTCGGGCATCGCGTGTACAAGGACGGCGACCCACGAACGGTGATTCTCACACCGGTCTGCCGTCGCTTGGCCGAAGCCACGGGCAATCAAGCGATGGAGCAAACGGCCGACGTCATCGAAAAGATCATCGTCGCCGATAAGAAGCTGCCGGCGAACGTCGATTGGCCGAGCGCGCGGTTGTACTATTACCTGGGCTTGCCGGTGTCGCTCTATACGCCGCTCTTCGTTTGCGCGCGTACGGCCGGCTGGGCCGCGCACGCCATGGAGCAATACGCGAACAACCGGCTGATACGACCGTCGGCCGAATACACAGGTCCGGCGCTGAGACCGTTTGTGCCGCTCGCCCAGCGAGGCTGAGCGAGGCCGAGTGACCGAGGGCTTAGTTGACCGCGGCCGAGCGATTCGCCGCCGCACCCATGACTCGCGCCGCGGTCAACGTCAGTAGCGTCCCGATGACCGCCACGAAGATCGTCGCCGCGGCACCATCGAGCGAGAACCAAACCGGCGTCGAGTAGTCGGCCAAAGGCGCGGTCCAAGTACTGACGGCCGCAGCCGAATCTTGCGGCAGAGCCGCGTCGAGCCCGTCGGGTAGCGCGCTGGCCAGCGGCGTCAGCAGGATGGCCACCGCCGTTAATGCCCAAGCGAGGCGAACAATGTGAGCAGGAACGGGCGTCGTCTGGTCGCGCCGCTGCAAAGTCGCAACGAGTGCCGCCGTAAGGCAGCCTTCGGCCAGGGCGACGGCTAAATGATTCGACATGAGCGTGCCGAACGACGAAGCTTGGCCGCTCAAAGCCAGTTCACCGCCGCAGACGAGCGCGGCGCAGAATACGCTCACGAACCCTGCGAGCCCGGCCGCTACGATGCCACGCGACATGGAAGCGTTCTCAAATGCAGCGAGTCGCTGTACGCCCCAGGCCGACCAACAGCCGACGAGCGACATGTTCAATACGTTCGCGCCGAGTGCGGAAAGCCCGCCGTCGCCGAAGACCAGACATTGAACGGCCAGCACCGTTGCCATGACAAGCGAGCCAAGCCACGGCCCTAGGAGCAATGCCGCCGTCGCTGCGCCGAGGAAATGTCCGGAGATGCCAAGGCCGGGAATGGCGAAGTTCAGCATCTGCCCGGCGAAGATCATGGCGGCGACCAGCCCCACGTACATGGCCGGCACGCCGCGGTGGCTATCGTTCAAGCGAGAAGTTCGCGACGCTCGCCAAGCCGCGACGGAAGCGATCAGCGCCAGGGCCGCGGTTCCCCAAGCCACTTCGCCGCTCAAAGCATGGTCGGGTAGATGCATCGCAAACAGCATGACGACTTCCTCGCAACGAATGCCAACAAAGCGACACCGACAGTTTCAATAGCGTCAACGGTATCGCAACCGGTCCGGCTTGTAAATCCGACCGCGAACGGCTCGCCGCCGCGAAACAAGCAAATCCTTAGAACGGCAACGGCAGGCCTACCCCGGCGGTCTCGGCGCGGCCAAGAATTTCCACCGCCACGGCGACGTCTTCAATGGCCAGGCCGACGGACTTGAACACGATGTTGTCGGCGGGAGACGAGCGGCCGGCGAGCGGATTGCCGATCACTTCGCCCAGCGACACGGCCTGCGACCAATTGAATACGCCGGCCTCCGCCGCCGGAAATAAATCGCCGGCCTCGTGCTTGCAGGCGGCGACGTCGTCGCACACGATGCGAGCCGCCCGACGAACGGTCTCGATGTCGATCTCGGCCTTATTACGCCAGTTGCTGCCGACGGCACATACCAACGCGCCGGCTGCCAGGTCATGGCCGTCAAACACCGGAGTTCGGCTCGTGGTGGCGGTGATGATGATCGGCAGGTCGCGAACCGCGTAACGCGGATCGTCGACCGGTTCCACCTCAAGACCGCATTCGCGCGACGCCTCCTCCGCGAAGCGTCGGCGACGCTCGGCATCGCGTCCATAAACAACAGCCTTCTCCAATCGGCGAGCATTCGCTACGGCCAAGAGCTGCGTTCGGGCTTGCGTGCCGGTACCGAACAGGCCGAGGGTGTTGGCGCTTTCCGCGGCAAGATGCTTCACCGCGACGCCGGTCACCGCGCCGGTGCGCAATTGCCCGAGCCGGTCGGCTTCGATAAGCGCCACCATGCGGCCGGTCGCCGATTCGTAAAGTCCGACGAGAAATCGAGCGCCGCTTTTCGTCGTAGTGTAGGCCTTCCAGCCGCAGTAGCCCAGATACTCCGCGGCGGCGCTCATCGTGTGGAGTATGATGCCCGGCGCGGCCGCCCTCATGCGAGGAACGTTGTCGGCTTGCTTCACCGCCGACTGTCGCAAGCATTCTTCGACGATCGTCAGCACGGCCGGCATGTCGACAAGCCGGCTCACGTCAGATTCGGTAAGATAAACGGCGTTCATGGGCGGTTCGGAAGAAGTCGTTATGGCGAAGGCGAGAGATATTTTAGCGACATTCGGCATGAACCCAACCAATCAACCCGGGCGAAATCGAGGACGACATCGATGAACTCGAAGACGCGCTTGCTCATGGCCGCGTTGCTTTGGATTCGCGCGCCTGCCGGTGCGGCGGCCGAAGACCTACAGCGGTGGATCAACGAAGCCGTGATGCCGAAAGCCAGTTGTCGGATTACCCTCGATGGAAGGGAAGTCGAACCGACGAACGAGCATTTACCGCTGTTTGTCGTGGGGGTCGAAGAAGGGCGATTGTCGGGTATTCCCGCACTCGGCGGCGATGAAGCCGTCTTTGCCGCTAAATCCGTGCTGCGATTGAAAGACGCCGTCGACTACTACACCCAACGCATCAAGGCCGACGAGCGCGACGCCTGGAGCTACGAGATGCGCGGCTTGGCCCGTACGAATTTGTCGGACGCGTCCGAGCCCGTTTATCGACTCGCGGCCGAAGACTACACAAAGGCGATCGAGTTGGGACGCAAGAGCCATCGCAACTACGCCGACAGGGCTAACATCTACTACCAGCTCAAAGACTTCGGCAAGGCGCTCGCCGACATCGACGAAGCAATCCGTATCGCACCGCGGGAAATCGATTGTCAGGTCGTACGAGCAAACCTCCTGGCGGAAACAGGGCGTTGGAAAGAATCGCTGGCTCAGTTTGAAGCGGCGATCAAGGCCGACCCGGAATTGGCTGAGGCGCAAAATGACTTGGCATATCTCTTGGCGACCTGTTCGGAAGCGTCGGTCCGCGACGGCAAACGGGCCGTGAAGTTGTCGCTCGAAGCGTGCGAGCTCGCTGATTGGCAAGATTATCGGATGCTCGACACGTTAGCCGCGGCCTATGCCGAGGCGGGCGACTTTGAAACGGCGATTGCCATGCAAGACAAGGCAATCGAAATGCTTGAAGGCGTCGTCGATAGCTTGTCCAACGAATTCCGCGCTCGTCGAAAACTCTATGAGCAAAAGACGCCGTATCGAGAATCTGCGCCTGCGAAATGACCGCCGATACCGGCTCGGCAACTGCTAGAAATCGACGGCCATCCGAGTGCCGAAGCCGAGGATCTCGCCGCTGGGCGTGACGCCGGTCGCCGTGGCCACGTCGCCGCGGTGGGTGTAGTCCCAGTTGAATTGCACCTTCATGTTCGGGTTGAGAAACCAGTTGAGCCCGAGCGTAATGCCGTCGAGCATGCCGCCGTTGATGCCGGCGTTATTCAAGTCGGCGTGGTCGTAGCGGATGCCGACCTGCCACGCTCCCCAACCCTGACAAACGCAGCCGCGGTTCCCCAGTACGCGGAACGAATTCGCGAACGGAATCACGCGGTCGAAGGCCCCGCGTTCTTTGCTATAGCCGCGAGTTTCGCCGGTAAGGAAGTACAGCACTTCGACATACCCGCCGTGCGAGACGACGGTGCCGCGCGGCGTCGGGGCCAAGACGTTGACGGTTTGCGTGGCGTCATGCGTCCACGAGAAGCAGTACTCCGACTGCACCATCCAGGGCCCCCAAGCCGTGGCGGCTTCGAGATTCAACAGGTCTTGCGATTCGGCGATGAGATAAGTGGTGTCGGCGTACACCGCGTTGAACGGTCCCGGCGGACCGTTGCGGATGTTACCGCGCGTGCGAACGCGCACATGTCCGTCGTCGGCGGCCCGATGCTCGAACGTGCCGCCAAGATGCACCAAGTAGCGGCCGTCGGTATCGTAGTACGGCAACAGCGTGCCGCGGAACGAATACAAGTAGTCGTTGCCGAGGCCGTAGCCGAAAATGTTGGTGCCGCTGTTCATGTTCGACGCAAACGCACCGGCCGCGTATGTGGCCCGTTCGTCGAGCAACATATCCCAGGCCATGATGCCCGGCGAAAATCCGTTATTGAACGGACCGTAGAATAGGTCCTGGTTGAACGATCGTTCGATAAAGTCGAGGAACCGGCTGCTCTGCAAATGCTCCATGCCGATCGGGTTCTTCTGGTTGCCGACCTTGATATTGCCCAAGATCGGCAACTCGGAGAAGTTGACCCAAAGGTCGGTCGCGGCGGGAACGGTCGTCGCCAAGGCGTTCGCCGTCGGCGTGGGCCCAGCCACGGTTACGTCGTTCAAAAATTCGTACTCAAATGCAAACTGAATTTGCTCGTACATCTGCCCGTCGACGCGCAAACGAGCCCGACGAAACTGCACTGAATCCGTGAGCGGCTGCGAGGCACCGCCGCCGAGCCCGCCGTTGATGCCGCCCAAGCTGCCGGGCACTTCCAAGTACGGATCGTTATTGAAGAAACTCGTGTCGAACTGCGTCCGGCCGCCGACGTGAACCTTAAAGTCCTTGTTCTTCGATTGCAGTTCGAGGCCGTGGTTCCATTTGGCGGTCAGGGCCGGATCGCTGCCGACGGCGTACCAACCGTCGTCTTTGGCGGCTTGCTCGGCATCGCGTTTGGCCATGTAATCCGCGACGATTTGCTCCACCTGAGCTTGGGAAAGCACAGGCTGGGCATCGACCGGTTCCGGGAGATTGATCGAACTCGACGGAGATTCCGCACTCGGCGGCGCGGGAGGCTGCGGCGGAGCGGCCTGCACGTAGTCGGCGGCTTGCTGAACTGAGTCGGAAGAAACCATGGCGGAAGAATAGGACGAACTTCCGTACGGCTCCGGCGGCGGCAACGCGACCATCGGCGCGCCGACGGCCGGCAGCGGCTCGGGCGCAAGTGCGAAATCGACCGTCGGTTGAGATTGCGACGGCAAGTACGTCGGCTCTTGCGCGGCGAGGCGCGCGGCCGACGCCGTGGCGACGACCATCACGGCCGCCGCCAGGTTCCACAATCGCCTCGTCGTTCGCATTCGCTCCGCCACAGAGTTACTCGCAATGTTTCAGGGCCGGCCGTAGCGACCTTGCCGGTCGTAACGGTTCTATCGGTCTCATCGATCGTATCGGGCCTGCCGGTAGAGAAGCTTTACCGAAGTTGTCGACTTTGCGGCGTAGTACGCTTGCAACGAATGCGCCGAGGCGAATTCTTCCGATGATTCCGATTGAACGGCTTCCCGTAGCCCCCAGAGTTCCAAGGAAGCCGAAAGTTACAAATGTGCCACGTTTACCGAGCATTCCGTGTGCAACCGATAACTCCGGTGAGCGAAAGCGATTCAATTCCGAAATCTCGGGCGACCGAGCGGGACTAGGCGATGCTGCGACGATACATGTTTCTTGCGTTGTGTCTGGCCCAAACGTTGCCGTTGATGCCGACGTCGACGGCCGTCGCCCATGAAGTCGCCGACGCACCGTCGCAAGCTCCATCGACCGTGGCAGGCTCCGGCTTCAGCGACCCGGCGTTCGACGCCTTCTCGACGGCAGACTCCGAGGTCCGGCAGACCGCACATTCCGCCCCTGCAACGTCCGACGACGACGACGGAATTCGCCTCGACGCGCTGGAGAAGAAGTTCAACGACTTTGTTGCCGGCAGTAAGGCGACGACGTACCCGACGATCAAGATCAACGGCGTATTTCAAGCCGATTTCGGCTGGGTGCAACAAGACGCGAACAGCACGGCCCGCTACGGCCATATCAAAGACGGCGCCGATTTTCGTCGCGCTCGATTGGCGGCGTCCGGCGCCATCACCGAAGTCAACAACTACTTTTTGCAGATGGACTTCGGCTTCTTCGGCCGACCGACGTTCACCGACGTGTGGGTCGAGCAAACCGATCTGCCGATTTTGGGCAACGTCCGCGTCGGGCAATGGAAGCAGCCGTTCAGCTTGGAAGTGGTGAGCAGCTTCCGCTACACGACGTTCGCCGAGCGCTCCGTGTTGTTTCAGGCGTTCGACGCCTTCCGACACTTGGGTGCCGGCTTCTACAACCGCAACGACGAACTTACCGCTACCTGGGCGGCCAGCGTTTTCGCGTTCGGGCAAGATCAGTTCGGCGGCTCGATCGCGACGGCCGGCGGCGTCGGCACAGCCGAGCGTTTCACCTATCTGCCGTACTACGACGAGCCGTCCGACGGGCGGTACTATCTGCACACCGGTGTCGGCCACTACTTCTCGGCGCCGAACGACAAGAGCGTCAACTTCCGTACGATTCCGGAAATGTACATCGGCGCATTCAACCAGGCGGCTTCGGCGCCAAATCAGCAGCCGGTGCCGACGACCGTCAGCGGCATCGAAGCCTCCTTCGGCTCCGTGCTCTTCGCGGGCAACTACGTCCCGTCCGGCCCGGCCACGGTCGCGGTCTGGGACGACCCGAACGACGACGGCGACCCGTCGGACTGCGTGCTCCTCGGCACGGCCACGGCGACGATCAACCCGGGCTCCCTGGACACGGACGTCCTCCAGACGTTCCTCCTGGCCTCGAGCGTCACCGCGAACGGCTACATCTTCATCGGCGCGTCCGTGCAGCACACGGCGGCCGAGTTCCCGGCCCCCGTCGATCAGGCGGCCAGCGCCTGCGGCGGCGCGGCGGGCAACTCGTGGTTCGCGGGGAACTCCGCTCCGACGGCGGACCTCGCGGTCCTCACCAACAACAGCGCTCCGCCCCAGACGCTGGCCGGCATCGGCATCACGGGCAACTGGCTCCTGCGCCCGATCTGCGGACCGGTCGTCACGGGCACGCCCTACTGCTTCGGCGACGGCACCGGCACGGCCTGCCCGTGCGGCAACGTCGGCGCGGCGGGCAACGGTTGCGGCAACTCGCTGAACGCGAACGGCGCGAACCTCGCCGCCACGGGCAGCGCGGTCGTCGGCGGTGACTCCGTCGTCCTGACGGGCACGGGCATGCCGAACAGCTCGGCGCTGTACTTCCAGGGCACGTCGCAGATCTCCGTCGTCTTCGGCGACGGCCTGCGCTGCGC
>JAFLCO010000175.1 GCA_017303535.1 Planctomycetota bacterium
CCGTGCTGGAAACGACGATCGAGAGCGTCGTAATCGGCTGATCGAACCAGACTTGCGTGGCCGTGTGGCCGTCGACGTCGACGTATTCGCTCATTCCGGCCGGCTGCGGATCGATCCACAGATTGTACCGCAGCAGCCGCTGAGCCGCGTCTTCGCGCGGTCGCAGACGAATCGTCATCGGGTCGCAAAACACCGGCCGCGAATAGCGGTAGCGGGTCGCATGCTTGATATGAAACAACATCGCTTCGGCGGAAAATGGCGTGGCGGATCGAGACTCTAAGGCGCGAATGTCCGCCTTTTGGGGCTACGATGCTACTTACCGGGAAAACGGACTTAAAGCCTAGGGCGCGGCGACCAACGACTCGGTCGTCACCGTCGCCGTTTGGAAGAACACGTCGCTGATGGCCGCACCGACCGCGTTCAGTTTGGTTTGGAAGGTGTCGAGATATTCGTGCAGACCGGCGCGAATGATGTCGTCGACCTGGGCGTAGTCGAGATCGGAACTCAACTGGCCGATGCGACGCTCCGATTCATTCCGGAAGTGCGAATGGGTAGTGCCGAGAATGGCCAACAACGACTCCTCGGCCTCGCTGAGGCAGAAGCGAATCGAACGCGGAAACTCGCGATCTAGCAACAAGAAGTCGACGACGTCGCGCGGCGTGATGCGGCCGCGACTCTTACGGTACATCTCCAGCGCCCCGGCCGACTTCAGCAGAGCGGCCCATTGAATGCTGTCGAGCGGCGTGCCGACGTCGCTGACTTGCGGCAGGAGGATGTAGTATTTTACGTCGAGAATTCGCGAAGTTTTGTCGGCGCGCTCGATCAACCGGCCGACGTGTGCGAAGTACCAAGCCTCGTCGCGCGAGATCGTGGCGTCGATCATCCCCAGCAGCAGGTGGCTGCTGCGCTTGACCTGATTGAAGAAATCGTGCGGTTCTTCCAAGAGCCGCTTATCGCCCGCCGAGTTCTTCACGAAGAGGTAGAACTTGTTCAACTCCTCCCAGATACCCGACGAAATGATGTCGCGCACCGTGCGGGCGTTCTCGCGAGCCCCGCTGAGGCACATCAGCACGGAATTCGGATTCTTCAGGTCAAACGTCAGGAAGTTAATGACGTTGCGTTGCGAGAAGTTCCCATAGTGCTCGAGAAACAGTTTCTGATCGCCGGTTGTGAAGACGAGCGGTTCCCACTGCTCACGAACGCGGTTTCCCAAATCGAGCGAGAGATTGTAGTTGACGTCGACGAAGCGCGCCACGTTCTCGGCGCGCTCCAGGTATCGACTCATCCAGTAGATGCTTTCGGCGACGCGGCTAAGCATGGCGAGGGCGTGCGATGGGGTGCGTGGGAAGAGTCGAATTCAAAACGTGACGAACGAATCAAAACGCCGTTGACGCCGCTACGACGTCTGCATCTGACGTTGTACTTGGCCGTTGGTCGCGGCGGCCGGTGCGGCTTGGGCTTCGTCGCTGCGTACCGGCACTACGTCGGTTCCCAAAACCCAGGTATCTTTGCTGCCGCCACCTTGCGAAGAGTTGACGACCATCGAACCCTTCTTCAGCGCCACACGGGTCAGGCCGCCGGGTAGCACGAAGATGTCTTTGCCGTAGAGAATATACGGCCGCAAGTCCACGTGCCGCCCCTCGAAGTGATCGTCGACTAGCGACGGCACCCGCGAGAGATTCAACATCGGCTGCGCGACAAAGTTGCGCGGGTTCTCGCGAATCTTGTCGGCCGCCGCCGCGAGTTCTTCTTTCGAGGCTTTCGGACCCAGCACAATGCCGTAGCCCCCCGATTCGTTCGTCGGCTTCACCACGAGCTTGTCGATATTCGCCAGCACGTGGTCACGCTGTTTTTTATCGGAGCAAAGAAACGTCGGCACGTTCGGCAGAATGATTTCTTCACTCAAGTAGTATTTGATGATCTCCGGCACGTAGGCGTACACCGCTTTGTCGTCGGCGATGCCGGTGCCGGGAGCGTTCGCCAGCGCGACGCGACCGTTGCGGTAAACTTCCGCCAAGCCGGGAACACCCAAAGCCGAGTCGGGCCGGAACGCCAGCGGATCGAGGAAGTCGTCGTCGATGCGGCGGTAGATGACGTCGACGCGTTGCAGGCCGTGCGTCGTCTTCATGTGCACGTAGCCGTCGGACACGACCAAGTCGCGCCCTTCCACGAGTTCCACACCCATCTGCTGGGCCAAGAACGAATGCTCAAAGTACGCGCTGTTGTACGGACCGGGCGTCAGCAGCACGACCGTGGGATCGTCGCAGCCCTTCGGCGCTACAAACTGCAACGTTTCCAGCAGCCGTTCCGGGTAATCTTCCACGGCCACCACGCCCAGGCCTTGGAACACCTGCGGGAACGTCCGCTTCATCACTTCGCGGTTTTCGATGACGTACGACACGCCCGACGGGCAGCGCAAATTGTCTTCCAGTACGTAGAACTGGCCGTCGGCGTCGCGAACCAGATCGGTGCCCGTGATGTGGCACCACACGCCGCCGGGCGGATCGAAGCCCTGACACGGCCGCAAGTAGCACTTGCCCGATTCGACCAAGTCGGCCGGCACGATGCCGTCGCGCACGATTTTGCGATCGTGGTAGAGATCGTCGATAAACAGATTTAGTGCGCGAATTCGCTGCTTCAGGCCGCGCTCGAGGAATTGCCATTCCGAATGTTCGATGATGCGAGGAATGACGTCGAACGGCCAAACCTTCTCCGTGCCGGCTTCGTGGCCGTACACGTTGAACGTGATCCCCATGTTCAGCAGGGCCCGCTCGGCCGCTTGCTGGCGGCGGGAAAGTTCGCCGTCGTTGAGAGCCTTGATTCGCTCGACCAGCATCGCCGCGCGAAGTCGCGGGTTGCCGTCGGCGGCAAACATTTCGTCGTAGAAGCCTTCGCTCTCGTAGGCGTCAAAGCACATGAATTTGGCTCGCGGCAGGGTGTGCGTGCGGTATCGATCCAGTTCGATCGGCCGGGCAAAATCTCGGGGCGACGAGCTTTGCGCGGCGGCAAACACTGCTCACTTGGCAAACCGTGTGCCGTCTTAATTTTCCCGCGGCGGAAAACTCCACTACACGACGCCGAATCGCCTTATTTCGACGTAGTTTAGGGTTCAGGCTGCGAGTTGGCGGGCAACACGGCAGTCCACACGGCATAGCACTTATGCCCGTTCGCGCGGCAGGGTGCAAGTGCGATTTGAAAACGGGGCGGAGTGGATGCAGTGCGCAAGGCTGCGACACTTCGCCGGTCGCAGGCTGCGACGTCACTGAAAATCTCGCGATTTTGCGGAGATGTTGCGGAGGTCGGCCGTTAGATCGACCAACCTCGCCGCGACCACGTGCACGACCTTGCCATGGGCTTCCAACCGGCCGTCGACCAGCCACGCCCGCGCGGCGCGGGCCACCTCGCGATATCGCTGCCAAACTCCGGCATGGAGCACCAAGTTGATCACGCCGGTTTCATCTTCGAGGGTCACGAAGGTGATCCCCTTGGCGGTGCTTGGCCGTTGCCGTAGCAGCACCAGGCCGGCTGTGCGAACGAGCGTGTTGTTCTGTTGCTCGCCAAGCTTGCCGAGTTGTTCCGACGATAAGCAACGGCGTCGGTCCAATTCCGACCGTAAGAACGAAATCGGATGCGCGCGCAGCGAGAAGCCGGCCGTCCGATAATCGGCCAGCACCTCTTCAAACGGCGAGAGCGGCAACGCCGGCGGTTCGCGGCTCTCCGATTCTTCCAATCCGGCGAACAGCGTTTGCCCGGCGTTGCGACGTTCGGCCAATGCATTCCAGAGCGCCGTGCGGCGATCGCCGGCCAGCGACGCGAGCGCATCGGCCCGAGCCAGCAACATCACAATCGGCTGACCCAAGCGGGCCCGGCGTGCGAGATCGGCCGTCGAACGAAACGGCCCCGCCTCGCGCGCGGCGACGATTCTGCGTGCCGCCGCTTCCGGCAACCCCTGCAACAGCCGCAGGCCGAGGCGTACGGCATGTCCGGCCGTTTCCGCGGTGACATCCCCCTGCACCGGTTCGAGCGTCAGATCCCAATCGCTCTGGTTCACGTCGATCGGCCGCACCGCTACACCATGCTCGCGGGCATCGCGAATGAGTTGCGCCGGAGCATAAAAGCCCATCGGCTGGCTATTGATGAGCGCCGCGCAAAAAGCGGCTGGATGATGACGCTTCAACCACAGCGACACATACACCAACAGCGCGAAGCTGGCCGCGTGCGATTCCGGAAAGCCGTACTCGCCGAAGCCGCAGATCTGCTGATAGACGCGCTGCGCAAACTCTTCCGATAGCCCGCGAGCCCGCATCCCGTCAACGAGTTTGTCGTGAAACTTCGCGATGGCTCCGGTGCGCCGCCAAGCCGCCATGGCCCGGCGGAGTTGATCGGCTTCGCCGTTGGTGAAGCCTGCGGCGACGACGGCCAACTTCATCGCCTGCTCTTGAAAGATCGGCACCCCGAGCGTCTTGTCGAGTACCGCTTTGATATCATCGTTGGGATATTCGACCGGTTCCTCGCCGGCCCGACGCCGCAAATACGGGTGAACCATGTTCCCCTGAATCGGCCCGGGCCGCACGATCGCCACTTCGATCACGAGGTCGTAAAACGTGCGCGGCTGCAGCCTGGGCAACATGCTCATCTGCGCCCGGCTTTCGATTTGGAACACGCCCATCGTGTCGGCGTTGCAAGCCATTTCATACGCCGCCGGATCTTCGGCAGGCACCGTGGCGAGCGATAGCGCCGGACCGCCGGCATTTTTAATCAAGCCGAAGCATTTGCGAATCGCCGTGAGCATGCCCAGCGCGAGGCAATCGACCTTGAGCAGGCCAAGCACGTCGAGATCGTCTTTATTCCACTCGATGACGGTGCGGCCCGGCATCGCGGCGTTTTCGATCGGCACCATTTCACAGAGCGGCCCGCGACTCATCACCATGCCGCCGACGTGCTGCGACAAATGTCGCGGGAAGCCGGCCATCGTGTTGGCCAGCAGAATGAATTGCTGCGTCGTGCGGTCGGTCAGGTCGAGTCCGCCGTCGCGCGCACATTCGAGCCACTTCGTTTCCGGATTGCGGTGATGATCGGTGAACGTCTTGGCCAGCGCGTCGATCCGCTCCTGCGGCAGGCCGAGCGCCTTGCCGATTTCGCGCGATGCCGAACGGCTGCGATAGCGAATAGTCACGCCCGTCATCGCGGCCCGCTCGCGACCATGTTTTTCATAGACGTACTGCAGCACCTCCTCGCGCCGCTCGTGTTCGAAATCGATGTCGATGTCGGGCGGCTCGTTCCGTTCTTTGCTGATGAACCGTTCGAAGAGCACGTCGGCCCGGGCGGGATCGACGGCCGTGACGCCCAGGCAATAGCAGACGGCCGAATTCGCCGCCGACCCGCGCCCTTGGCACAAAATCTGTTGGCTGCGGGCGAAACGCACCAAGTCCCAGACCGTGAGAAAGTAGGCCTCGTAGCGCAGCTCTTCGATCAGCCCGAGTTCGTACTCGACCTGCGCGCGGACCTTTTCGGGAACGCGGTCGGGATAACGCCGCGCCGCCCCTTCCCAAGTGAGTCGGCGTAAGTACTCGCCGACCGTCACGCCGGCCGGCGCCAGTTCCTCCGGGTACTCATAGCGCAATTCGTCGAGCGAAAAAGTACACCGACCGGCGACTTCCGTCGTCCGCGCCAAAGCGGCCGGGTATTGCTCGTAGCGCAGCTGCAATTCTTCGAGCGCGTGCAGATGCCGCTCGGCGTTGGCGAAAAGTTCCTGCCCGCACTCGGCGACCGTGCGGCCGAGGCGAATGGCCGTGAGCACGTCTTGCAACGGCGTCGCTCGGGATCGTGATAATAAACTCCGCCGGCGGCGACGAGCGGCAACCGCGTACGCTTACTCAGTTGGAAGAGTTCGGCCAGCCAGGCGGCGTCGTCAGGCCCGCGGTGTGCTTCGGCCAAGAGATACGCACGGTCGCCGAACGCCTCACGGTATTCTTCGAGCGCCCGCACGCCGAGCGTATTGGTCGAACTGCCGAAGACGCAGGCCAGCAACCCCTCGCCGGCCGCGGCGAGGTCGGCGAAGTTCAGCCGACAGTCCCCTTTTTCGGCCCGACACTTTCCCAAGGTGAGCAATCGCGCGAGGCGACCGTAAGCGGCTCGATCGGTCGCCAACAGCACGACGCTCGGCGCGTCGACCGGATGAATTTCGGCGCCGATCAGCAGCTTGAGGCCGATCTCCTTGGCCGCGGCATGCGCTTCGACGACGCCTGCCACGCTGTGCCGATCGGTAACGGCCAGCGCGGAGTAGCCGAGTTCGGCCGCGCGCACGACGAGTTCATCCGGATGCGACGCGGCCCGAAGAAACGAGAAGTTGGTGAGGCAGTGAAGTTCGGCGTACCGCATCAATCGAACCACCCGTGCAGAAACCAGCGGTTGCGGCGCAGGTCGCGGAAGAGCCAACTCCGCCGGCCGTCGTCGGTGAGCACGCGGAAATAGTCGCGGCGAATGCTCGGCCCGCGCCACCACGCGGTTTCGATTCTCTCCGGCCCCCAACTTTCGACGACCGTCCGCTCGCGCCCTTCGTACTCGTACTGACGAGGGCAACCGTGCGGCGCAACGGCGAAGACGCGGACCGGGCGCGGTTCGGCGAGGAGGATCGTCGGGCGCGGCGGAGCCAGCGGTTTTTGTTCGGCAGTTGTGGGCGGCGGGCGCTTTCTGGAATTCGGCGAGCGTGACGAGCGAGCGGCCCCCTCACCCCCGGCCCCTCTCCCGCGAGGGGAGAGGGGAGAAGAATTGTTGCCGCTGCGTCGCGCCAGCCACGGGACGGCTTGCCAGGCGCGTTCGGGCTGGTGGTCGCTACAGAGGCGGATGCGGACGACCGCTTCGTTGCCGAGCCGGCCGGCCAGCCGTTCGACGAGCGTCGTCCAAGCGTGGGCCTCAAGCGGCGGGGCGAGATCGTCGAAGAGGACCTGTTGCTGCACCGCCTCGGCCGCTTCCTCGAGCACGGCCAAACGAGTGCCGATGATCGGTCGCCGTACGCGCTCCGCTTCAAGGCGAAGTTGTAGGAGCCCGAGAATGTGCGCGGCGTCGAGCGTCGGACGGAGTAAGCCGATCACAAATCGCCCTTGTCCGCCGCGCTCGTCGTGTAGCTCGGCCAGAAGTCGCGACAACGCCCGGCCGCGGGCCGCGAGCGGCGTGAGCAACTTCGGCAATAGCAAGCGCCACGCCTCTAAAAGCGGTTCGGTCGAAGTGAGGCCCGCTTCCCAGGCGAGAGTCGCTTCATGCTGCGGCGGCGGACGATGAGCCACGAACAACTCCGGCGATTCTCCCAACGCCTGACGGATGCGCAGCAATAACTCGGGCGAAAAGCGCTCGGCCAGCGCCGTGCGCGAAAGCTCCAAGAGCGGACCGACGGCGTACAGCCCCAACTCATGCAGCAACGTTTGCACGGCGGCGGGCAATCGCAGCGCGGCAATCGGTAGAGGCGCGAGGGCCTGAGCTTGTCGACCGGGAGGAACGATGCGGCGTCGCCACGGCGCGGGAGAATCGTCGCCTACAAAATGGGCCACGCCCCAGGCGGCACCGAGCGTATCGGCAATCGCCGCCGTACCCATGAGTCGGCGATCGCGGACCCACTCGGCCAATCGCTCGAGCAGCCTTTCTTCGCCACCGAACCAGTGCGCGGTCGGGCCGATGTCGAGGCAGAGAGCCGCGGCGGATTCGTCGCCGACCCAGCCGACGAGCGGACTGAATTCTTCCGCCTCATCGGCCAAGCGAGTGCGCAGCGCGGCGTCGCACATCGATTGTGCGGCGGCGGAAGATCGTCCGACGGTCGAGCGACTGGGCGAGTTACGCGCGGCGGGCGACTTCTCGATGTCGCCCGGGCGCAAGATCAGACACAGGATTCGCATGGTCATCGAGGGCCACCTCGACCATCGCGCCCGGACGTCCCTGCCGCGCGCGGAGCACCGTGATGGAAACGCGCCGCCCCCCGGCGGCGCACGAAGGAGCGACAAGCAAACGCAAATCGCTGAAACAAACTTCCGGCTGCCGCGGCAGATGCCGCACGAGCAAACCAAGGGCACCGCCGCGCTCGGCCGCAAGCTGCCAGGAGCGCAATCGCCGCTCATCGGCGATCGGTAGCAAAGAGACGACGGCCGCCACGCCCGAGGTGCCGAGCGCTTGCGTGCAGGCCCAATAGGCTTCGTCGTCGCGACGGCAGCGGAGGAGCAACAACTGCTCGCGAGGAAAATCGGGCGGGAGCGCCGGCGGGAAGAACTCGCCGCGCCGATCGACGACGACGATCGGCCGACCGCCGCGCGCCGCTTCGGCCGCCGCTTGAAGAGCGAGCGTCGTCGGGCCGGAACCGGCAGCGGTCGCCATCCATTCGACGAGTCGCCCTCGTCGCAATCCGCCCGCCGAGAGAACGGCATCGAGCCGCGCATGGCCGCTAGAGACAACGCCCCAATCGGCGCCGGCAAAGCCGGCTTCTGCATCGTGGACTTGGGCCTGAAGTTGAGCGAGTGAGGTGATGGACATGGCAGCGGCTCGGGACAAGCTCGTTTGCCGCCACTATAGTGTACGGATGTTCAAAAACCAGGCTAAGGGGTGAAATATCCAATCCTAAGCCTATCACCAACATGGGCTTAGGAATTTTCTGAGTGGCCAAAAACTGGCTTGAACCGACCTTCGAAATGAAGAAAATGCGGGGTTGGTTCTTTGGCAATTTGGTCTGTTTTATAGCGAGCGGCGGGGTTTATCCCCGCCGTCTGCGTTTGCCGTTTCGCGTGTTGAAAAGACCGGACGGCGGGGATAAACCCCGCCGCTCGCTTGGTCGAAAAATCGACGTAAGTCGCGCAAGCGAATTGGGACTTACGTCGACGCGCACTGCGTACATTTTGGACGGGGTGCGCACTTCGCGCGCGAACAAGTGCGCACCGCATACTTAGGAATTAAGGGTGCGCACTATTTTCAAAAAGAGTGCGCACTCGTAATTGCAACTGAATTGCGCTTTCGTCGTAAGTCGCGCAAGCGGTTCGGGACTTACGTCGATTTCAGATACCAGCCCCGCAGCGCAAGCAAGGGGGTATGGCAAACGCCGATCGCAGAGAATGCCCCCTCGCTGGCGCTTCGGGGCTAGTGTGTGGTGGTGGCGCCCAGGATTGTGTCCCAGGGACCGGAGGTCCCCGGGGGTTTATGTGTGCGACTCAGACAAGAATGTCGCAGTGATCAGAAACTTCGCAAAGCGAAGATAGCAACAAAGAGTGGGCGGTGAGGGGGTCGAACCCACGACATCCACGGTGTAAACATGGCGCTCTGCCAACTGAGCTAACCGCCCGATTCGGACAACTGCGATGGTAGTCGGTCGCAGCGCGGGCTGTCAATTCGGCCGCCCAAAGCGCTTTAGAGCTATTCAAGAGCCCGCACCCCCTCACCCCCGGCCCCTCTCCCGCAAGGGGAGAGGGGAGGAGTCCGATAGACTCTTAACGGCCGCTTTCCCCGCATCGCTTGCGGTCTATAATCGGCCCTGCACCGCCACAGCCCTCGCCGGTCGGAGTCGGGAAACTTGCTTGATCTGCTGCAAATCCTCGTCACCGCCCTGCATCTGACGGCGGTCAATGCGGCGTTCGGCGGGCCGATCTTGGCGCTGTGGCTTTTTTGGCGAGCCCGATGTCGTGGCGATGCCGTGGCCGACGCCGTCGGGATGCGGCTCTTGCGGGGTTCGATTCATGGGCTGTATGCCGGAATCGTGCTGGGTTTTCTGGCGGCCTGGCTTTGGTGGACGGCCCGTCCGCAGCAGGTGACGCTGGCCTTCCGGTCGCTGCCGCACAGTCGCTACGCCTTCACGGTCGGCGAGTTGGTCTTTTCCGCCGTGTGCTTTGAAGCTTGGCTGGCAATCTGGCGACGCGGCTCCTCACGACCCGTACTCGCTGCGGTGTTGGCCGTACTGGCGATCACGAACACGGTCTATCATTTTCCCACGTTGTTCTCGATCCTCAGCGTGCTTAGCACGCGGACCTCGGCCGCGGTGCTGCCGCTGCGATTCGTGTCGATCTTGGTCGACCCGGAAGTGCTGATTCGCGTCGCCCATTTTTCGCTGGCGTCGTTGGCCGTGGCCGGAGCGATGCTGATGGCCTTAGCTGCCGTGAAGCCGCGCCGCATACGTAGGGAGGAACCTTCGACGACACGAAACGAAGAGACGCTCGTCGCCGACGCACAACGACTTAAGTCGCGAGGAGCGTTGGTCGCGCTCGTCTGCACGCTGTTGCAATGGCCGGTCGGCGTGATCGTGATGTTGCAATTGCCCGAAGCCGCCCGCGATTCGCTGCTCGGGCACGACGTGAGCACGACGACGCTGTTCGCCTTGTCGCTCGGCGCCGTCGTAATGCTGATGCATCGTTTGGCGACGGCGGCGTTTGGTGAATCCAGTCCGGCGGAAGTTCGTTCCGGCTTGCTATGGCTGGGCATCACGATCGCGCTGATGACCGCCGTTAGACACTTCTCGCGGGAACCTCTGTACGTGACGCCGGCAGCTTCGACAGTCCGCGCCTCGACATTCCTAGAACCTCGATACGCCTCGCACACACTTACGATAAGAGCAGTAGAGCTATGAGCATCGAACAAATCTCGATTTCTGATCCGCAAACCGGAGCAACCGCGAAGATCCTCGTCGGCTTCGGCTTCAATTGCTACGAGTTTCACGCCGCGCCCGCCGGTAAGCCGGTCGACGTGCTGTGGTCGCACCCGAACTTTGCGAGCGGCAAGGAACGGCCGTCGCATAGCGGCATTCCGCTGTTGTTTCCTTACCCGGGCCGGCTGCGCGGGACCACGCTGCAATACGGCGGCCAGACGTACGAACTCGAAGGGAACGATACCCGCGGCAACGCGATTCACGGCTTCTGCCTCACGCGGCCCTGGCGCATCGCGGAGCAATCGGCATCGCGGGTCGTCGGCGAGTTTCAGGCTTCGAAAGACGACGCTTCGATTCTCAAGAAATGGCCCGCCGACTTTAAGATCGCCGTGAGCTACGAGTTGCAAGGCAACACGCTCATTAGCACGATCGCGGTGACGAATCCCGACGACAAGCCGCTGCCGCACGGCTTCGGATCGCATCCGTACTTTCGCGTGCCGCTGGGCGCCGACGGGTCGGCCGAGTCGTGCAAGCTGACCGTGCCGGTACGGAGTTATTGGGAACTGATCGACATGCTGCCGTCGGGCAAAAAGCTTCCGGCGGAAGGTTCGCGCGGCTTGGCCGGCGGAATGATGTTTCCGGAGACGAAGCTCGACGATGTGTTCAGCGACGTCGCCTTTACGAACCACTCCGCTACGGCGACCTTGGCCGACGGCAAAAGCGGACGCAAGGTCGACGTGGTTTTCGATGACCAGTTCTCGCAAGTGGTCGTGTACAACCCGCCGCATCGCGAGGCCGTGTGCATCGAGCCGTACACCTGCTTGCCGGATCAGTTCACGATGGCCGAGCGCGGGATCATTCCGGCCGTGCAAACCGTGGCTCCCGGCGCGACGCAGACGTATCGCTATGAAATCCGCGTGAGCTAAGCGCCTCTTCGAGAACCCGAAACCCCTCACCCCCAACCCCTCTCCCGCAAGGGGAGAGGGGAATCATCGGACAGGCACTAACCCGGATGTCGACGCCAGTCGAAAACGCCGAGCGGTCGCCGGTCGCCGAATATTGGCGAAAGGTTAGGATCGCCGGCGCGGTCATCGTCGTGCTCGCGGTTCACTTCGCGCTGGCCAACGCCGCGGCCTGGAACAAATGCGGCATGTTCGACGAACCGTCGCACATCGCAAGCGGCAATGCCGCGTGGCGAACGGGCGATTTCCGCATCATCCCGCTGGCGATCTTTCAGCAGCGTTGGATAACGCTCCCTTTGCAATGGATGCATGTGCGGACTCCGTCGACCGATCAAGCGATCTGGCGGCGGGCCGATAACTGGGCTTACGGACGGCAACTGCTCTACGAACTCGGTAACAACGGAACCGACATCCTGCGCAATTGCCGCATGATGAACTCGTTGGCGAGCGTGGTGCTTGCGGGCTTGGTGTTTTGGTGGTCGCAACGGTTGTTCGGCACCGTGGCCGGGTTTATCTCGCTGACGCTGTATGCGTTTAACCCGACCGTGCTCGGGCACGCCGCCGCCGCAACGCCCGACATGTTCTCAGCCTTGGCGTTCACGGCTTGCTCCTTGTCGCTCGTGGCGGTGCTGAACCGGCTGACGCCGCTAAGACTTCTCGTATCCTCGCTGCTATGGGGGCTGGCGCTGACGTCGAAGTTTTCGACGTTGCTGCTGTTGCCGATCGCGGGGTTGATGATCGCCGTGCGGCTGTGGTCGGGCGAACCGCTGCGAGTAAGTCGTAAGATCGTTTCGCTCAACGATGCCGCGTTTGAGGTCGTCGGACGCGGCCGGCAATTGCCGTACTACGCCCTCGTGGCCGCGGCGCATTTCGTCGGGGCGGTGTTCGTTATTTGGGCGATGTACGACTTTCGGTTCGACACGTTTCGCGACGTCGGCGATGCCACGCCGCGACCGTACTTGGGGACGTTCGATCAGATGGCGGCTTCGGCCGGCGGGTACGAGCCGGTGGTGCGTTGGATGCATCGATTTCGGCTCCTGCCCGAACCGTATCTTTACAGCTTCGCGGAAGCGGTGCGAACGACCGGTTCGCGCGTGTCGTACCTCGACGGGGTGTTTTCGATCTACGGAGCGCCGGCGTTTTTCCCATTGGCGTTCCTTTACAAGACACCGCCGGGATTCTTCGTCGT
>JAFLCO010000176.1 GCA_017303535.1 Planctomycetota bacterium
GTCGGCTTCCGTTTGCATCTCCGCAACGAAAAGGGCATCCCCGTCAAGATTCCTAAGCTGCCGGCATGGGGCGACCATGTCTCCGTGCCGGGGAGCGTGCAACTCGAACTGTTTCGCGGCAACTACTTCTTTGAAATCGATCATGGCCCCGAGTTCCTGAACTTCACGGGCCATTTCACGATCAACGACGGCGCCGATGACGAAAAGACCGTCGAATTGAAGCGGGCCGCCGACATGCCGGGCGAAGGTTGGTGGTCGGGCGATCTCGACGTTCGCCGACCGCAGCGCGAGTTGGAAACGGCGATGGCCGCCGACGACGTGCATGTCGTGCCGCTCACGACTTGGACCAATCGCAAAACCGAGTGGCAAAAAGCGCCGCTGCCGAAAGAGATCGTCGTGCCGTTCGACGAAAATCGCTACTTTCACTGGCTCGGCGGCTACGACGACCGCACCGGTGGACCGATCGCCGTCTTCAATCTTTCGCGCCCGGCACAACTGCCGACGATTCCGAAAGACTTGTTGCCGCTGCTCGGGCCCTTGGCGGAACTCAAAGTCGCTAATCCGGCGATGTGGCTCGACGTAGCACATCCGAACGCTTGGGATCTGCCGATACTCTTGGCCCGCGGACAGGTCGACTCGTACCGTATTCTGCCAAGCTACCTGCAGCGAACGAAAGTCGATTTCACGCCGCAAGGGAAACCTTTTGATAAGAGCCTTTACGTCGGGCTCGAAGGTCCGGCCCGCTTTGCGGCCGACGTTTACTTTCACATGCTCAATTGCGGACTGCGCGTCGTTCCGTCTGCCGGCAGCGGTTCGGGCATCGTGCCGAACCCGGTCGGCTACAATCGCGTGTACGTGCAGGTCGACCCGAGCGCACTCAGTTACGAAACTTGGTGGGAAGGTTTTCGCCGCGGCCGCGCGACGGTGACCAACGGCCCGCTGATGCGCCCGCAAGCCAACGGCCAACCGCCGGGCGCTCAGTTCGCCGCGGCCGAGGGAGAATCGCTCGAACTCAACATCGCGATGAACCTCACGACGCGCGACCCGATCGATTACGTCGAAATCGTGCAAAACGGCCGCGTGATTCGCAGCGTTCGCCTCCGCGATTGGGCTCAAAACGGCGGCCGTTTTCCGACGGTCACCTTCACCGAAAGCGGCTGGTGCCTGATTCAGGCCCGTTGCGTGCTGCCCAACACCTACCGCACGGCGATCAGCGCACCCTGGTATGTGATCGTCGGCGGGCAAGAAAGAGTGAGCAAGGCGTCCGCACAGTTCTTCTTAGACTGGCTCGAAGAACGGGCTACTGCGCTTAAAATCGCCGACCAAGAGCAACGAGCGGCTGCGGAAGCGATCATCGCCGAAACTCGCGCGTTTTGGCAAAAAATGGTCGCAAAAGCGAACGTGCCGTAAGGCGATGGGCCATACGAACGTTTGATTACGTCGAAAAACCGGTATCAATCACTTCCGGTTTCCAATTCGGAAATCGTTCGTTGATGCTCTTTCGCCAAGCAACCAGCATCTCGCAAGTCGCCCCCGAATACGGCGGAAGTAGCCGCAGCGGGAACTCCGGGTCGTGCAGGGCCCAGAGCAGTTTGTCGTAGGCACCGTCGATCCGCGGCGGTTGGCCGACCGTTTCTCTCAGTAGCGCGCCGAGCGCGAAGATTTGTTCCGCGAGCTTATCGCGCGTCGCGGCGTCGCTCGAGCGGCAGGCCGTGTAAAACTCGCGACAGCGGGCCGCGCTCACCGTGCTGATGCTGGCCAAGAGCCCGACGTTGTCCGTCGGTCGCGACTGCGCAAGCCCTCGTTCACCGAGGTAATGCGTGATCCCGGGCGTGAGGTCGAGCAACTTTCGCAAGTCGTCGCCGAGCAGGCCGGTGTTCTTCGTGGCCGCGAGGTTCGGATGCGCGGCGGCAAAGCGTGCGTAATCGTCGGCGTTCAACAGCCGCTTCGTGCGCATCAGGTTGTAATGCAGGAAACGGCAATCTTCGAACCGGCCGCACGTGGCGAGGAAAAACGCCGCGAGTTCCGTGTCGTCGACGGCATGCCAGGCCGGCAGCGAAATCTGAAACTGCCGCACGCCCCGGGCTCGGCAACGTTCGATCCGTTCCACGATTGTGCCGGTCGAAAGGCTGATCAGCCCGACCATCGGCTCAATCGCAAGGGCCGAACATTCGTCGCAGAACACATCGACGATTTCGTCGAACTGCCGTTCGGTTACTTCATGCCCTTCGCCGGCCGTGCCGAAGACGTAGAGTTGTTTCGTCAGCGAAGCGGCAATGGCCCGCACTTGGCGGCGAAACGGCTCGACGAGGAACCGACCGTCGGCATCCCACGGCACGACGCACGCGGCAAGGATTCCGCCGTCCTGTTTCATGCCTGTTTCACCGAAACGGGAGCGCTAAGCCGACTGCGGCACATCCAAGGTAGCGGCAAAAGTGACCGGCGCCGGAATCGGCATCCCTTCCAACGCCAAGCCCTCGAGATGAAACTCGATGGCTTCGCGCATGTTCGACTCACATTCTTCGCGAGTCGCTCCCGTCGAGGCGCATCCCGGCAAGTCGGGAGAATACGACGAGAATCCGGTCGACGTCGGTTCGAAGATCACGAGATACTTCATTTCAGATGGGCCTGCTTAAGGATGTTGTTAAGCGTACCCGGCGCCAGTTCGTCGCTCGGTTTTCCTGGAACGGTGACAAGTCCCGGCTTCGACGGATGCTTGAACTGCCGATGACTTCCGCGAGTACGTACGTGCACCCAACCGTCGGACTCGATCATGCGGATTAAGTCCCTGACTTTCATGCGGACAGTTTAATGTTCGCAGTGCCAGGAAACTACTCCGTCCATACCCGTCGTTCACGCGAGCTGGGGATTTTCATGATCTTGCGATACTTCGTTACCGTGCGGCGGGCCACGGTCAGGCCGTGTTTGCCGAGTTCGGTCACGAAATCATCGTCGGAAAGCGGATGCTGCTTGTCTTCCTTATCGATGACTTCTTGCAGCTTCAGCCGCACCGTATCCCAGGCGACTTCTTCGCCCGAGGCGCTCGTGGTGCCGCCGGCGAAGAAGCGTTTGAGCGGAAAAATACCGCGCGGCGTTTGAATCCATTTGTCGTCGACGGCCCGTGAGACCGTCGTCACGTGGACGCCGACCTTATCGGCGATCTGCTGCATCTTCAGCGGCTCAAGCGACTCCGGCCCCTTCATGAGGAACGCGGTTTGGTGATCGACGATCGCTTGCGCGACGCGCGTGAGCGTGTTGCGGCGTTGCTCGATCGACTCGATGAGCCATTGCGCGGCGTTGAGCTTGCGCTTGATCCATTCTTTTTCTTGGTCGGTGACTCCGCGCTCCAGCATCTTGCGGTAGTAGCCGCTGATGCGCAGGCTCGGCACCCGCCCGTCTTCCAGGCGAATCTTGTAGACGCCGTGTTCATCGACGTCGAGGAACACGTCGGGCGTGACCGTCGGAGCGTGCACGTCGCTAAAGGTTGCGCCCGGCTTGGGATTGAGCTTGCGCAGCTCATGCATCGTTTCGTGAATCAGCTCGAGCGAGTAACCGGTCTTTTTCTGAATGGCCGGCAGCCGGTTGTGCTCCAGGTCTTCCAGATGGTTCTGGATCAGCACTCGCATTTGTTCGTAAAGGTGCAGGCCCGGCGAGATTTGCAGCAGCAAGCACTCTTTCAAGTTGCGAGCGCCGACGCCCGGCGGATCGAGCTTTTGAATGATGCCGAGCGCCTTTTGCGCCAAGGCGATTTCGCCGCTGCCCAAGGAGAGGTCGACGAGATCTTCCAGGCGGCCGGAGAGGTACCCGTTTTTGTCGAGGTTGTAGATGATCCGCTCGGCCATTTGCCGGGTCGGTTCATCGAGTTCGTACCAGCCGAGCTGTTCGATCAGATAATCGGAGAGCGTCTGCGGCTTCGACTCCATATTCGCGATGGCGTCGTGGCGACGGTCGTCTTCCTCGGCCATGCGGTTGCTCGACATCCGCGGCCGCTCGTCGTAGTCGGGCGACCAATCGTCGCCGAGGTTTTCAAGACGTTCGAAATCGTCGGCGTTGTTCTTCGTCTCGTCGACGACGAGTTCCTTCTCCTCGCTCGTCTTCGCATCGGAGTCTTCCCGCTGGCCGTCTTCTTCCGGCAGGTCGGGATCTTCCTCGCGCATTTCGAGGATGGGATTCTCCTGCAACTCTTGCTCGATCCGCTCTTCGAGCGCTTGGATCGGCAACTGCAGGATTTCCATCGACTGAATCATGCGCGGCGCCAGAATTTGCTTCTGGACCTGCCGCATTTCCTGGCCGAAGGAGAGACGCATGGGGCTTCGCCGTTCTTGGTTCAGGGTTCAAGGTTCAGGGTTCGAGGCTTCGAGTTGCTTTAAGGCCGACGCCTTCCCAACCCTGAACCCCGAACCCTGAACCTCGAACATATAAGTTCAAAACTTCTGTCGCCCGGCCAGCGCATCGGCCAGGATTTCTTTGTTAGCAAATTCTAGCACGCTGCCGGTGGTGAGCCCCCGCGCCAGACGCGTGATTTGCACGGGAAACTCGGCCAAACGGTGCGAAATGTAGAGCGCCGTCCCGTCCCCTTCCAAGGTCGGATTCGTCGCCATAATCACTTCGGCACACTTCCCTTCCGCAACTCGTTCCACGAGCCGATCGATCGTCAGTTGCTCCGGCCCAATCCCTTCCAGCGGCGCAATCCGCCCAAGCAGCACATGGTAGAGCCCGCGATAGCTGCCGGCCTGTTCCAGCGCGATCAGGTCTCGCGGTTGTTCTACGATGCAAAGTTGCGTCTGGTCGCGTCGCGGGTCTTCGCAAATGGTGCAGGTTTCAGTTTCTGAAAGGTTGAAACAGTTCTTGCAGTAGCGAACGTTTTCCTTCACGGCTCGAATCGCGTCTGCCAAGCCCAGCGCTTCAGCCTTGTGGACTCGCAGCACATGGTAGGTCAGCCGTTCGGCCGATTTTTTGCCGATGCCGGGGAGCTTGTTGAATTCTTCGATCAGTCGCGTGACCGACTGAGAAATCTGGCTCAAGCGAGCATCCTCGTCATTTCGGCGGAAAATCCGTTAAACCGGCGTGCCGGGCACGCGATTGCTGCAGCTTAGCAAATCGCGGGCCGGCTGTCGCTGTTTCGGTTATGAAAACCGGATGGCCCGCATTTTGGACGAGAGTTGCGGCCGAGAATTGTTCGCGTCGAGCGATCGTCGACCCTTGAAGGGAGGGCTTATGGCCCGTCTTCTACTTCCACTGGGCGGGCGTCGAAGAGTTCGATCGCCTTGCGAACGAACGGCTGCTGCACTTTCTCGCGCAGCTTCTCTTGTTTGGCGGCACCGCGCGGTGCCGCCTTCTGCGCCGGTTCGGCCGGGTCGTCGACCAGCGTGAACTCCAGCTTCAGCGGCGCTCCGGCGGCCTCGGAGAGGGCCTGAGTGAGACGTCCGAGTTGCTCGGGTCGCTCGCAAAAGTCTTTATGAATTCGGTTGCGCTTGGCGAATGCGACGACGACTTTGTTCGGTGGTTGAAAGCTCGCGCCTTCCGCGATCGCGGCCCGATCGGCCAGCATGTCTTGAATGCCTTCGAGCACGTTGCCCCAAAGGTTCTGCACCTCGGCGGTCGACAGCGAGACGGCACGGGCGGGAGTTTCGGCCGGAGCCGACGATCGCGCGGCGACGGGAGCCGGTGCCGGCGCACGCGGCGGCGGATTCGCTGGCGGTTCGGATTTATTAGGAACCGCCGCGGCGGCCGGAGCCGCCGTCGCTACCCGGGGCGCTGGGCCGTTTTTTTTTAAGTGCTCGGCAACCTCGGCGGCCAACGAACCGGCCGGAGGTTCATCGGCCGCGGATCGCGATGGTGCCGAGGACTGCGCCGGTCGCGGACCGGCGGCCGGCGAAGAAACAGGCGAAGCCGGTGCAGCGGCCGACGGCGTGGCCAATCGCGCAGGCGCCGGTTTCGCGCCTCCCGCAGGCAGCGGTTCGCCCGAGCCGATCGTGGCCACGAGCGTCGCGAGGTCGTCCAAGTCGTCGAGGCTGCAGATTCGCACGAGCGCAATTTCGACGACCGTCCGGCCGTGCGTCGTTTGCTTGAGTCGCCAAGCCGCCTGTTCGGCGATTTCCAGCATCGCCATCAGCGTATGCGTGCCGATTTGCGGCCCAAGCTGTGCGAAGTCGGCCGCCCGACTGGGAGCGACGTATAAAAACGCCGTCGACGGGCAACCGACCGAGGCCGCCAACAGGTCGCGCAAATAGCCGATGAGTTGATCGAGCAACTGCCCGACGTCGACGCCCTGCTCGACTCCGGCACCGAGTTCCGTGAGCGCGGCGGCGGCATTGCGCGAGGTCAGGGCATCGACGAGCGCGACGAGTCGCGTATCGGCGGCAATGCCCAACAGCCGCTGCACGTCTTCGACCGTAATCGTCGTTCCGCCGGCGGCCAGAATCTGCTCGAGCAACGACTGGCCGTCGCGCATGGAACCGGCGGCCCGTCGCGCAAGCAGGTCAACCGCTTCGGTCTGAATTTCCACACCTTCGGCCACGCTGATCTGCCGTAGCCGCTCGGCGATCGTCGCCGTCTCGATGCCTGCAAAGTCGAAGCGCTGGCAACGCGAGAGAATGGTGATCGGAATCTTTTCCGGCTCAGTCGTGCAGAAGATGAACTTCACGTGCTCGGGCGGCTCTTCGAGCGTCTTGAGCAACGCGTTGAACGCGTCGCGCGAGAGCATGTGGACTTCGTCGATGATGTAGATCTTGAACCGGGCTCGGCTCGGCCGGACGTTGACGTTTTGCCGAAGCTGGCGGATGTCGTCGATGCCGCGGTTGCTGGCACCGTCGATCTCGATGACGTCCACGTCGTCGCCGGCCGTGATGCTGCGGCAGATGTCGCACTCGTTGCACGGCCGATCCGTCGGGCCTTGCTCGCAATTCAACGCCTTGGCGAAGATGCGAGCCGTCGACGTCTTGCCGACCCCTCGGGCTCCCGTAAACAGGTACGCATGGCCGACGCGGTGCGAATGGATCGCGCCCGACAGGGCCTGGGCCACATGCTGCTGGCCGACGAGTTGCTCAAAGGCCTGCGGGCGATAACGCCGGGCCACGACGACGTATTCGCCGGTCGTCGGCTGTAATCCGAGAGGGTTGGCCGGGGCCGCGTCGTCCGATTGGATGAGGTCGGCCATAAGCTCGAAGGGAGAGGGAGGAGGGCGGAGGGGGGAAGTCAGAAGCTTCGCCTTGTACCAATCGCCCACCACCTAAATCTGCTCGGCCCTCGATGAGAGACCCACCGCACATGAAGCTTACCGCTTATGGCTGCTGGATTTCTCCCCTGACCAGGTTCACAGGTCCCCATTGCGGGGGCCTCTCATCGAAGGCCGAACAGTCGACGAATCAATAGTTTTAACTGGCAGTAACGCCGGCGTCAAAAGGGGCATCGGAGTAATTGGATCGCGGCTAAGCGTATTCCGTCCCGCTGGTAGAATATCGTGTTCGCCTATCGCCGGAATCGAGAGGAGTAGGAATGTCCGCCAAGCAACGATTGCTCAAACAACTTCGCAGCGCTCGGGAATACAGCCTTTCGCTCTTGGCCGACTTCACGACGCCCGAGCAATGGACGCATCAGGTCCATGCCCACGCCAATCATGCTCTTTGGTTCGCCGGGCACATGGCGATGGCCGACAACTTCTTTCTCTCGAACGTCGCACCGGAACGGGTCGTGACCAATCCGGAGTTCGAAAAGGCGTTCGGCACCGGCTCGCAGCCGACGAGCAACCCGGCCGACTATCCGCCGGCGGAGAAAGTTCTGGCGGTGATGAAGGAACGACGGGAGACGCTGCTCGACGTGCTCGAAGCCATGGATGAAGCCGCGCTGGAAACGCCGCTCCCCAAAGCACGAGCCGACTTCCTGCCCGACGTCGGCAGCGTGTTCGAAATGGCCGTTTGGCATGAAGGCCTGCACAGCGGACAACTCAGCGTCGCCCGCCGCGCCATGGGCCACGGCCCCAAACAAAACCCGGCGCCGGGCGAAGCGACGTAACGCCGCTTTCTCTGCTTTGCTTCGCTCTTCCTGCCCCCTCCCTCCCGCCCCCTGCCGCCTAACATGGGTCTTTTCGCCGGAACCAAATGGGACGTGCCGCCCTGCTGCGACCGCTGCGGCGCGGTCGAGGCCGAATGCCGCTGCCCCCCGCTTCCGCCTCCGCCGCCGGTTTACAAACCCACGGCCCAACAAACGGCCCGGCTCGCCGTGGAGAACCGGAGCCGCGGCAAGTCGGTGACCGTCGTACGCGGATTGGCCGCCGCCGACAACGACCTGCCGGACTTGTTGACCCGGCTGAAGACGGCCTGCGGCGCGGGCGGCACGATCGACGGCGATCAACTCGAACTCCAAGGTCGGCACCTCGACCGGGTGCGAGTCCTGCTCAGCGAACTCGGGTACAAGACCAAAGGGTGAACGCAGTCCTGGCTGCGTAGGTCTGCCGCTCCCTACAGCGCCACACTTCTCTTCGCTGAAGTCTGACGTCTGAAGTCCGAGGGCTTCGAATCGCCGTAAGTCATCCTGCAAGAAACTTTTTTTGGCCAGACTTACGTCGACTCGTTTTTGGCCACTGCGCACTTCTTCGCTCTCGATGTGCGCACCCTTAATTCCTAAGTTTGTGGTGCGCACTTCCGGGCCTGTGAAGTGCGCAGTAGTGCGCAGCGCGATCGACGTAAGTTGTTTCCATTTTGTTGAAATCTTCGAGCACTTACGTCGATTGTTCATCGCTGTTTTCTCCCCGTTCGTAGCCCTCCGCGCCACTCCGCAACTTAGCAAATAGACAAATCCGTTCAAGGAAGTTTTTGGCCGGCGACTATTTTGTGAAATCGCGTCGATTGCCGACGAATCGCCTTGCTTTTGGCCGCGCGGGTTCGCTTGCAGAAAAGTCTCGCGCAAAGACGCAAAGACGCAAAGACGCAAAGAAGAAGAGCAGCAGAAGAAAGGGAGAAGATGGGGATGAGCAGGCGATTGTGGGGGGGCGGGCAATGGAGACTGCGGAGAATCGCAAACGAGGGCTGAGGGGCCAAGAACAGAGAGGACGAAGAGATGTCTTCCGATCGCGTAGCGATCGTGTGATGGTAGCCGTGGGTTTTCAACCCACGGAACTTTGATCAACGTCACGCCCTATTTTATTCGCTATTCGCGTCGCGTAGCGACGCCTGACGTTCGAATTCAATCGTCGCTACGCGACGAGTCGATTCGCACATTGCCGCACACCGGGCGTTGAAACGCCCGGCTACCATCGTGCGGTCGCTACGCGACCCATCTTCCATGGCTCCTGGCGACATTCGATCGCTCAGCACGCTAGGAAGTGCCTCGCGGCCGTTATTTGCCGTTGGTCCCGCTTTCCGCACGTCGATCCGCGTCACCCTCGACGTTTGTTCTCGTACTTGGCAAGATGATCGCACCTGAAAGAACGAAATTCGCAAGTAGCGACGGAGCGTAGCGATGGCCGAGGTTTGTGCGATTGTGTTGGCCGCCGGGCAGGGGACGCGGATGAAGTCGGACCTGCCGAAGGTGCTGGTGCCGGTCTGCGGGCGGCCGATGATCGATTACGTCATCGACATGCTCGAAGCTTGCGGCATCCGTAAGACGATCGTCGTCGTCGGGTACCGAGCCGACTTGGTCCGCGAACATTTGGCCGGCCGGTCCGGTCTTACGTTCGTCGAACAAAAGGAACGTCTCGGCACCGGCCACGCCGTGATGGTCTGTCGCGACGCTTTGGCCGGGCACACAGGGCCGGTCGTGATCGTCACCGGAGATTCGCCGCTCGTGAAGGCCGCATCGATTCAAGCCCTGCTCGACGAACGCGAGCGATTAAACGCCGCGTGCCTCTTAGGAACAGCCAAGAAGGAGAATCCGTTCGGATTAGGCAGAATCGTCCGCGACCCTGACGGGCGTTTTACGGGCATTGTCGAAGAAAAAGACGCCACGCCGGAGCAGCGACTCATTACGGAAGTGAACATGAGTTGCTATGTTTTTGCGGCCGACGACCTGCGCGAGGCCCTCGGCGACCTGCGTGCCGACAACGCCCAGAAAGAGTACTATATCACCGATGCGCCCGGCCATTTGCGACGCCGCGGCCGCACGGTCGAAGCCTTGCCCGTGCTGACGCCGAGCGAGACGCTGAGCATCAATACGGTTGAGGAGTTGGAGATAGTCGAACAGGCGCTGCGAGCGGGGTAGATACGACAACTTGTTTGTTCCGATGGAATGTCCCCTCGCTTGCGCTTCGGGGCTAGTGTGTGGTGGCCGAGCCGAACTTAGTTTCAGAACTTCATGACCGATCTCAAGATTTTTAGCGGCCGTTCAAACCCCACGCTGGCGTCGCGCATTTGCGATTACCTCGGCGTGCCGCCGGGCAATATCGCGCTGTCGAGCTTTCCCGACAGCGAAATCTCCTGCAAGCTCGAAGAAAACGTGCGCGGACGCGACGTCTTCCTCGTGCAAAGCACCTGCGCGCCGGTCAATGAAAGCCTGATGGAACTGCTCGTCATGATCGACAGTTGCCGTCGGGCTTCGGCGGAGCGCGTGACCGTCGTTATTCCGTACTTCGGTTATGCCCGGCAAGATCGCAAAGACGAAGGCCGCGTGCCGATCACGGCCAAGCTCGTCGCCAACATCATCGAGCGGGCCGGCGCCAACCGCGTGCTGACGATGGACCTGCATGCCGCGCAGATTCAGGGTTTTTTCGATCTCCCGGTCGACCACTTGTACGCCGCTCCGGTGCTCAACGACCATTTTCGGCAGATGGATTACCCGCCGGACGACGTCGTCGTGGTAAGCCCGGATGAGGGAAGCATCAAGCGTGCTTTAGGCCACGCCAAGCGGATGGGCGCGCGATTGGCGATCGTCGACAAGCGCCGCTCCAGCGCCGAAAAGACGAAGCAAGAGAACATCATCGGCGCGTCGGTCGAGGGTAAGGTCTGCTTCATGTTCGACGACATGATCAGCACGGCCGGTTCGATATGCGGCGCGGCGGCGAAGGTGGCCGAGTCGGGCGCGAAGAAGATTTACGTCGGCGCGACGCACGGCATCTTGTGCGGCAACGCGCTGGCCAATCTCGAGGCGGCCCCGATCGAAAAGCTCGTTATCACCGACACGATCCCGCTCACGCCCGACCGCAAACTGCCGAAGATCACGGTCCTCAGCGTGGCCCCGCTCTTGGGCGAGGCGATCAAACGGATTCACCGCAATGAATCGGTGAGCCGGCTGTTTACGTAAGCGGTTCAGGGTTCAGGGTTCAGGGTTTGACGGTTGCTGCGTCGCCATCTGTTCAGCAAAAAGTCGAGCAGAAAGCAAGGCAACGCACCAAGGAACCACGGCAGCCCATTTTCCATCGCGAAGTAATACGGCAGGCCCCAGATTCCAGGGGTGAGCGCTAATAGCCCGCCGAGTCCGCCGCTGTCGTAATCAGGTCGAGTGGCAATCAGCGCCAGTTGCACCACAAACCCGACGGCGGCGTAAGTCGTAAACGGAAATCTTTTAATCACTCGAAGCGCTCGCATAGCAGACATTGTACGGCTGAACTTCGTGGCCGGCACTTGTTCGCGATGCTCGCTCGACCGATAATCACCGCCTCGTGAGCCAGCCATCCGGCTTTTCGGTAGCCATGCTCTTTTGCGATCTCCGTGCCCGTTGGGCGGCGGGGCATCGCACTTCTTCCTTCGTTCTTGGAGAGCATGGACATGAGCATTGTTACCGGTCGTCGTTTCTTGGCCGTCGTGGCGGCCTTGGTTTGCATGAGCGTCGCTTCGATCGCGTCGGCCCACTTTGTGTGGATTGATGCCGAAACGAAGGACGGCAAGACCGTCGTGAAGAGCGGCTTCGGTGAGCCGGAGGGATGGGATCCGGACCTGGTCGGCAAGATCACGCAGACGAAATATTGGACGAAGTCGGGCGATGAATTGAAGCCGCTGGACATGAAGCTGGATGAGAAGGAGCAAGAGATCCGTACGACCGTCGACGGCGCCGCTCCGGCCGTGATCGTCGCTTCGATGGAATACGGCGTCGTGCAATTCGGCCCGAACCCGGCGAGCTTGCTGCGATATACGGCCAAGCGGCTCGGCGGCGCTCCAAAAACGTGGAAAGACAAAGCCACGAGTTCGCTGCGGGTCGAACTCGTCGCCAAGGTCGACGGCGATTCGATCGCCTTGCAGGCCCTGTTCCTTGGTAAGCCGGCGGCCGGAGCGAAGATCAAGGCGACGAACCCCAACGGCGACGAAGTCGAAATGACCACTGACGACGCCGGCAAAGCGACCTGGAAGCTTGCCGGCCCGGGCAAGTACGGGTGCTACTTCGGCGTCACGACGCCGGAAGCGGGGAGCGTCGGCGAGAAGAAGTACGCGACTCTGAAGGACTACACGACGCTGTCGTTTGAGATCGGGAAGTAGCGCCGGCTGTAGGGAACGCCCTCCCTGGCGTTCCGCGTGTCGGGTACCAAGTTCTCACCCCTCATCCGCCGCTGCGCGGCACCTTCTCCCGCAAGGGGAGAAGGAGGGCGTAGTTTGCGTAATTTGCACCGGCCGCCGTTGCTGGATTTTCCGGCTTCGGCGGCCGTTTTATTGACGCTCTAGCACCCCTGCCGCCGACGTTAAATTTCCTGCTGCCTTGGGGTTGCA
>JAFLCO010000177.1 GCA_017303535.1 Planctomycetota bacterium
CGTCGAAGCCGTCGGCCGTAACGCGATAAACGCGATTGTTGCCGCCGCCGGTCATCCGCTCGATCACGCGCCGTTGCGGGACGCCGGCCGAATCGAGGAACTCTGCAAACTCACGCTCGCCGGCCGTGCCGCTCATCGGCCGCTCCCGACGCTGCGGAGTAACCGATCTTCGAGCTGAGTCCACGCCGTTACTCGCGCGAATCGTCGCTCGTGCGGATGATGATCGTTCGGATCGAAGAGCCATCTTTCGGCGGTCGCCGGAAAGGCGGCTTCGCTAAGCAGTTCCGGCAGATCGTCAATAAAATGCGTGCAACCGCAGTCGCCGATCTGCCGCAGCTTGTCAGCCAGCGTCGTGCGGAGATAAACGCAATCGCGCGGCAGCGCAATGTCGCGAGGATCGAAGAATCCGTTGTGTTCGAGCCAGTCGAGCGCTGCACGGTGCAGGTCGTAAGCAGGCCCGCGAAACGGGTGCTTGGTCTTGTGGCTAATGATGCAAACTTCGACGCCCGCCTCGCGGCAGTTGCGGAAGAAGTCTTTAACGCCGGCAAACGCCGTCGCTTCACAGATGCGGGCGCCGTAGACGTAACCTTGAAGTTCGGTCCACGCCTCTTCGCGACCGGCGCGGCGCATCGTGTCGCGCACTTGTTCCTTCGTGGCCGGAACTTCGGGCGTAATATGCCCTTGTTCGACCGCCAAGCGATGGAACAACGTGTCGTACGAAACGATCGTATTATCGAAGTCGACGCCGATCCGCATCCGTGCTCTCCCGAACTTTCGCCTACGCCGCGCCAAGCCGTAGGCCGCGGCGTCGCGTTTGATATTGCTCACGGCACTTCGCGGCAATGTTGTGCGCCGTCAGACCGAAACGCTCGCGAGCGTGTTCCTGCTCCATCGATTCGTGAATGAATTCGTCGCCGCAGCCGAAGCGAACGAGCTTGGCCCTCGGAAGCGAATCTTGGTCGACCAGCCATTCGGCGACCGCTCCGCCGAGGCCGCCGATGAGGCTATGTTCCTCGATCGTGGCGACGACGTCGAACTCGGCGAACGCCGATTCGAGCAACTCCGTATCGAGCGGCTTGACCGTGTGCATGCTCACCACTTGCGGCGCCAGGCCGTGTGCCTTCAATTCCGCGGCGGCCGCGATGACTTCCGGCAGCATGTTGCCGGTGCTCAAGAGGCAAATGCCCGAGCCTTGCTCGACGACGAGGCCCTTACCGATCGTGACGTTCGGCACGTCGGCGTGAACGGTCGCTTCACCCTTCTTCCCGATTCGCATGTAGACCGGGCCGTCGTGCTTCATCGCGGCGCGGAGCAACCCGCGCAGCTCGAAACTATCGGCCGGGCAGAGCACGGTCATACCAGGCAAAGAGCGCAGCAGGGCGATGTCTTCGCAAGAGTGGTGCGTCGGGCCGAGGCCGGCGTACGACAATCCGGCGCCCGTGCCGACGATGATCACCGGAACGTCGTGGTAACAAACGTCGACGCGAATTTGCTCGAAGCAGCGGGTCGTCGTGAACGGCGTGATCGTGTAAGTGATCGGCCGCAGGCCCGACATCGCGAGCCCGGCGGCCAAGCCCATCATGTTGGCTTCGGCGACGCCGCAGTTCATAAACCGTTCGGGCGCCTGCGCGCGGAACTTATCGAACAGTCGGTTGCCGATGTCGCCCGAGAGCAACACCAACCGCGGGTCTTCCTGGCACAGCGCCGTGATTTCGGCGGCGAATGCGTTTCTCATGCGAGTCCTAGCTCCTGGTGGGCCGCTGCGACTTCGGCTTCCGTCGGAATGCGATAGTGCCAGTTGTTGTCGTCTTCCATATACGACACGCCTTTGCCTTTAACCGTGTGCGCGACGATCGCCACGGGCTTGCCGCTGCCGTCGGGCACGTTGCGCAAGAGTTCGACGAGGCCGGCGATGTCGTGGCCGTCGGTCTCGTAAGCGCTCCAGCCGAACGCTGTGAACTTGTCCTTGAGCGGCTCCAGGGCCATCACTTCGTTCGAACGGCCCGTCGCTTGCCACTTGTTGTAGTCGACGACGGCGACGAGCTTTTCGAGCTTCTGCGCGGGCGCCAGCATCGCGGCTTCCCATACGGAACCTTCGTTGCATTCGCCGTCGCTCATGACCACGCAGACGCGATAGTCTTGCTTTTGAATTCGTCCTGCCACGGCCATGCCCAGGCCGATCGGCAAGCCGTGCCCCAGCGAACCGGTGCCGGCTTCGATGCCCGGCGCGCTGTTGGGGCTAGGGTGCTCGGCCAGGATACTGCCGTGCGTGCCGTACGAATCGAGCAGCTCTTCGCTGAAGTATCCGCGAGCTTGCAGCGCCGCGTAAAGCGTCGTCGCCGCGTGACCTTTGCTCAGGATGACGCGGTCGCGCAGCGGATCATGCGGCTGCGACGGATCGATATCGAGCGCGCCCCAATAAGCGGCGACCAAGATATCGACGCACGACAAAGACGACGCGAGGTGCGGCGTCTGCGCCCGGTGCGACATCTGCACCAGGCGACCGCGAATCCGTCGCGCAATGGCCTGCATTTCCTCCAGGCTAGTATCAAGAGCGACGCTCATGCCGATTTCCTTAGTTGCGTGACGGTCGTAGCCGGTTGCGGACGTTGCAGTTCGGCCAGCTTCGGACCTTGCAACACCTTGAGGTTGTAGTAGCCGATGTCGGTCATCGAGTTCGGGATCTTGCCGGCGCGGAAGGCGGCGATCAGATCCTGAATGGCGTCGAGCACAGTGTGTTTCGGTTCGAAGCCGAGTTCACGTTTGAGCTTTTCGGAGCAGACGCGATAGGAACGGTTGTCATCGGTCGGCGTGGTGACGATTTGGCAATCTTCACCAACGACGCTCTTCACCATGTCGGCGATTTCGAGCAGTTTGTAGTTTTGGTAGCCGACGTTGTAGATCTTGCCGTCGATCTTTTCGCTCGGCCAAAGCAGCGATTGCAGATAGAACGCGCACATGTCTTGAATGTGCAGATTCGGCCGTTGCTGCGTGCCGCCGAACACCTTGATCACGCGGTTCGTAACGGCGTGATTCGTGAGAATGTTCACCGTGAGGTCGAGGCGGAGCCGCGGCGAATAGCCGCAGACCGTGGCGGGGCGAAGGATGAACGTGGTGAAGCCGGGACGGCGCTTCGCGAGCAACACGTCTTCGCACATTGCCTTGAACTTCGAGTAATCCGTCAGCGGTTCCAGCGGCAGGTCTTCCGTGACATCTTCTTCGTCTTTGATGCCGTAGACGCTCGACGACGACGCGTAGATGAAACGCTCGACGCCGTTGTCGCGGCTGACGTCGACCAAGTCTTCGAAGCAATCGAAGTTGATCGATTTGCCGAGCGTCGGGTCGAGTTCGAAGCTCGGATCGTTCGAGACGCAGGCCAAGTGAATCACGGCGTCGCAACCGGGAATCTCGCGCTCGAGCAACGCGCGGTCGCGCAAGTCGCCGCGGATTTGCGTCAGGTTCGGGTTATCGGCGACTTCCGCCAGCGGGTTGTCGTGATACAGGTACAGGTCGAGCACCTTCACCTTGTAGCCTTCGGCCAAGAGCTTCGGCACGAGAACCGAGCCCACGTAACCTGCGCCGCCGGTGACGAAAACTTGCTTGAACTTCTTGCTCATGTGCTTGGGGGCCTACGCTGCTCGAGTGACGGGATTGTTAAGAAGGTTGTCGATCGCTTGGGCCATCCGTCGGTGGTCGACGGCCTCGCGGTTGCCCACGATGCTGACGGCTTGCGCGCCCGCCAGATTGCCGAGGAAATTGAGAACTTCGGGCGGAACTCCGCGCGCCGCGCAGAGCGACGTCAGCGAGAACACCGCGTCGCCCGCGCCGATGCGGTCGACGATTTTGGTGGCGAACGCCGGACTTTGGTGGAAGCCGGTTTCGGCGTCGTAGAGAAGGCTGCCGTTCTTGCCGCGGGTGACCATCACCTGCTTGGCGGCTAGCCGTTCGCAAAGGTTCGACATCAGGCCGCGCAGGTCGCCGCGACGGCAACGGCTGTCGAGACGCAATTCGCCTTCGTGGATTGAGATGTAGTCGACCCGCGGGTACTTGGAGATCGTGTGGTAGCCGATGTTCGCGGCGTTGAGTTGCGTGTTGACCGAAAGGAACGGCGCTTCGTTGCAAAGCAAGTCGACGAGCCGATCGGTGACCAATCCGTGGCCGAAATCGGAAACGATTACCGCGTCGGTCGCTTCCAACTCGCGATTGAGGGCCTCGTGCAGTTCGGCTTCTTCGGATTCGCTCAAAGCGTCGTCGTTCAAATCGTAAACGGCGAAGAGCTTCGAGCGCGAGTAGTTGTCAAGAAAACGCCGCTTGAGAATCGTCGGCGAATTTTGTTTGAAGATAAAATGCGGGCGAACCTTCGGGCCAAGGTGCTGGCGCACGAAATCTTCCTGCGAATCGTTGGCGCCGAGGTAGGTGAAAAGCGTGACCTTGCCGCAGAAGTTGGCCAAGTGATTGGCGATGGCCAGCACGCCTCCGGCATGTCGCTCGCCGCAGATGTGCCGCATTGCGAGCACCGGCTCTTTGCCGGATTTGCCCAAGGCGTCGCAGTACACGTATTCGTCGAGGATCGTTTCACCGACGAGCACGACTTCCATCTCGCGTAGCGATTCGACGTGCTCGATGATTTCGGCCGTCGAAAACCGCGAGCGGAGTTCGCTCAGGTGATTGTTGACCTCCGGCGTGAACGCTTCGTGATAGCCGGTCGCTTTCTTCGGGCTCTTCGTAAAACGAAGCTGCGACCCGGCGGCGCGGGTCGCTTCCTGGTCGTTGATCGTTTCGGCCGATAGCTCGACACCGTGCTGGTGCCGAGTGAGGTTTTTGGCGTGAACGTCGGGACGGATCAGCCGGATCACTTCGGCCGACGCCGCGAACGGCACCGTCGCCACGAAGTCGACGACGCCGATCGCCGCCACGAGTTCGGCGCGCATCGCTTGCGGGAAGGTCGTTCGCTTCTCGCCGCCGGAGCCCGTCGCATCCGGGCAAATCGTCACGACGAGCACGTCGCCCATGGTGCGGGCCTCGCGCAGGTGCAGCACGTCGGCGACCTTGAGTTGGTCGTACTCGCCGTGGCAATGCACAATCCGTTTGCCTTGGTCGCGGCAGTGGTTCACAAAGTCGACCAAGCGTTCCAAATCGCCGACTTGCGCATCCGAGCCGGTCGTGTGTTCGCCGTTCATCCGCCAGATCCTTCCTTGGAACATCCCAGTGCGACAATCCTTGCCGCATTACTCGTAGCCCGACCGAACCGACTAAACTGACCGAAGCTTACTTGGAGAGATACGCGAACCAGTCGCGCGTGGCATCCGCAATGGATGCCGGATCCCAGACCGGCGCGCTGCGCCAAACTTCGATCTGGTCGAGCATCTTGCGCACGCCGAGTTCAAACGAAACCTGCGGCTTCCAACCCAGCTCCGCCTTGATGCGCGAGTTGTCCGCGAAAGTGCAATCGGGCTCGCCCGGTCGCTTCGGAATGTAAGTTTTCTCGCCGCCGAGCAGGTCGCAAAGCAAGTTGACGCTGTAGGTGCCCGACGAACCGACGTTGTAAATCTTGCCGGTTTCGCTGGACGCCGCGGCACGATAAAAGGCATCGACGACGTCGGTGACGTAGGTGAAATCGCGGGTCTGCGTACCGTCGCCCACGACCGTAAACGGCTTGCCGGCCAATTTCTGAGCGAGAAACACGCCGAACACCGCACCGTAAGCGCCGGTCGTTCGCGAACGTGGACCGTAGACGTTGAACAGCCGCAGCGAAATCGACGGCAGCTTGTAAACCTGCTCCCAATGCAGCACGGTTTGCTCGCCGAGATACTTCGTCAGCGCATAAGGATATTGCGGCTTGGCCGGAGCGGTTTCGGGCGTCGGGTAAGCGTCCGGAATTCCGTAGCACGAGCTGGACGCGGCGTACACGAGCCGCGAAGCTCCGGCGAGTCGGGCCGATTCGCAAACGTGGAACGTGCCGTCGACGTTGGCCCGTTGATACTCGAGCGGCTTCTGCATCGAGGGAACGATGTCGGCGAGCGCACCAAGGTGAAACACCCATTCGACGCCGTCGAACAGCGGACGAATGGCGGCGAAGTCCGCGATGTCGGCCTTGTGAAACGTGAGTCGCGAGTTGTCGCGGGCGTGCACGAGGTTCTCTAGGCGACCGGTCGCCAAGTTGTCGACGGCCAACACTTCGTGACCCTCGGCCAGCAAGCGATCGACGAGATGGCTGCCGATGAATCCGGCCCCGCCGGTGACGAGACAACGCCGCTGAGCCATGCCGGGCCTTCCTTGGCGAATAAGTTGAAGTCGAAAATCGATGAATGCGGCACTCGCAGTTCCGTTGCGAGCCGACGCGCCGGCCGCGAAGGGCGAGGCGAATCGCGACTATTTATATTTCATCGTTTCCACGCCGGCAATCTGAAGTTGCGATGCTAGCACGCCGCCGGCCAAAGTTTTGTCGCCGATCACCGACTCCGCGAATTCACCGCGTTTTCGAGCACCACAAGCCGTCGGCAACTTGGGATTGTGACCTGCGGGAAGCCGATCTAAGTTTGGCTTTCGCCGGGTCTCGCGAGATTCGCGGCAGTTCTCAAACCTTGGGTTCCACATGACGCCGGTCCGCGATAGTCGCCGAATTCGCGTCTGCCACGTTCAGTCGGTGCCGCTTATGGCCGGCGCTCAGCGCGTCATGTTCGAGATCGTCCGCCGGCTCGATCCGCGGCGTTTTGAACGCCACGCGGTTTGCAACGCCGAGGGGCCGCTGACCACGGCGCTACGCGACGAAGGCGTCGAGTGTCACCTCGTTCCTGAACTGCGGCGGTCGATCAACCCCTGGCGCGATGTTCAGGCCTACCGAGCCTTGCGAAGATTTTTTGCCGAGTTGAGGCCCGACGTCGTTCACACCCATTCGACGAAGCCGGGCATTCTCGGTCGCCTAGCGGCCTGGAACGCCGGAGTGCCCGCCGTGCTGCACCATGTGCACGGCTTCGCCTTCCACGAACACACGCCCCGGCCGCTGTTTCACTTAGGAAAACTCGCCGAACGTTACGCGGCCCGGCATTGCGATCGGCTCGTGTTTCTCAATGAAGACGACTGCGCATGGTCGATCGAGGCCGGCGTCGCACAAGCCCGGCAGTGCGCCGTCATCCACAACGGAGTCGACGTGCGCTCATTCGGCACGACGGTTCATCGCGCCGCGGAACGTGCTAACCTCGCACTGGCCGACGACGAACTCATGATTCTCGTCTCCGGCCGCATCGCCGCACAAAAGCAGCCGCTGATTATCCCGCGAATTGCTCGCAAGCTCGAAAAACTGGTTCCGGACCGCTCGTGGAAGATCGTCATCGCCGGCAGCGGGCCGCTTGATGCGGCTCTCAACCGCGAGATCGCCGGCACCGGGACATCGGCCCGCATTCGGAGAATCGCCTGGCACGATGATCCCGCGGCTTTGATGCAGGCCGCCGATCTCGTGCTGCAGCCGTCGCTGTGGGAAGGGCTGCCGCTGTCGCTCATCGAGGCTTCGGCCTCCGGCAAACCGATCGTGGCTTCCGACATTCGCGGTAATCGCGACGTCGTCGGCGGCGAGGCCGGCATTCTCTGTGCGCCGCAAGATGAAAGTGCCTATGCCGTCGAACTGGCTCGGCTAATCCAATGCCCGCGGTTGCGACTTGACCTCGGCGCCGCCGGTCGACGCCGTGCTCAAGCCTTGTTCGACGCCGACGTCAACTACGCTCGCGTGGCGGCGCTCTACGAATCGCTGCTGGGTCGAGCGGAGACGCCGATGCGCAAGGCGGCATAGCTCGCTAACGCCGCTCCGTCGCGTCGCCGCGGGCCTGTCGAACTTCGCGAACCAGCACGATCACCTTGCTCCGACAATTCGGAGGCAATGATTCTTGCGGCAAGTTGCGATACGGAACCGTCGGGTCGCTCGCCAACCAAGCGTCGACCGCCGTGCGCGACGTTTGCTTTGTTTCCAACAGCACGACGTCCGGCGCGCAGCGGGCAATCATCGCGGCCGGCGTTTCTGCCGCTGCGGGCCGGTAAAACGGATCCGCCTTCGCATAGTACCCGGCGACGACGAAGTGCCCCGTTCCCGCCAGCGAACGATTCGGGCCCGCGTGCTCCTTCAGCCATAGCCCGATCGACCGATCGACGCCGTATTCGGCACTTTGCGTTACGAAAGAATCGACGAAGGTCGCTAAGCCGAAAACCAGCAGCACGCCGGCGACCACACAGTTTTGCAGCGGCGCATGAAACACGGCGGCGGCGCGAAGGAGCGGCTCTCGCAAGCGGCGAACTTTTGTGGCGATGAAGTTCGCAACGGCCAGGCAACCGAGCGCTGCGTACGGCGCGGAAATGATCACCGGCGTCAACGCGTAGCGGCTCGTCGTCATGCCGCTTTCCCAAACGTGCAGCCATACCGCAAGCAGACTCGCCGCGAAGTAGGCGAACGCCGCCTGTTGCTGCAGAGTCAGCCAGCGACGTCGGCCGACGAAGAGACCAACGCACACGAGCAAGCCATACAACGGGCTGATGCCGCGAATCATGGCCCGCAGCGTCATTTCGGTCGCCGAAACGACGGTAACTCGCTCCGGGCGCGCGGCAGTCGCAGTCATCGAAGTCGAACTGGGCGCGGGCGTTGCCAAGTCCGGCGGCTCAGCGACCACCACAATCGGTTCGCGGAACAGGTTCTGCACCAGCGGCGCGTGCCGTAGGTACTCGATCTTCACGAGGTTGCCGCCGATGATCGGGCCGTCGACGTTCGCTCCGAACTTCGCATTGATCGGCAACAGCATCAGCGGGTAAACCGCCGCCAGCGCGGTCCAGCCCGCGAGTTGTCGACCGGTCGTGCGCCATGATCTGTCCGATTCCGACACCGTCCACACGGCAATCGGCAGCAGCAAGAACCATCCTTCGATACGCGTCTGAGTCGCCAAGAAGATCGCCGCGCCGGCGGCGGCAAACCAGCCGATACTCCGCTCCGTCGCGGCTCGAAAGCCTGCGTAAAGCGCGCACGCGGCGAACAGGCAGAACGTCGGGTCGCGGACCAATTGGGCTGACCACTCGATCGATTTCGGATGCAGTCCCACAAGCGCGCACGCCACCACGGCCGTGCGATCGTCGAACTGCCGGCGAATCCAAGAATATAGCGGTACGACGATCAGCGAACCGCAGAAGACACCCCACCAACGCCCGGCCGTTTCGTAATCGATTCCGAGTTGATGCAGCCCCGCCAAGATCGCCGGGTACAAATTGAAATGTTCCGCCGGCAGCGGCGTCGGTCCGAGCCCTTCCAGCATTCGAGCATGCGCGAAATATGTGACGGCGTCCGGGCAGATGACGTCTTGCTTTACGGCCATTGCGGCCCGCGGCACAAGCCATAACAAGAGCAAGCCGGCGATCGTCGCGCTTTGCGACCGACGGGCCGCCGAGGAACTTTCGCCGCTCGCCGGCCGTGGACTGGAAGAGATCGTCATGCGACCCGCGTTTCCGGTTGCTGGGGCTTCTCGTCCGGCAGAAACAACCGCAGGCCCGACGGTGCGACGAAGTCGGGCCGATACTCGACGACCAATCGCTGCAGCGCCTCAATGACTTGCGAGGCCTCTTCATCGACCAGCGTCGCGAGCTGCTCGACGGCGTCGTGAATTTCAGCCGTCGTCATGCCGGTCGACCGCTGTACGACTTGAATCTTGGGATGATGCGTCGCCTGATGTTCTTCGCCTGTTACGTGCAACTCTTCAAACAGCTTCTCGCCGGGCCGCAAACCGGTGAAGCGAATCTCGATGTCCTGCCCGACGCGCAAGCCGGAAAGTCGCACAAGGTCTTGAGCCAGGTCGACGATCTTCACCGGCTCTCCCATCTCCAGCACGAAGATCTCGCCGCCGCGTCCCATCGAGCCGGCTTGAATCACCAGCTGCGCGGCTTCGGGGATCGTCATGAAGAACCGCTGCATGCGCGGATCGGTGACCGTGATCGGCCCGCCTCGTTCGATTTGCTCGCGGAAGATCGGCACCACGCTGCCGGCGCTATCGAGCACGTTTCCGAATCTCACGGTCACGTAACGGCACTCCGACCGATCGGCCAACGACTGCACGTAGAGTTCGGCGGCCCGTTTGCAGGCCCCCATCACGCTCGTCGGATTGACGGCCTTGTCGCTTGAGATCATCACGAAGGCCTGCAGCCCGAACTCGTCGGCCAAGTCGGCCAAGCCGCGCGTCGCCACGACGTTGTTCTTCACCGCCTCGCCGGGGTTCTGCTCCATCAGCGGCACGTGCTTATAGGCTGCGGCATGAAATAAGACGTCGGGCCGCACTTCGGCAAACAGCCGCTGCATTCGCGCCCGATCGGCGACGTCGGCGATGCGAATATCGATCGCCGTTTGCGGCGACAAGGCACGCAGTTGACGTTCGAGTTGAAATTGGCCGTTCTCCCAACGATCGACGAGCACGATCCTCGCCGGGCGAAATTGCAGTAATTGCCGACAAATCTCGCTGCCGATGCTTCCCGCGCTGCCGGTCACCATCAGGACCCGGCCTTCGAGCCAGTCGTGGATCTGAGCGGTGTCGAGCCGCACGGGATCGCGGCGCAGCAGATCGTCGATGGAAACCTCGCGGGCCGTCACGCGCATGTTGCCGGAGAGCAATTGCTCGAAGCTCGGCAGCATCCGCACTCGCACGCCGAGCGTCTCGCACTCGGTCATCACTTGTCGCACCCGCAACCCCGTCAGATCCCCGGCGGTGATCAGCACTTCGTCGACCGCGTGGCGGACGACAAGCGACGGCAATTCGCCCAGCGCGCCGACGATCAAAACGCCGGCGATCTGGTCGCCGACATGGCGTCCTTCGATATCGACGAAGCCGACGACGTCGTACGGCGCGTGCTTGCTCACTTGCAGCGACCGCAACAATCCCTCGCCGGCGGCATTCGCGCCGACGATCAGGACCTGTTTGCGTTGTGACGACCGGCTATGGAGCCAGCCGACGTAGGTGGAATACAGGGCGCGGGCCGCACTCCGCAGAGCGCACACGACGATCAGCGTCGCGCCCCAGTCGAGCACGATGATGCCGCGCGAGACCGGTTGCTCGAGCGACCAAAAGCGCTCAACCACGACGATCGCCACGGTCGCCGCGGTCGTGGCCTTGGCCAGCGAAAGAAAGTCGTGAAAAGTCGCGAACCGAGCCCAACCGCGGTGCATGCGAAAGGCCGCGAACAGTGCGACTTTGATCGCCGTGAATGCCGCCAGAGTCGTCTCTAGCGTCACGGCGTGCCGCGGCTCGGGCGGTCCGTCGAAGCGCAGCCGATACACGGCCAAATGGATCGCGGCGAACAACCCGGCGAGAAACGTGCAATTGAGCACGTCGCGAAGGAAGCGAACCGCCGGCGTCGGAGTCTTGCCCATCGATCGGTTCGTCCTTGAACTCATAACTGCCGAACGTCGTTCCTCGACGTCGGCGCAAAGAGGCCGCCCCGTTTGCGCGGCAAAATCTAGCGCGCCGTTGCCGGCAGAGTCAATACGACAGCTCGCCGGCACGGGCGGATGCCGGCACTGCTGCGACCATCTACCGCATGAAACTTGCGAATAGCACTCGTCTTGGTTGCCGGCTTCGCAGCGAGTTACATTGTCGCCCTGTCGGCCGGCGGAGATCGCGACGGCCGCGTCGAATTGAGCTGGGAGCCTCGTCGCATGAAGCGACTGTTCGATATCACGTTGGCCTTGTTCGCCGCCGCGCTGTTCGCGGTACCGTGCCTGCTCACGGCGCTCGCCGTCCGGCTCACCTCGCGCGGTCCCGTATTGTATTGGTCCGATCGCGTCGGCCGCGACAATCGGCTGTTCCGCATGCCGAAGTTTCGCTCGATGCGCATCGACACGCCCGAGGTGGCCAGTCATCTGCTCACGGACTCCCGGCGTTGGCTCACGCCCATCGGCGGCTTCCTCCGCTCGTCGAGCCTGGACGAACTTCCGCAACTCTGGTGCATCCTCACGGGCGACATGAGCTTCGTCGGGCCGCGCCCGGCTCTCTTCAACCAACACGACCTGATCGCCCTGCGGACGGCGTGCGGCGTCGACAAGCTCACGCCCGGCCTGACCGGCTGGGCACAGATTCTTGGCCGCGACGAATTCACCAGCGCGCAGAAAACTGAGGCCGATGCCTGGTATCTCGCGAACCGCTCGTTGTGGCTCGACGTAAGAATTCTCTTCGCCACGGCCGCCAAGGTCGTGCATCGCGACGGCACGCAATCGCGGCAAAAGTCGCACGCCGCCGCGCCGATCGAACATCGACCGACCGCTGATTCCCAGGCGTCAAAATCGCAAGCTGCGTAGTCGGATTGCGGCGGCGGACGCGGTACAATGGCGGCCCGTCGCCGACCTCGCATGCGGAGCCGCACCATGATTATTCCCTGCCTCAGTTACCGCGATGCCAAACAAGCCGTCGATTTCCTCTGCCAGGTGCTCGGCTGCGAGCGGCACGCCGTGTTTGAAGACGGCGAAGGGGGCATCGCTCACGCCGAACTCAAACTCGGCGACGGCATGTTGATGCTCGGCTCGAAGCGCGACAACGAATTCGGCCGCAT
>JAFLCO010000178.1 GCA_017303535.1 Planctomycetota bacterium
CCGCCGTAGAGCGTGATGCGTTCGTGGTAGATGTACCGGCAGTAGGGGCACAACTCGCCGTGGATCTTTACTCGGTAATCGTCCTCGCCCTTCTCAGCGTTGAGGTGCGCCGCGACGTCCGGCCGGAACCGGTGCGGCACCATGTGCAGCGGTTCCTCATGCATCGGGCACCAATGCACGAGATTCGCATCTTCAAGATCGACCCAGCCCAGCGTGTAGAGCGCCCCTTCGTCGCTCGCCGTGTAGCGTTCGAGCCCATGCTTCAACAATCGGGCCATCGTGCTCTTGCTGCTGCCGACGGGGCCGTGCATCAATAGCACGCGCTTCTCGATTCCATAACCCTTCGCCGCACTTTTCAGGGCATTGACGAGCGCTGCGATCGAATCTTCCAGGCCGAAAACGGCGTCTTCCCCGCCGTGATCCGGATCGTCGAAAAACTTATACCGCACGTGCCGTTCGCGATTCACTTCGTACGTTTCGGTGCCGTACGAGAGAATCATTTCGTACACGCGCTCAAACGCGTTACGTACGACCTTCGGGTCTTTGCGAACGATGTCGAGGTATTCCTCGAACGTGCCGATCCAGTTCTTCTTACGGAACTGTTCGAGGTCCTGACGTTCGGCGATCAACGAGATAATCGAGCTTCCACTGCTCATGGCGATCCCTCCCCTTGCGGAGAATATTTTCGATTCGTCGAGTCTTCGTAACCGAGGAACTGGACGTAGCGACGCACTGGCGGCCGGCGGAAACCTTCCGCAATCCGCATCAACGCGAAACACTTAGCTTCGCGATGGGCGCAGATTGCGACCTGGGCAAGATCCGGAACTTCACGAGCAAAAGAAAAATGATCCCGGGCCGGATCCGCTCAAGAGTGAGCAAACTTGGAAAAGAACACCCGGAACTGGGCGAGGCGGGCCAACTCGTGTGGAGCGTCCTGCTATTTCGCAACTCGTCGAGCGTCATGCTCGACACCTGTCCCTAGTTGAAGTATTGCCAGCGCTCAAAAACCGGACAAGAGCGAAGTAGCGAGAGAGGCGGCGACGGCGATGTCTGCGCCAACCAGCGAGTGCTTCAAATATGCGAATTTACGGTCGTTCCGCGTGCGCGCATCAAGAAAGCGCGAACATGTATTTTTTCGGGCAAGAGTCCCTGACACGAATCCGCATGTGGGAATACCATAACCATCGCGGGTTAACCGTGACAAATTTCACAATCCCTGGCTTCGTTTGTTTTATACTCACGCGGCGCAATAGCTCCGAGCGAAGCAACCCCTATAACACCGCCCAAATAATCGCTGATGCACATCGGGCTCATGCGCCATTTTCCGGTTACCGAACCAATGCCGCGCGGCTGGCTTACGGCCGACGACCTCGTGCGCTGGCGAAGTCGCTACGATGTCGCCGAAGTGATGGCCGGCGACTTCGAACTTGGCGCCGTCGATTGGAAGTCCTGCCTCTCAAGCGACCTGCCCCGCACGCGAGCGACCGCCGCGGCCGTATTTCCCGGCCCCGTAACGGCGACGGATCTGCTGCGCGAACCGGAGTTTGCCCGCTTCGCGACCCGCCGCTTGCGAATGCCGATTCGCGCCTGGCAGATTTTGATGCATTTGGCTTGGCTTACGGGCCACGCCTCTCAAAGGGCCAAACGCGACGACTTTCGCCGCCGTGTCACTTGTGTCGCGGATCGACTCACCGCGGAATCGCAAGACACGCTGGTCGTCTCACACGCCGGGATGATGGCGTACCTCAGCCGCGAATTGCTGCGCCGCGGTTTTCAGGGTCCCAAGCTGCGGATTGCCAAACACGCCGTTGTCTATGTGTATAAGCGGGCCGGCAACGAAACTAACTGTGTAGAGGAAACGGGGGGCTAACTTTACATCTCCTTCCCTGAAGAAAATTCAGGGCGGAATCTGGCTTTAAGATTTCGCCCTACTACAATGCGACCGCTCGCTCGGGGGGACGCGAATCCGCTCCCTTGAGTGAATTTCAACCGAACATGATCCCAAGGAGAGTTCGATGAACGTTCGCTTTGCCAGTTTGCGACGTACCTTAGCCGTCGCACTTCCGATTCTCGCCTTGGCAGGGACGCCGCTGTTCGCCGCCGACGAAAAAGCCGAGTCCAAACCGGCCGTCGAAACGAAGGTCCCGGCCAAGAAAGCCGCCGCCGACCGCAAGGGCCCGCTGCCGTTCTACTACGGAAAAGTCGTCGCACCCGATCAGAAAGAGACCATCTACGGCATCCAAGAGAAGTACGCCGGCGAAATCGCTCCGCTGGCCGCGAAGATCAAGGAACTGATGGCCGCGCGCGACAAGGAAATCGAAGCCGTGCTCTCGCCCGAGCAACTGGCGAAGATCAAGCAACTGAAGGCCGATGCCGCTGCCAAGGCCGCAGCCGGCAAGAAGCCTGCGGTTAAAAAACCGGCCGAAGAACCGAAGGCCGAAAAAACGGCGGCGGGCAACTGATTCCGACGCCTCCTGGTTGCGAAACTCCGCGAACGACGCCGAGTACGCCTCATTGGCCGCTCGGCGTCGAACCGGAAAATCGACGTAAGTGCCGAAACGCTTGCGCGACTTACGACGAAAGCGCAAAACTGTTGCAATTACGAATGCGTGCAACTTTTCAGATTAGCACGCACCTTTAATTCCTAAGTATGCGGTGCGTGCAAAAGTCCAAAGTTGCACGCACCCCCCGAAGTTTGCACGCAGCGCGCGTCGACGTAAGTCCAAGTTCGCTTGCGCGACTTACGTCGATTCTGAGACGGCGTTAAGTCGTCCCTTCTCCCCTCGTGGGAGAAGGTGCGGCGAAGCCGCGGATGAGGGGGCGGACCCTCTAACCAAACGCCGCAAGTCCAGACAGCGTAAAGACTCCGGTCGCTGACGCTCCCGGCTCGCTGTCCGCGTCGATAGAAACTGCCAAATTGTCAAAGAACCAACCCCGTATTTTCCACTTTTGCGGGCTCGATTCCAGGGCGTTTTTGGCCACTACGCAAGAATCGCGCGTCCCGCAACATCCCCGCATTTACGCGGCAACTTGCGCTGCGATTACGCCAGCTGTTCGACAGGCGTCGGTCGGTTCGCTCATCGCGATCTTTCGGCATTCTTCCAGGCTGCGAAACCAGGTCCCCTGCCGCTTGGCGAATTGTCGCGTATGGGTCTTGATTGCGTCGGCGAGTTCCGCGGGCGCGAGCCGCCCTTCGAGCATGTCGATCACTTCGCGATACCCGAGCCCCTGCCGCGCCGTGCGACTCATTCCGCCGGGCGTTGCCAAAGCGGCCTCGGTTTCCGCAATCAGCCCGGCGTCTAACATCACATCCACGCGCCAGTCGATCCTCGCGAAGAGTTCCGGCCGCGGCCAATCGAGCAGGAACACACGCCCCATCGCCTCGTCTCGCGGGTGCTCAAATTCCCGCTGTTGTTCGCTAAGCGGCCGGCTGGTGAGTTCGAACACTTCCAAAGCCCGAATCAACCGCCGGCGATCGTTCGCGTGCAGCTTGGCGGCCGCCGGCGGATCAACCTTGGCGAGCCGATCCTGCAAATAAGTCGGACCGTGCTGATCGGCCTCGGCTTCCAGGCGGCGGCGAAAATCCCAATCGGGCGGCGGCCCTTCATACATGCCGCGCAAGAGCGTTTTCAGATACAACGGCGTGCCGCCCACGAGCAGCGGCAACTTGCCGCGCGCCAAGATGTCGTCAACGGCCCCGCGCGCCACGGCCGCGTAATCGGCCTGGCTAAACTCTTCCCACGGGTCGACGATATCAAGCAAGTGATGCGGCGCCGCGGCCCGCTCTTCGCGCGTCGGTTTGGCCGTACCGATGTCGAGTCCTCGATAAACGGTCATCGAGTCCATCGCGACGATTTCGGCGTCGAGCAACCGCGCCAATTCAATGCCGACCGCCGTCTTACCGCTCGCCGTCGGTCCCGTCAGATAAACGCAGTCGGCGGGAAACGGCGCAGGCATCGGTCCGATCTCGCCTTACGCATCGTGCGACTAGTACTTCGCCAGGCCCGGCTCAATTTCTTCGGCCCACTGATGAATGCCGCCGGCCATGCTTTGGGCCTGCGCGAAGCCGTTTTGCCGCAGCCATTGAGCCACACGCATGCTTCGGCCGCCGTGGTGGCAATGCACGACGATCGGCTGCTCGCGATAGGCTTCAATTTCCCCGACGCGCGACGTGAGTTCGCTCATCGGCAACAGCGTCGCCCCGGCGATCTTCGCGATTTCGTATTCGTTCTTTTCGCGGCAATCCAGCAGCAGAAACTTCTCGCCCGCATCGAGCTTGGCTTTCACGCTCCGGCAATTAACTTCCCAGGGCAAACTCGCGGCACCCGACATGACGGCTCCTCTCTCAAACGGCGTACGATACGAACCGCCATTGTACGCGAAACCGGCCCGATTCGCACTCGCCTGCCGGCCAAGAAGTGCTCCCGGCGGCACGACCAATCCGATAGAATGACGAAGTCGCATTTTCGCACGGAGGAATGCCCTAGATATGTCGAGCCGCGTTACGGTCGTCGCCGGGCCTGCGCGCAGCGGCAAGACGCACAAACTTCTGGCGACTTATCGCGAAGCCCTCCGCGCGCAAGGCGCGGCCGGTCGCTTCGGCGGCACGCTTTGGCTAAGCCCGAATCGCCGCGCGGCCGAACAAGTGCGTGAGCGGGTCCTCGGCGATGGTCTCGCCGGCTGCTTCAGTCCCGGCATCCAAACCTTCGAGCAGTTTGCCCGCCAAGTCACCGCCGCGGCCGACCGCGAAATTCGTCCGATCGACGAGCGCATGAAGCGGCTGTTGCTTGAACAACTGCTTCGCGACGCCGACGCCAAGCGCGAACTGCGGCACTTCGGCGCGATCGCCCTCACGCCGGGCTTTCTCGATTTGGTGGCCGGCTTCATCAGCGAACTCAAACGTGTGGAAATCTGGCCCGAGCAGTTCGAAACGGCGTGCCGACAGTCGGACGGATTTCGCAAAGGGAATCGTTTGGCGCCGCGCGAGATCGAGCTGGTCTCACTTTACAAGAGTTATCAAGCGGTTCTCGAGAAGCAGCAACTCTACGACAAGGAAGGTCTGTTTTGGATCGCCCGTCAACTTCTGCAAGACGGCCAGCGGGCACCTTGCGACAAGCTCGACCTCGTCGTCGTCGACGGCTTTACCGACTTTACCCGCACGCAACTCGAGATCCTCGACGTGCTCGCCGAGCGCAGCGCCGCCATGCTCATCACGCTGCCCGACGAAGATTCGCAGGAGCGAGACGACCTCTTCGCCAAGCCGCGCGGCACGCTGGCCCAATTGCGCAAGCGGCATCCTTCGCTGAGGTTGGAGCGAACCGCGCGGCGCGACCGTCCGGATTGGCCCGCCCTCGATCATGTCGAGCAGCAGCTATTCAAGAGCCCGCGACGGATGACGCCCGTCGACGACCACGCAGGCATCGAGTTCATCGCCGCCTCCGGTAGCGTGGCCGAAATCGAAGAGTTGGCCCGGCGCGTAAAGCGGCTCTTGGTCAAAGGCGACGAAAGCACGAAGCCGGCCCGCAAGGTTCGGCCCGATGAAGTGACAATTGTCTGCCGGTCGCTGGGCGAATGTGGGACGCTCATTCGTGAGATCTTCACGCGTTACGGCATCCCCACGGCGTGCGAAGCCGGACGACCGCTCGGACATTCACCGAGCCTCACGGTGCTGATGGCGCTGGTCAAGCTGGCCGTCGATGATTGGCCGTTTCGCGACGTGCTCGCCGTGCTCGGCAGCAACTATTTTCGCCCCGGTTGGACGGAAGCCGCCGACGCCGATGTGCCCGCGGCAACGGAGCGCACGATCCGCCGAATGCAGGTTCCCTCCGGCCGTGCGGCGCTGCTCGAAGCCATCGAAAAAGTGGCCATGCGATTTCCCGAAGAAGTCGGCGCGCACGATCCGGCGTTCGTCGAGCGGAAGGAAAAACAAAACAAGATCCGAGCCGACGCGCTCGTCGCGCTGCCGCTGTTGCGACGGTTGGCGGAAGCCCTCGATCGGTTGCCGTCGCAGGCCTCGGCCGCCGCTTGGTCCGAGGCCTTGCAAACGCTGGCCGATGAAACCGGCCTGACCCGCAGCATGAGCGACGCCACGCGCGATCGGTTGCACTCGCAGCCGCAGCGCGACTTCCGCGAAGATTACGCAGCGTGGAAGACGTTTCACAAAGCACTCGCGGCGGGCGACCGGCTCGCACAGCTTGTCGGCGGCACGGCGGCGACCGTCGCCCGCGAAGAGTTGCCGGCCTACCTCGAAACGATCGTCGCCGGCGAGCAACTTCCCGGCGAGCGCGACGAAACCGGTTGCGTCCGCGTACTCTCCGCAATCACGGCCCGCACCGTATCGACGCCCTACCTGTTCGTCGCCGGGCTGACGGAAAAGTCGTTCCCCACGGCCGAGTCCGGCAGTGCGATGTACGGCGACGCCGAGATTCAAAAGCTCGTGCAAGCCGGACTGCCGCTCACATCGACCGGCCAGCGACGGCGCGACGAGATGCTGCTGTTCTACGAATCGATCACGCGGGCCGAGCGCCGGCTGTGGCTTTCGTTTCCGGCGCTCAACGCCAAGGCCGAGCCGCTGCTGCCGAGCCCCTACTTGGCCGAGTTGGCCCGCATCTGTAAGCACGATCTTCACGGCCACGCCCACATTTCCGACCTTCGTCCGGTGCCGCCGGAAGATGCTCTGCTAAACATTTTCGACGCCCGCATCCGCGCGGCCGCCGCAGCCGGCGACGATTCGCAGGGTGACACGGACGAACTCGCCGCGGTCGTCCGCAGCTCTGAAGAGGCCGGAGCCAATTTGCTTGCGGGTTTGGCCGTGGTCGACGAACGGAGCCGGCGCGAATCGTACGGCGCTTACGAAGGGGTGATCCTCGGCGAGGCGGCCCGTCGCGCGTTGGCCAAGCATTTTCACGCCGACTTTCCTTGGAGCGCCGGGCAGCTTGAACAATACGGCGACTGCCCGTACCAGTTTTTCCTGGCGAGGGTGCTAAAGCTCGAACCGGCGGCGGAAGTTGCGCTCGAGGTCGATTATTTCAAACGCGGCAGTCGAGTGCACGACGTCCTCGCCGAATTGCACGCGAGCATCAACGAGCAACTGGCCCAAGCCGGCCTGCCGCGCGAAATCGCCGAAGTGGAATACGAGCGACTCGTCGAGCACACGGTCGCCAAGTACCTAGCTAAGAACAACGATGCCGCGCTGGCCGAGGCGTTTCGCGCCATCGACGAGAAGCTCCTCCGCCGCTGGCTGAAGACCTATCGCACGCAGCATCAAGGCTACGAAGCTACGCATGGCGCCGAGATCGACATCCCGCGGCCGGCGCACTTCGAAGCTTCGTTCGGCATGCCGGTGCGCGACGGCGACAAGATCTCGAAGACCGAGCCGCTAGAGTTGACGCTCCACGACGAGCGGGTCGTCGTCACAGGCCGCATCGACCGCATCGATGTCGGCCTGGCCGCCGGGCGAGCCGTGTTTACGATCGTCGACTACAAAACCGGTCGCGGCTACGGGTACTCCAAGAACGCCGTACTTTCCGGCCAAGCGTTGCAACTCACGCTCTATGCGATGGCCGCCGAGAAGTTGCTGCTTCGCGACGACGCGGCCGTACCGTGGCAGTTTGGCTATTGGTTCATCGCCGAGTCGGGCTTCAAGAAAACTCTACTGCTGCATCAGGTGGAAGAGACCGACGTTCGCCCGACCGAGGAGTGGACGCAACTTCGCGATCGGATCGTTGAGCGCGTGGTTTCGCTCGTGCGCGGCATCCGCTCCGGCCAGTTTCCGATGCACAGTGCGGATGAAAACTGTACTTCGTTGTGCGAGTTCAACACCGTCTGTCGGGTGGCGCAGGTTCGTAGCTTGGAGAAGACATGGCAACCGCCGCCGGCCCGACGCTAACGCCGTCACTCACCGAGCATCAGCGACAAGCGCTGGAAACGCGCGACGTGAACGTTGCGCTCTCCGCCGGTGCGGGCTGCGGCAAGACGTTTGTGCTCACGCAACGTTTCTTAAGCCACCTCGAGCCCGACGGCCGAGGCGACGCGGCCGCGCAACTCGGCCGGTTGATTGCCATCACGTTCACCGAACGAGCCGCTCGCGAAATGCGCGAACGGATTCGGGCCGGCGTTCGCGACCGGCTAATGAAAGCTCCGGCCGAGCAAGAAGCCCACTGGCTCGAAATCCTGCGCCGCATCGATTCGGCCCGGATCAGCACGATTCACTCATTCTGCGGTACCTTGCTGCGATCCAACGCCGTGGAAGCGCAGCTCGACCCAGGCTTCAGCATCTTAGAGCCGACGGCGGCCCGGCAACTGCTCGATGAGTTGATCGACGATCGTTTGCGGGAGTTGTTGTCGGAGCAGAACGACGACATGCTCGAGCTGACAGCGGGCTTCGATCTCAACGGCGTCCGGCTGCGCATCGCCGGGCTCTTGAAGGAACGCTTCCGCCTGAAGTTCGAAGATTGGCTGCCGCTGGCGCCGCGCGATCTGGTCGACCAGTGGAAGGATTTTCACGCCACGCACATCAAACCTGCGGCACTCGACGAACTCCGCAACAATCCGGCCGTGCGGAAGCTCCGGGACGAGACGCTGCCGCAGACCCCGCCGCATCCCAAGCTCGCCGAACGGGCTGTGCTTATCGCCGAGGTGCTGAATCGCATCGCCGAGCAAGACCCGACGGACGCCGATTTCGACACGATCGGCGAGCACGCGAAGGTCGTCGGCTGCACGGGGAAGAAGATTTGGGCCGGCCAGGAAGATTTGTACGAAGCCTACAAAGAGGGCTTCGAGGCGTTGCGAACGCTCGCAAAAGAGGTTCGCGGCAAGCTGATTTTCGACGCCGTCGGCGCCTTGCCGGCCGCGGAAGCTACGCTCCGCTTCATTCGCCTGGCCGCGCCGATTCGCGACCGTTATGAAGAGCGGAAACGTTCGCTAGGCGTGCTCGACTTCGACGACCTCTTGCTGCGTGCGCACGTACTGCTGCGCGACAATGAACCGTTGCGCCGGCGGATCGCGCTGAGCACGGAGTTGCTCTTGGTCGACGAATGCCAAGACACGGACCAATTGCAGATCGACCTGATCAACGATTTGGTCGGCGGTATGAAGCTGGGGCGCGGCAAGCTATTTCACGTCGGCGACTTCAAGCAATCGATCTATCGGTTCCGCGGGGCGGAGCCGCAAGTTTTTCAACGGATGCAGGAAGCGACGGCCGAGCATGGCCGCATCCCCTTGTTTTTGAACTTTCGCAGCCAGCCGGCGGTGCTCGACTTTGTGAACGTGATGTTCGCCCCGATCTTCGGCGAGCAGTATCAGCCGCTGGCGCCGAGTAAGGAGCAGGTTTCGCCGTCGCCCGCGATCGAATTCATGTGGGCCTACGAGCCGCCGCCGACCGACGACGCTGCATCGGAAACCAGTGACGGCGCATTGCCCGCGCAGCCCGTCAAGCACAACGCCGAAACCTTGCGCAGTCTTGAGGCGGATTGGATCGCGCGGCGGATCGCAGGCCTGGTCCGCAGCGAAGAACCGCGACTGCCGCTCGAAAGGAATTCCCCCAAGCCGAAAGCCGGCCATCCGCCGCTGCGTCCGATTCGCTACGGCGATTGCGCTTTGCTGTTTCGCGCACTTTCCAATGTCGCGATCTACGAGGCGGCGCTCGAGCGGTACGGCATTCCGTATTACGTCGTCGGCGGCAAGGCGTTTTATGCTCAGCAGGAGATTTACGATCTGCTGAACTTCCTGCGCGTGCTCGATAGCGTTTGCGACGACATCGCGCTGGCGGGCGTCTTGCGGAGTCCGTTCTTTTCGCTGGCCGACGAAGACCTTTATTGGCTGGCTCAGCACAAGGGCGGCCTCGCCGGCGGTTTGTTCGCTCCGCACATCACCGACGAACTCGAAGGCGACCCGCGCGGCAAAGCGGAATTTGCAGCCCGCACATTGCGAGAATTGCGCGAGATTAAGAACCGGGTGCCGATCGCGGAACTGATCAACGAAATCTTTGCCCGCACGGCTTACGACGCAATCGTCACGGCCGAGTTTCTCGGCGACCGGAAGCTCGCCAACTTGCGGAAGCTTATCGAGCAGGCGCGGGCCTTCGACGCTTCGGGCATTTTCACGTTGACGGCGTTCATCGAGCAGCTTTCGACCTCGATCGTCGAACAGCCGGATGAAGCCCCCGCCGCGGCGTTTGCCGAAGGCGCCAACGTCGTGCGGCTGATGTCAATTCATCAATCGAAGGGACTGGAATTCCCGGTGGTGTTCGTGCCCGACTTGGAACGAAAGCGGCAGCACAATCGGGCCGTGGTTGCGTTTCATCCCGAGCTGGGGCCGATGGTTGGTCCGCCGTATCGTGAAGAGGGCGCGTCGGGCCTCGATCTGTATCGGCTCGTCGAGAACATGGAGGACGAAGCGGAAAGCAAACGCTTGTTCTACGTGGCGACGACGCGGGCCGCCGACTATCTCATTTTGTCGGCAGGCGTCGACGACCCGGCGGAACCGGCCGGGGAATGGCGTACGCTCCTGGCCGAGCGATTCGATCTGACCAGCGGCAAGGTGATCGGCGAGATACCGGCGGGAATGCGCTCGCCGGACGTTCTCGTGATCGGCGAGCGACCCAAGCTTGACGACGATCGTACGGTGAAGCGCGAACGAGCCGACTGGCCGAAAATCTTGGAGCAAGTCCGAAAGGCGGCAAAATCGCCGAAGGCCAAGCTGCGCGACGGCACCGAAGCAATTGCCGCCGACCTTGCGGCGCGGCGGCGGTTTTCGTTTTCTCGGCTTTCGGGCAAGATCATCAGCGCCGAAGACGCCGAAGAAGAACGAGCCGGTTCGGGCGAAATACTCACGGCCTCGGCGGAAGAGACGATTTCGTCGAACGCGTTCGACGGTCGTACGATCGGCGTCGCCGTTCACGACGTCTTGGCGAAGTTTGACTATCGGGCTCTCGGCGGGTCGTCGCAGCGCCCGCAAATCGAAAAGCTGCTGCATCGCGCACTCGACGGCGTCGCCACGCTCAGTAAGGACGAGATGGGGCCGCTACGGACGCTCGTCGAAACGTTCCTGGCGTCACCGCGTGCGAAGTCGATCGCAACGGCTCGACAGGTCCATCGAGAGTTGGAATTTCTACTCAGTTGGCCGCTCGCGAAGCCCGCGACCGACGGTATCTACCTGCAAGGGTTTCTCGATTTGCTGTACGAAGACGCCGCCGGTCGATGGTGCGTCGTCGACTACAAGACCCATCAGGCGGCCAGTGCCAACGTGTCCGTCGCCGCCGATCCCTACAAGTTGCAGTTGGCGGTTTATGCGCTGGCCGTGGAAAAGATTCTCGGCCGCGCGCCCGACGAACTCGTGCTGATTTTTCTCCGAACGGGCGAGGAATTCTCGGTACCCTGGAACGACGCCGCCCGCCGGCGAGCCGTGGACGCCGTGAACCAAGGACTCGTCGCGGCCCTCCAAGGCGAGCGGGGGCCGTAAGGCCGCTGTTCACGAAACTCTGCTGTCGACGCCATGTCCGCCCAAGATTCCGCACAACGCCGTTTCGCCGTCGAAATCGTCGAGCGATTGCGCGCCGCGGGCCACACGGCCTATTGGGCGGGCGGCTGTGTGCGAGACGAGGTGCTGGGGCTGACGCCAAAAGATTACGATGTAGCCACGAGCGCGCGGCCGGAGCAGGTTCGCGAACTCTTCGGCAAGCGGCAGACGCTGGCCGTCGGCGAGGCCTTCGGAGTCATCGTTGTCGTCGGCTCTCGTGCGACCGGCAACGTCGAAGTCGCCACGTTTCGCCGCGACGCCGGCTATAGCGACGGCCGGCGGCCGGACGCCGTCGAATTCACCGACGCCGAAGAAGATGCCCGGCGTCGCGACTTCACGATGAACGCCCTGTTTTACGACCCGACCACGGACAAAGTGATCGACTTCGTCGACGGCCTGACCGACATCGAGCGCCGACTCGTGCGGGCCGTCGGCGATCCGGTGCTTCGCTTTCAGGAAGATAAGCTCCGGATGCTGCGCGGCGTGCGGATGGCGTCTACGTTCGCGTTCGATCTCGATGTGGCGACGATGCAGGCCATTCAAGCCGCGGCCCACGAGATCGGCGCCGTGAGCCCGGAACGAATCGCGCAAGAAGTGCGGGCCATGTTCGGCCGGCGCGGTCAGCACGAAGCGGCGCGGCTTCTGATGACGAGCGGGTTAGCCGCGGAGATATTGCCGGAGGTGTTGCCGGAGGTGTTGCCGCTCGTCGATCGCTCGGCGGCATACGGCCACGGCTCGGCCTGGGACGCGGCGATTAAACAATTGGCGGCCTTGGAAACGGCCGGCGTCCGCAAACCGCCGCTGTCGTTAGCCGTGCTGCTACAAGCCACGGTCGTCGACGATGCGCGCCGCTCGGCG
>JAFLCO010000179.1 GCA_017303535.1 Planctomycetota bacterium
CATCGGCACGGCGTTCGGCTTGGCCTTCTTGGCCGAGCAGTTCGAATACTCCGCCGCGCTCGGCGCATTTCTGGCCGGGAGCTTGGTGGCCGAATCCGGGGTGGAGAAGACGATCGAGGAACTCGCTGCGTCGATGCGCGACGTCTTCGCCGCGATCTTCTTCGTGTCGGTCGGCACGATGATCGATCCGCGTCAGATCGCCGAGCATTGGTTCTTGGTGCTGACGTTCATTTTGGCGGTGGTCTTCGGCAAGATCTTCTCCGTCACGCTCGGCTGCCTGCTTTGGGGGCGCAGCCTGCAGACTTCGCTCAAGTGCGGTATGTCGCTGGCGCAGATCGGCGAGTTTTCGTTCATCATCGCGTCCGTAGGCATCGCCACGAAGGCGACCGACGGGTTGTTGTATTCGGTGGCCGTCGCGGCGTCGGGCATTACGACGCTGCTCACCCCCTGGCTGATTCGGGCTTCCGACCGGACGGCCGCCTTCGTCGATCGCAAGCTTCCGCGGCGGATTCAAACGTTCCTCGGTCTCTACGGTTCGTGGATCGCCAAGCTTGGCGAAAGCCCGACCGATCCGCGGCGGGTTCGCATCCGCCGCTTCGTCCGTTGGTTGGCGGTCGATACGGCGATCTTGGCCGTGATCGTCGTCGGCGCTTCGTTGCAAATGCAATCGGTGAGCGCCTATTTGCAGGACTTGCTCGGCGTGCCGCTGCGCGTGGCCGAGGTGCTTACGGCTCTCGGGGCGTTGGCCATTGCCTCGCCGTTTCTCGTCGGCATGTTGCGGATGGCCCGATTTGTGGGATTTGAAATCGCCAACCTTGCGTTTCCCCCGGCCAACAAAACGGCGCCTGATCTCGCGGCCGCGCCGCGCCGGTTGCTCGTCGTCACCGTGCAGTTGGCGATCGTCGTGGTGGTGGGCTTGCCGCTCGTGGCGATAACGCAGCCGTTTTTGCCGCCGCTGCAAGGGGCCGTCGTGCTGGTGCTGGTGCTCGCGCTGTTGGCGATTTCCTTTTGGCGTGGGGCCGCGAACTTTCAAGGCCACGCGAAGGCTGCGGCGCAGCTTATTGCGGAAGCCTTGGCGAAGCACACCCGCGACGAACGGGCTCACCATGTGGCACAGAACCCTTTGGCGGAAGTGAACCGCTTGATGACCGGCTTGGGTTCGGCCGTGCCGCTCTTGTTGCAGGACGGCAGTCCGGCCGTCGGCAAGACCTTGGCCGAGTTGAATCTGCGGGGACTCACCGGCGCGACGATCGTCGCCATCCAGCGCGGGGGCGACGCCGTGCTGGTGCCCGCCGGAAGCGAACGGTTGACCGTCGGCGATTTGCTGGCGGTCACCGGCACTGAAGAGGCGCTCGAGGCCGCTCGTCAGATGCTCGAACCGGTCGTCGCCGTGGCTGAGTAGCTCAGCGATGAAACGGTCGTGCGGCGTGTTCGCAAGCCCTTATTTTACGGCTATTTAAGCTCGGCGCACCCGGCCCTTGACTTCGCCTAGGCGAGGCGGATACTCACGGTTTCGGTCGACGTCGTCTTGCTCGGCAGGGCGCGTCGCTTGCGGGGGCAAGCCGGCCGCGGTTGCTCGTTAAGCTACGAACTTATTGAAGGAGTTCACGTCATGCGTCGTGCCAAGATTTCCATCATCGGCGCCGGTAACGTCGGTGCGACTTGCGCTCACTGGTGCGCCGCCGCCCAACTCGGCGACGTGGTTCTCTTGGACGTGCCGCAAACCGAAGGGATGCCCAAGGGCAAGGCGCTCGACCTGATGCAAGCCTCGCCGATCATGGGCTTCGACTCCAACATCATCGGCACGAACTCGTACGACGATACGAAAGACAGCGACGTCGTGGTGATCACCGCAGGCATCGCGCGCAAGCCCGGCATGAGCCGCGACGACCTGCTCGGCACCAACGCCAAGATCATGACGGCCGTTGCCACGGAAGTGAAGCAATCGAGCCCTAACGCGGTGGTGATCGTCGTCAGCAATCCGCTCGACGCCATGGTGCAACGGGCTTTCCAAGTTACGGGTTTCCCGCCGGCTCGCGTCGTCGGTCAGGCCGGCGTGCTCGATACGGCCCGCTACCGCACATTCTTGGCGATGGAACTCGGCGTAAGCGTGGAAGACATCCAAGCCATGCTGCTCGGCGGCCACGGCGACACGATGGTGCCGGTGCCGAGCTGCACGTCGGTGGGCGGCATCCCGGTCACGCAACTCATCAAGCCGGAACGCTTGGCCGAGATCGTGCAACGGGCTCGCGTCGGCGGTGCGGAGATCGTCGGCCTGCTGAAGACCGGCAGCGCCTACTATGCCCCGGCCGCCGCCACGGCGCAGATGGTCGAAGCGGTCATTCGCGACAAGAAGCGGCTCATTCCGTGCGCCGCCTACTGCGACAAGGAATACGGCGTCGGTGGCTACTACGTCGGAGTGCCGGTCATTCTCGGCACCGGCGGCGTCGAGAAGATCATCGAGCTACAACTCACCGCGCAAGAGAAGGCCGACATGCAAAAGAGCATCGATGCCGTGAAGGAACTCGTCGGCGCGATGGGCAAGATCGTCGGCTAGTTTCCATGAATGTACGGATGCCACTGGTGGCTTGCCCACCAGTGCCGCCTTAGGTTTGGAAGAGCACTGGTGGACGAGCCACCAGTGGCACTCAACCACACGCTGCCGGCAATGCCGGCGGCACTCGGCGTTGACACTTGCTTCCCCCGCCGATTAGAGTCCGACGTGTTGCGGCGAGGAGCGTCGCACTGCCAGGAAGGCAACCGCCGGTCGTCGCCGACCGACGGCTCCTGTCTTGCGTTTCGCCACCCATTCGGGAACATCCTGATGAATCGCCTTGATTCGCTCCTCGAAAAAGGGGGCGTCTTACGGACCGACGGCGCTCACGCGTTTGATCAAGAGTTCGGCTCGGCCGTCGCTAAGTCGACCGCCGGCGAACATCCGGCGACCGTCTTCGGTCCGGTTCATTACGAGCGAAATTACGCTTACCCGCTCATCGTCTGGCTGCACGGCGCCGGGCAAAACGAGCGGCAACTCGTCAAGATTATGCCGCTGATCAGTCTGCGCAACTACGTGGCCGTGGCCCCGCGCGGCACGCGTCGTGTCGACGGTACGTCCGCCGCTCGACAGGCTTTTACCTGGCAACAGCACGGAGGCGAGTTCGATGCCGCCCAGCAGCGCGTCTTCGAGCTCATCGAAGAGGCGCGGCGACAATACAACGTCAATCGCCGCCGCGTGTTTCTGGCCGGCTGTGACGTCGGCGGTACTGCGGCACTGCGCATGGCGCTGGCCCACCCCGATCGCTTTGCCGGCGTCTTATCGCTCGGCGGATCGTTCCCGACCGGTCGGGCTCCGCTGGCGCGGCTCGTTGAAGCTCGCCGCTTGCCGATCTTTATGGCGTACGGCCGCGACGACGCAGCTTTCACCGACGCCGCCGTTGAAGCTCAGCTCAAATTGTTTCACGCCGCCGGTCTGCAAGCGACGCTTCGCCAGTACCCGGGCAATTCACTGCCGGGCCCGCAGATGCTCTCCAACGTCGATCGCTGGATCATGGACGTCGTCACCGGCGAAGCAGCCCGCGCCTGCTAGCGTCGTCGCGCCGTGCCGTGCAGTAATCTTCCGTAGCGCGTTGGTCGCTCGTCGACCGTCTCTCTTGACGCTTCTCAAGGATCGCGGGTACAAGTCGCCCGCATTTTCCCATCCTTCCGCGCTTGTCCGTGTGCTCAGCGAGTGAGCATGCGACGGCCGCGGTTCGAGCGTCGAGTTCCGCATGTCGAAGCCTGCCGCCAAACCTGAAGAAGCCGCGGCCGAAAAGCCGTCGCTCATGGTGCGGCTGCGCAACTTGCCGACGTGGGTTCGCGAACACAGCGTGAAAGCGGCGATTCTCTTCTCCGTCGTCTTCTCGCTGCTCGGAGCGATGCTCTTCGGCTGGGCCGTGATGAGCGCCAAGCAACGGCAAGTCGCCAAAGAGTTGGCCTACACGCCGAAAGACATTTATGCGGCGGTCGACCTCGGCGACATTCCGAAGGCCCTGCAGATCGCGCAGCATGTCGCGCGCAGCGGCAATGTTTCCGTTCACGACGCCGGAGCACCCGCGTATATGTTCGGCGTCGCGGCGATGCGCAAGTCGGACACGCCGCTCGAAGCGCAGCAGCGCCGGGCTTATCAGATTGCCGCGCATTGGTTTGAAGAGGCCTATCATCGTGGCGTTCCTCGCGAGCGACGGGCCGAACTCGTTTACCTTACGGCGAAGAGCTTCTACCTCTCGCGGCGCTATGCGGAAGCCGTGCCGCTGTTGCGCGAAGCGTTGCCGGTGAACAAGCAATTTGAAATGGAACTGCGGCGCTATTTGGCCCGCGCCCTCTTTCTGCAGGCGACGCCCGACTTTCCGCAATCGCTCGCGCAGCTGACGTCGCTGCTCGACGATAAGCGGCTCGAAAGCGAACACCGCCGCCGCGCACTGGCGGATCGGGCTGAAGTCTTGTTGCGGCTCGGCCGCCTCGACGACGCGCGCCGCGACATCACCGCCATTCCTCCGGATACCCGCGAGTTCGCCGAGGGCATTCTGCTCGAAGGCCGCGTCCTGCTGCAAGAAGCTCGCCTCGCCGGCGGCGTGAAGGGAGACGAAGCCCAAATGTCGGCCTCGTCGCTGCACGCGCTGCCCGAACTCACGCCCGACGCCGAGCGCAAGCTCAACGCGGCCCTTTCTAAGGCTGAGGAAGCCCGCAAGCTCGACAAGCTTTCGTCGCTGCTGACGCCGCAATCGTACTACGTGGCCGGACTTTGCGAAGACATGCTCGGCAAGCTCGACGCGGCGGCCGACAGTTTCAATCAGGCGTTCCGTCGGGCCGTCGATTCGCCGGAAGGCTTCGCGGCCCGGGTGCAAGCCGCGCATTTGGCGCGCCGCCGCGATCGGGCCGACGACGCCGTACGGCTCTACGACGAGGTGCTGCTCGAACTCGGCCCGCTCGTCCGCTACACGAATCGCTGGATCTCGCTTCCGGAACTCAAAGCCTGGATGTTGGCGACGTATCAAGACTTCTTCCATCGCAAACAATTCGCGGCCTCGGCCCAATTTGCCGATCTGCTGCCGCGGCTGCTCGATGAAGACCTGGCCGTGCAACTGGCCGCCGACGCCCACGCGGCTTGGGCCCGCCAACTCGTGGCCGATGGTGACGGCGGCCGGCAGCTTGAGCGCCACCCGCCGGAGAAAGTTCGCGAGCAGTACCGCACGGCCGCGAAGCTTTACGAGCGTCTCGCGCAGCTCCGGTTCACGCAGCGCGACTATTCGGAGAACATTTGGATCGCCGCCAAGTACTCGCTGCAAGGTCGCGATTACGACAACGCCGCGCGTCTGCTGCGGAAGTATCTCGACATTGAAACCCGTGCCCACCACGCCGAGGCCTTAGTTGGTTTGGCCGAAGTGATGCTGACCAACGAGCGTCATGCCGAAGCGTTGTCGCTCCTGAAGCAATGCCTCGATACGTTCCCGCGCGACGCCGCCGTGTTTCGCGCTCGCTTGCTCCTCTCCGATCTGTACGGCGAGCTAAACCAATGGGGCCCGGCCGAAGCGGTTTTGCTTGAGAATCTGAACTCCGACACCCTCACGCCCAACTCGGAAGAGTGGCGTCGCTCGCTCTTTTCGCTCGGACGCATCCTTTACGATCGGGCCCGCTACCCCGAAGCCGCGGCCCGGCTCGATGAAGCGGTCGAGCGCTATCCGACGGATCCCGACGCCATCGAAGCCCGCTATTGCGCAGGCGAAGCTCATCGCCGAGTCGCACAAAAGATCGCCGACGAAGTTCCCGCCAACGCCTTGCCCGCCGAACGTGCGAAGCTCATGCGCGAAACGGCCGGCGAGTTCGAACGGGCCTTGGCGCGCTTCGACGAAACCATTCAAGCGGCCCGCAATCCCGATGCTCTCACCGGCGACGAGGCCGGCCGAATCGCGATGCTCCGCAATGCGCTCTTCGGCCGCGGTTCCATTCTGCACGCCTTGGGACGCTACGAAGATGCGCTACGCGCGTATCAAACGGCGATCGCCGCCTTTCCGCAATCGCCGGCCGTGCTCGATGCCTATCTGCAAATGGCCGATTGCCATCGCCGTCAACAGAGGCCGATCGAAGCTCGCGGCACCGTCGAACAAGCCAAGCTGATGCTCAATCGCTTGCCGGCCGATGCCGCCTTCGATTCCGTGAGCAATTACAGCCGTCAGGAATGGGCCCGCTTGCTTGATACGCTCAGCTCGTTGTAACGAAAGAATTAACGAACCCGCACGACCCGATATGACGCTCGATCCGGCAAAACTCATCGTCTGCCTCACGGCCAAGCAGGAATGCTTGACGCTGTTGCGCGCTCTCGGGCTGCAGCAACGTCTGCTCATTGAAGCCGGCGAGATGACGAACTTGCTCCAGTTGCTCGCCGAAAAGCAGCGCACGATCTTGCGACTGCAAGAAGTCGAGCGCGAACTCGACCCGTTCCGCAACGACGATCCCGATCGTCGCGCATGGCCGTCGCAAGCGAGTCGCTTGGAATGTGCGGCGCTGGCCGAGCGCTGTGAACGGCTGCTCGCCGACGTGCTGGATTGCGAGAAGACTTGTGAGGAGGAACTGCGGCGCCGTCGCGATGAAACGGCCCGCGAACTGACGGCCGTCAACACGGCCGGCGCGGTTCACGGGGCCTACGTCACGGAGAGTCACGGAACGTCGTCGATGCTTGATCTTTCGGCCGATTATTAAGGTGCGCTAATGACCGAACATGAACTCAACGACGGTTTGCCGACCGACGAAGCTTTGCGACGCGAAGCGCCGTCGATTCCTGCGCACCAGTGGCAAACGATCATCGACGCTTGGCAAGAAGCCGCCGATCGGCTCGAGCAAACGCACGTCGCGCTCCGTGGCGAAGTGGCACGGCTCACCAACGAGCTGGCGATCAAAAACCGCGAATTGGCCCGCAAGAATCGGCTCGCCGACCTCGGACAGATCGCGTCGCACGTGGCTCACGAGGTGCGGAACAATCTGGTGCCCGTCTCGCTGTATGCAGGCGTGCTCCGCCGACAACTCGCCGACCAGTCCGAATCGCTCGACGTGCTGCACCGCATCGAAACCGCGCTCACCGCGCTCGACGCGATGGTTCACGACATGCTGAATTTCACCGCCGAGCGGACGCCGCGCGTCACGCCGATCTTCGTGCGCAAACTGCTCGACGACGTCGTCACGGGCCTCGCACCGCAGTGCGCCGCCCAAGGAATTCGTGTTTCCGTCGATGCGGCTCAAGACCTGCTCGTGGAGGCCGATCAAGATTCGCTCCGTCGCACGTTGCTAAACCTGACGCTCAACGCGCTCGACGCGATGCCCGGCGGCGGCGACTTGGTGCTGACGGCCGTCGGGTGCCGCGACAATGTCGAGATCGAAGTCGCCGACTCGGGGCCCGGCCTTTCCGACGAAGCTCGCCGCCGGGCCTTTGAGCCGTTCTATACGACCAAGTCCAGCGGCATCGGCCTGGGGCTGGCGATCGTTCAGCGATTGATGGAAGCCCACGGCGGCGGCATCAGCGTTTGCAACTGTCCGGAGGGGGGCGCGGCGTTCACCGTTCGCCTCCCGCGCCGCGCTCAAAGCATGAGGGCCGCCGCATGACCAAACGCACGCTCAAACTCCACGAAGCCGAAACGCCGACGGCGCGGGTGCTCGTCGTCGACGACCACGCGCAGGCACGCGATTCCGTGGCCTTCACGCTCAAGCACGCCGGTTACACGGTGCAAACCAGCGCCAGCGCCGTCGAAGCGCTGAAGCTCTTGGAGCGCGAAACGGCCGACGTCATCGTGACCGACCTGAAGATGCCCGGCATGACCGGCATTGAATTCTTGGCCGAACTCAAACGCCGCAACCATCCGGCGCAAGTGATTCTCGTGACGGCCTACGCCACGGTCGAAACGGCCGTCGATGCGATGCGGCGCGGCGCGTTCGACTTCTTGGAGAAGCCGTTCGCGCTGGAAGCCCTGGAAGAACTCGTCGGCCGTGCCGCTCGATCGGCCCGCTGTGCGACGACCGCCGCCGCGACCAACATCGCCGCAACAGCCGATGAGTTGGCCCGTCGTACGCCGGCGATCATCGGCACGAGCCCGCAAATGCAAGCTTTGCGCGTGCGGATGGTTCGCGCCGCCGCGACCGAAGAAACGGTGCTGATCACCGGCGAAAGCGGCACCGGCAAAGAACTCGTGGCCCGCGCCGTGCACAACCTTGGCGCTCGGGCCGACCGGCCGTTTGTCGGTCTTAACTGTCCGGCGATGTCGGCCCAGCTGATGGAGAGCGAACTTTTCGGCCACGAGCGTGGCGCGTTCACCGGCGCCGAAGCCCGACGTGCCGGCCGGTTCGAAGCGGCCGCCGGCGGATCGATTCTGCTCGACGAAGTCACGGAACTCGACTTGCCGCTGCAGGCCAAGCTCCTGCGGGTGCTGCAAGAACGTACGTTCGAACGAGTCGGCTCGAGCGAATCGATCGCGGTCGAAGCTCGCGTACTGGCGACGACGAACCGTGACCTAAGACAAGCCGTGGCGGACGGCAAGTTCCGCGAAGATCTTTATTATCGCCTGGCCGTCATCCCGCTGGCCGTGCCGCCGCTGCGCGAACGAGCCGGCGACGTGCCGCAACTCCTCGATCACTTTCTCCAGCAAGCGGCCGAGCGCCTCGGTGCGGAGCCGGCCGTATTGTCGCGCGGGGCGCGAGACATGCTCGGCGGGTATCGCTGGCCGGGCAACGTTCGTGAGCTACAGAACTTGATGACCCGCGCCACGGTGCTCGGCGGCGATGGTCCCATTACGGCCGACGATCTGCGCCCCTGGCTGAACGATTCGTCGGAAGCCGCGTCAACCGCCGACCAATCCGAGCTTCCCGTCGGCCTGAGCCTACAGGAAATGGAGCGACGCATGATCGAAGCGACGCTCCGCCGTCACGACGGTCATCGGGCTCGCACGGCCGAAGCGCTCGGCATCGGGTTGCGAACGCTCACCGCGAAGATCAAAGAATACGGCTACGTCGACGGCCCCCGCCGCAGCGAACCGCCGCAGATCGCGAGGGCCGGATGATGCGTACCTCAACAAACTGTGATTCACGTCGTCGCGCAAGTTCGGCCGATTGGCACGCGCCGATTCTGCGCGGCGGCAATGCCGGCGAGGCCGCACGGTTTAACAACTGGCAAGCCGCTGCAAACCGCCGACTTTTCGCAAGCTCCGTACATCGCAACGAGATGCGCCCCGGCATGGTGACCATTTCGGCATCGTCGCCGGCAGTCGCGGCACGAGCGTTGCTTTGCATCGACATCGTGGGAAGGAGCGAAACATGCTAAACGAGATGTTCGCGAACTCCCCGATCCCGGTGCTTGAGCAGTTGGTGAACTTTGCCCAGTCGCGTCACAACGTGCTGGCCTCGAACGTCGCCAACATCGACACGCCCGGGTATCGGACTCGCGATCTTTCGACAGACCAGTTTCAAGCGAAACTGAAGTCGGCGATTGAAGAGCGCGATTCCGGCGGAGTCAGTTCGTTAGGGCAGGGCGGTTTGGCGGGGGGCGAATCGATCAAGTACGACCCGTTTGCGAAAGTTCGCGACGACATGAACAACATTCTCTATCACGACCAGAGCAACGTCGGGCTGGAGCAGCAAGTCGCCGCGATGACCAAGAACCATATGCAGCACAACTTGGCGCTGACGATCCTCAACAGCCAGTTCCGCATGTTGCAAACGGCCGTTTCCGAACGAGCGTAGTTCACTGAAAGCGTCAAACAGCAGTAACTCCCGGATATCGCCATGTTTCCAGCACTCGACGTCAGCACCAGCGCCTTGACGGCTCAGCGGATGCGGCTCAATGCCATCTCGAGCAACATCGCCAACATGTCGACCACGCGTAACGAAGCCGGCGAGTCGAAGCCGTACGACGCGCGCTACGTCGTGTTCGAGACCGCACCGGAGATCGGCAAAGCGCCGGGCGCCGCAGGAGTGAAAGTCAAAGAAATCGGCAGCGAAGAGCAGGAACCGATCTGGAAGTTTCAACCGGGCCATCAAGACGCCGTGAAAGAAGGTCCACGAGCCGGCTGGGTCGCCTATCCGCGAATCAGCTTGATGACGGAGTTCACCGACGCCATTGAAGCCACGCGGGCCTACGAAGCGAACGTCGGGGTGATTGAAGTGACGAAAGACATCAGCCAACAAACGCTGCGGATCCTGGCCTAACGCGCCCGACGGTGAACTATGTCGCTCTCCATCAACACCATTGGTTCGACGTCGTCCGGCGTGCCGATGCCGCCGAGCCTGCAGAAGGCCGAAGCGGGCCAAAGCTCGTTCGCCAGCTATCTGATGGATTCATTGAGCCAAGTGAACTCGATGCAGGCGGAAGCCAATAGCGCGGTGGAATCGTTGGCGACGGGAGGGGAAGTCAATCCGGCGGAAGTGCTGACGGCCGTGCAGAAGGCCGACTTGGCGTTTCGCCTGACGATGCAGATTCGCAATAAGCTCGTCGCGGCGTATCAGGAAATTCAAAACATTCGCATCTAGACGTTCGCACAAAAGAATGATTCGGCCGTGCATGACGCGCGGTCGTAACGCGGAGTTCCAAGGATGGACTTTCTGAACAAACTGCTGGCTCAGCTCAACGACTTATTCAAGTCGCTGAGCCCCGGCGCGCGGATGACGGCGGGCCTGCTCTTGGCCGCGGTCGTCGTGAGCATCGGTTATCTGTTCAACGCCCAGTCGTCGGGCGCCGATGCGTTTCTGCTCAACGGCCAATCGTTCACGGCCGACGAACTTTCGGCTATGGAAGGAGCCTTCGGCAAGGCGGGACTCAGCGACTACACGGTCGACGGGTCGCGCGTGCGCATCACGAAATCTCGCCAAGCCGCGTACCTCGGCGCGCTGGCCGACGGCGGCGCGTTGCCGGCGGGCTTCGGTGATCACTTGGCGCAAGCCGCCAATAGCCCGGGCCCTTTCACAAGCCGGGCCCAGCAAGAAGAGATGATGAAGGTGGCCAAGCAGCGCGAGCTGGCGGCCATCATTCGCACGATGAACGGCGTCGAGAACGCCGTCGTCCATTACGACATGCAAAAGCGCAGCGGGCTCAACCAAACGCAAAACGCCACGGCGTCCGTAAGCGTAAAGCCGCGCGGCAATCTGCAACTCAACGAGACGCAGGTGCCGATGATTCGCTCGCTTGTGGCCTCGGCGATCGCCGGCCTATCGCCGGAGAATGTCACGGTGATCGACATCAACGGTCGGGCCTATTCGGCGAAAGCCGGCGGACTCGGCGGCAGCGCACTGGACGACCCGTACCTCAGCATGACCAAGGCCTACAAGGACTTGATCGAGTTGAACATTCGCGATGCCTTGGCCTATGTGCCGGGCGTAACGGTGACCGCCAACGTCGAACTCGACCGTGAGATGCTTAAGAAGATCATCGAGAACCGGGTCGACCCCAAGACCGTGCCGCTGAAGGTGGAGACGCAAGAGAACTCGATGTCGTCGACCTCGGCGGCCGGCGGCGGACGGGTCGGGCTCGCGCAGCAGCAACCGAATGCTCCGGCATCGCTTCCTTCGGGTGGCGGCGGCAACTCCACGGAAGACACTCGTTCGACGACGAATCAGCTCAACACGGCGTCGACCACGAACACGGAAACACAGATGGCCGGCCTGACGCCGAAGCGCGTGAGCCTGGCGATCGGCGTGCCGAGCGATTATTTCCTGAAGGTGTGGGAAGCCCAGAACCCGGCGACCGACGGCCAAGAACCGAAAAAGCCGGACGCAACGGCGCTGGCCGCCGTCGAGGCCGCGGAAACCAAGCGGATCAAAGATCACGTCGTGCAGCTCGTTCCGGCGACGAGCGACCCGACGAACCCGGTCGATCCGGCGACGCTTGTCACCGTGACGGCGTTTAGCCATGTGGCGGCTCCGGAAGCCGCGGGGCCGTCGTTTATGGAACGGTCCCTCGATTGGCTAGCCCAATCGTGGAGCACGGTGGCGCTCGTCGGCTTGGCACTCTTCGCGCTGTTGATGCTCAAGTCGTTCGTCGCGGCCGTGCCGACCGTGGCGGAACCGCAAGTGCTGTCGGCGACGATCGGCGACGACGAACCGGCGGCCGGCGAAGCGAAACCGGCCGCGGCCGGTGCGACCGCCGCCGAAGGCAAAGACGCCGCGGGAAAACCAAAGCAGCGTACTTTGCAACGCCGGCTCGGCAACGGGCCGTCGCTCCGAGAGGAATTGATCGACATGGTCCGCGAAGATCCCGAGGCGGCGGCCAACATCCTCCGTAGCTGGATCGGCAACGCCACATAGAAGCATCAAG
>JAFLCO010000018.1:0-25503 GCA_017303535.1 Planctomycetota bacterium
GTACGTAGCCCGGATGCGTCCACAACTCGAGCGCTATCGCCAAGAGGTGCTCTCGACGTACGGACCGGAGCTGGCGAAGAAGATCGACTGGGTCGAGGTGTATGAGGTGAGCGAGTACGCGGCCCCGTTGACTTCGGAGAGTCGCGCAAGACTCTTCCCCTTCGTCCCCTAGCGCGAATGTTTAGCCGTCGCGCTCGGGGTGGCTGGGGCATAGCGTAGCGGTGCCCCAGTTACTGGGCCTTCGCGAGTACGCTCCAGACCCAGCCACCCGACGCTGCATCCTCTTGCTCGTGGCACTAATCATCGCGCTTGCGCGACGCGCCCTCGATCTCTTCCCGCACCGCGTTGCTCAGCCGCAGCAAGTCTTGCCACGGCAGCTCTTCGGCCCGGCACGATTCGTGAAAGCCGAGCCGCGCCAGCAGGGCGTCAATCTCCGGCTTGGTCAGCTCCTGCTTGAAGGAGTTGACCAGCGCCGAGCGGAGGAATTTCCGTCGCTGCAGGAAGATCGTGCGGACGAAATGATGGAAGTAGGCCAGGTCGCCGACGCCGGCCCGCTTTGCCATGTCGACGTCGATCTGCACGATGGCCGATTCCACTTTCGGCCGGGGCCAAAAGACGCTCGGCTGCATGACGCGCACGACCCGCGCCTCGGCCTGACATTGCACCCAAACACTCAGCGCGCTGTAGTCGCGCGTTCCCGGCGCTGCGGCAATCCGCTCGCCGAGTTCCTTCTGGATGGTCACCGTCATCGAGCGCGGCACGAGCGGCCCCATCAGCAAGTTGCTGACGAGCGGCGTCGCCACGTGGTACGGCAGATTCGCCACCAGCTTAAGTTTGCGCTGCGGATCGACGGCCAGCTTCGCGGCCAGCACATCGAGCAAATCCGGATCGATCTTGTGCTTGCCCGCCAGCGCATCGTGCAGTCGGAGCGTGACGTTCTCGAAGTCGATCAGTTCCTCACTGGCCAACTGATGCATCTGCGGATCGACTTCGACGCTCACCACCTCGGCCACTTGCGGAGCGACGAGGGCCGTCAAAGAGCCGGTGCCGGTGCCGACTTCGAGCACCACGTCCGTCGGCTCCAGTTGGGCCGTCGCGGCAATCATCTCCAGCAGATTCAGGTCAATGAGAAAGTTCTGCCCATGCTGCGACTTCGGGTGAATCCCGACGTCGTTCAACCGCTTCATCAAATAAGAAATCGTCTGCCGGGCCATCGAACTCTCTCAAACAAATAGGAGACTGTGGGGACGGAGAAAAGGCGACTGGGGAGACGAGATGGGAGATAAACGGACGACGAAGTACGTTTGTTCGTCCCCCTAGTCGCATTTCCCGTCCCCAAAGTCTCCTCAGTAGCTGCGGCGGCAGAAGGCTTGCCAGTCTTCCGTGAGTTGGTCGAACGTTTTGCCGAACACCGGTTCGAGATGCGGCGCCATGTTCGTGCTGCCTGCTTCGCGCATCAGCAGAATCAGTTGCGGCAGCTTGGCTTTGTAAGCGTCGTCGTGCAGCAGCATGTCCGCGACGGTCGCGGCTTGCCAGTAGGCGGAAAGATCAATCTTCGCACCGTTGAGCAACGTCTCTAGCGGCTGATGATTGCCCGCGTCGGAGATGCCGTTGCGCACGATTTGCGGGAAGTTTTCCTGCGGATGAAACTTCAACTGGTAGTGGCTCGCCAAACCTTCGTGCAGCCATTCGCCGCTGTTGTCGAGTTGCAGGGCGTCGTCGAGATAAGAATGGATAAACTCGTGCAGGTACACCGGCCGCAAGGTCTTGTACTGCGGATCCCAGAACGAGGTGGCGATTCCCCAAAACGTGAACCCACCGGAAGTCGGCGGCGCGGCGGCCGAGTTGAGTTGCTCGGCCGTGCGGACGGTGAATTGCTGGTACGTCGGACGATCGGAAAACACGACGAGCCGCCCGGCGGGCGTTTGGCCCAAGAACGAGAAATCGGCCGCCACGGCTTCGGCCGCCTTGTCGAGATGCGCGGCGAGCTGCACGGCGTCGAGTTCCGCATGGTCGGAGATGACGGTCGCGTGCTTTCCTTTTTCGAGCTTCACCGTTTCCGGATTGACGGCGCCACCGGCTGCGGGAAACGCGAAGTCGCGCAGTTCCTCGTCGGCTAGCTCGGCGGAACCGGGGCCTGCCTCGACGACCGCGACGTCGTCGATCCAAAAGTCCGCGGCCTCGCGGCACCAGAAGCCGATCCGCACCACGTTCTGCCATTGGGGAATTCGGCCCGTCGACCAACGGCACCACCGCAGCGGCACTTCGTACTGCTTCCAGCCTGTGTGATTCAAATCCATCCGCCGCCAGAATCGGGTTTTGCCGTCGCTCTCGACGAACTGGACTTCGATCTGCGTGACGTCGTCGGCCTTGGCGGCATTGGCCGAGCGGTAGACCCAGAACGTCGCGTTCTTCACGGCCGTCCAATCGAGCGGCGCGGCGTCGCGCTTGGCGTAGATCCCGCCGTTGCCCCCCGCGGAAGTCACATGGAAAGCGGTGCCGCTCGGCATCCCACCGGGAGCGGCCTCGGGCGGAGCGCCGACTTCCACCGGCACGCCGGCGAGCGCAACCCATTGATCGGCGGCGATCGCGTCGTCGAACGTGAAGATCGTCCTTGAAGCCTCGGCGGCGTTTGAAACGCCGGCCAGGCAGAACAACGATACCGCGGCCAGGACTCGGATTAACATCTTCACGCTCGATCGCAAAACGCTGGGGGAGATACGCAGGCAAGCTCCCCATTTTGATCGGCGGCGGCGTTGTTCGCTAGGGTCGCGCAACGGCCGGCTTACACCGGCCGCTCGCCTGAGGACGTCGATGAAGTCGTTACTTCTCGCGTGATACTTATAATTTCCCCATTAGCGACGCGAGTTCGCAGCGCATCACCGGGAGAAACCTGAGCGGCCGAAGTGACCACGGCACCGTCGTCGGCGCGCTGCGTCACGCTGTAGCCCCGCGCAAGTACGCCCAAGGGACTCAGCGACTCAAGCTTGCCGGCCCAGGTCTCCAGCTTGCTTCGCTGCAGGGTCAACTTGTTCTTCAGCGCCCGACCGGCGCGGAGCCAGAGTTCGTCGACCCGTTGCGCGCGGGCATGGATCAATTCGCGCGGCTGTCGAAACACGCGACGCTCGCCGAGCATCACAAGCCGGTGTCGAGCCGTGGCCGCCTTGTTCTGCAGGGCCGCAAGCAAGCGAGCCTGGCGATCGTTGAGAAACGCCGCGAGTGCATCTTGCGACGGCAGCACAAGCTCAGCCGCTTCGCTGGGTGTAAGGGCGCGAACATCCGCGGCCAAATCGCAGAGCGTGACGTCAATTTCATGCCCGACCGCGGAAATGGTCGGAATGCGCGAAGCCGCGACGGCCCGCACGACCGGCTCTTCGTTGAAGCACCAGAGGTCTTCCAAGCTGCCGCCGCCGCGACCGACGACCAAAACATCAACGCCGAGTTCAGGCCGATTGGCCTTCTGAATGGCCGCGGCGATTTCCCGCGCCGCTCCGTCGCCTTGAACCCGAGTCGGAACAATCAGTACGTCGGCCCCGCGCCACCGTCGCCTCAGCACTTCCAAGAAGTCGCGCACGGCTGCGCCCGTCGGACTGGTGACAAACGCGATCCGTCGCGGAAACTTCGGCAACGGCCGCTTGCGGGCACGGTCGAACAAACCCTCGGCCGCCAGCTTCTCCTTGAGCTTGCGCAGCGCGAGTTCCAGCGCGCCGATACCTTTGGGCTCGAGCTTCGAGACGACGAGTTGATAACTGCCGCGTGGCGCGTAGACGTCGATCGCGCCGAAGCAGACGACGTCGAGTCCGTCGTGCAAGTCGAACTTCAGCCGGCTCGCCGTGCCGCGCCACATTACGGCGCGAATCTGGGCTGCATCATCTTTGAGCGTGAAATAGCAGTGCCCCGACGAAGGGCTCGAAAAGTTCGAAATCTCTCCGGTGACCCACACGGCCGGAAACGAATCTTCGAGCAAGCCTTTGAGCTGCAGCGTCAATTGCTCGACCGTGAGTACCGGCTGAGCGTCGCTTGCGGGGGCGGAGTAATCTTCGGACGGATAGGCCATGACGGGCGATGTTCGGCGGTTGGGGCGTGGGGAAGTGAACGTTATAACATATGCCTACCCCTCACCCCCGGCCCCTCTCCCGCAAGGGGAGAGGGGAGAATTGCTGACTTCGTTACCATGTCCGCCAAAGCTGAGTGCCGTCGACTTCCTTGCCGCCGGGGCAAAGGGAGAGGTGCCGCCGGTCTGCGCGGTGTTCGGCGACGATGGCTTTCTCAAGCGGCTCGTTCTTCAAGAACTGAAGAAGCGCATCGCAGGCGACGATCCCGAGTTTTCCGCCACGGAACTCGCCGGCCCCACGGCCGAGGCCCGCGACGTCTTCGATGAGTTGAGCACGTTGTCGCTCTTCGGCGGCGGCCGGCGTGTGGTGATCATCGACGAGGCCGACGATTTTGTTTCGCGACCGGCGCCGGGTCCGAAAAAGAAATCGATGCGCGAAATGCTCGAGGATTACGTCGCCAAGCCTTCGCAGGCCGGCGTGCTGATCCTCGACGTCGCCACGTGGCCCTCCAACACGCGGTTGTACAAAGCCGTCGGCGCTTCAGGTCTTAACATCGAATGTCGGGCTCCGACGGGCGCGGGCCTCATCAAATGGCTCGTCGCGTGGGCCAAGCAACAGCACGACGCGCGGCTGCAAACCGATGCCGCCGAATCGCTGGCCGATCTCGTCGGCGCGGAACTCGGCTTGCTCGATCAGGAACTGGCGAAACTTGCGGCGGCGGCCCGCGGTGAACCGATCACGGTCGAGTTGGTCGATCAATACGTCGGCTCCTGGCGTACGCGTACGGCTTGGGACATGATCGACGACATCGCTTTCGGCAACGCCCCGGCGGCGCTGAAGCAACTTGATCGGCTGATCGTGGCCGGTGAACATCCGATTGCATTGCTGGCACAAATGGCGGCGACGTTCCGGCGGTTCGCGGCGGCCACGCGGATTTTGGAAGATAGCGAAGCCCGCAAGCAGCGGCTCGCGGCGCGGCAGATTTTGGAACTCGCCGGCTTTAAGCCATTTGTGATCGGCAAGGCCGAAGGGCAGTGGAAGCAGCTCGGCCGGCGCCGCAGCGGCAAACTCTACGACATGCTGCTGGAAACGGACCTCGCGCTCAAAGGCAAAGCCTCGCAGCCGGCCCGAGCGCGACTGGTGCTGGAGCAGTTTATCGCCAAGCTTTCGACGGCCGGAGATCCGCGTAAGGCCTAAACTCCGGGTGGCTGGGGCAAAACGAAGTGGTGCCCCAGTTTCTTCATTATCGCGATCACTGGGGCACCGCTGCGCTATGCCCCAGCCACCCTACGATGTCGCGAACATTCTGGCGTCCGTCTTGTCTCGTGCGGCCGATTGTCGTACGCTCCCGCCCCTCGCATTGGTTGCGAGGTTCCCCGTTTCCGCGCCTCCGCACGCCCCGCTGATGGACGAACGCTCGCGCCGCCGTCGACCGCCGAATTGGTGCTGCTTCACGGCGGTGCTCGTTTGCTTGATTGCGCCCGGCTGCATCCGACACAACGTGCCCGACGATCTGACGGCGGTCGACCTCGAGCAAGCGGCCGCCGCGCCGAACCCGCCGGTCGCGCAAGTGCCGGTCAGCCCGTATGCTCGACAGGGGGCACAGGCCTGGGCCGGCGACAGCGCACAAGCTTCCGGTCGCCCCGCCGTCGCACAACCGGCCGCCGCAACGACATTGGAAACCGCGCTCGCCGAAGTCGAGGCGATGGCCGACGTCGATGCGGAAACGAAGCAACGCTTGATCGCCGACTTGCGGCAGACCGACCCTTCGCTGCATCCGCTTTTGTTGCAAACGTTCCGAGCCGGCGCGGCGTATCGGCGTAAAGAACCGCCGGCGGCGCGGCAAGCCCCGGCCGTCACCGCGGTCGCGCCTGCGGAAGCGACGAAGCCTGAGCAAGACAAACCGTCGGTCGTGCAGACCGGCTTCACGCAGGCCGCCGCTTCGGAACAGTTGCCGCTCGACGCCATCGCCGCGCAACTGACGGGCGCACAGAGCGGCGCGCCGCAACTTCTCGGCCGCGGCGGCGGAGGTCAACTCCCGACACAAGCAATTCTCACCGCGGCGCTGGCGGAAGCGCAGCGCCGCGAGGCGGAACAACGCCAAACGCCGCCGCCGCTCGAACAGCCGGACGAGAAGCAGGTGGCCGCCGAGGCGACGCCCGCTGTCGCATCGAACGACGCACCTCCGAAAGCTGAGTCGGCTGCGAAACCGGCAACCAGCGCAACCGCCGGCGATTGGCGTAAGAACCTCGAAGCGACGATCGTGTTGCTCGAAGAACAAACGAAAGAGCCGCCGGCGAGCGCCGCCGAGGTTTCGCGGCATGCCTGGCTGCGGATGCTTTATCTGACGGCCGGCCGGCGGGACGACGCCCTGAAGCCGATCCCCGGCATCAGCGCGGCCGAGCAGGACTATTGGCGCGAGCAGCTTTACGCGCTGGCGACCTGCTTGGACACCGAGCGGCAAACGGATTCCGCCAAGCGCGCGGCGGAGGCTCGCCTGCACTTGGCCAAGGCCGATTCACGCCTCGGCGAGACGGGCACGCTCGTCGTTCGCAACCTGAACTTCTGCGAAGAAGTTTCCAGCTACGGCGTTTATAAAAAGTTCGACGAGTACAAGTTCAAAGCGACGCAGCCGCTGATTCTTTACGCTGAAGTGCAGAACTTCAAAAGTGAGGAATCTTCCAAGGGGTTCCACACGGCACTGCGGAGCAGTTACCAGATTCTCGACGCTCAGGGCCGACGCGTGGCCGAGAACGATCTGGCGCTCACGGAAGAATATTGCCGCAACGAACGCCGCGACTACTTCCTGCGTTACTTCCTCTCGGTGCCGGAACGGATTTACGACGGCAATTACACGCTGCAACTCACGATCGTCGACACGCTCAGCCAAAAAATAGGCACGGCGACGATCGACTTCACGGTTGGCGAGAAGAAGTGACGCGACTGGCGGCTAAGCACCGTCTTGATAAGTGAAGCGGACGGGCTTCTTCACGGTCGCAGCGACGTTTCGGCCCAACAGTCGCGCCGGATGAAAACGCCAGGTCAGCACCGTGCGAACGGCCGCATCGTCGAGGCTCGGCACGCCGCTCGATTGCAAAACTTCGGCGTCTTCCACGATGCCCGTCGCGCTAATTCGCAGCCGCAACAACACGACTCCTTCTTGCCGGCGCGAGTAAGCGTCGGCGGGGTAAGGAGGCTTGGGGTTGTAGAAGTCTTGCGGGAATTCGTCGAACTGCGAGCCTTCCACTTCGAGCGACGCCATCGACGCGGCGCTTTCGAGCGGTGCGACGTTCGGGGCAGGGCGCTTGGATCGCGCTAGGGGCTCGTCGGGCAATTTTTCCGGCTCTTCGTCGAGTTGCTTCTTGTTCGGCTGAGGCGTTTCCGGCTCGGCCAGGGCAACTTCTTCGTGCTTAGATTCGCGGCGCTTCGTCGGCTCGCGCTCGGTGACCGTCTTCACGATCTCCACGGCCTCGCGCTTCGGCTCCGGTTTCGGTTCGGGCGGCTTCGGCTTGGGTATCGTCACCGGTCGGACCGGCTTTTTCAGTTCGTCCTTCGCGTCGGGCGCGGCCTCGATGGAGGCGATCAGGGCGATGGACGCCTTCCGACTTTGCAAGTCGATCGAAGGCGGGAGAAATCCGAGCAGTTGCCAAGCGAAAATACCCCCGGCCGCCGCGGCGTGAAATTTCACGCTCAACAGGCACGACCCGAGCAGTGCCCAACTGAACCAGCGCCGGCGGCGCGGCCGAACCTCGATCGCCACCGAGCCCGGATCGACGTTTTCCGTCGAGCCAAACTGGCGCATCCCGGCGGCCAACAGGGCTTCGTAGCCTGCTGGTTCTTCGTCGCCGGCGGGAGGGGGATCGATTACAATCATCAGGTGTTCGGCCAGGGATCAGACCTCTAATACTCTAATGCCCGTAAGAGTGTGTCGCAACGCCGCCGCTTGCGAAGAGCACTACCGCCCCGATGACGAATAACGCTCTGCCTATGAAAGACGCTGAAGAATTTCAGTGGTGCGCCTCGCGTTTGAAGGCGCTGGCCGAACCGGAGCGTTTGCGGATCGTGACGGCCCTTTTGGCGGGGCCGAAACACGTCGGCGTTCTGGCCGAGGAGTTGGAAGACACGATCGTTAAGGTTTCGCACCATTTGGGCGTCTTGCGCACGGCCGGCATTCTGAAAGCCACGAAGCAAGGGCGGCACGTCGAATACGCCATCTCCCAAGACGTATTCGCGGTGGCCAACGTTTCCGACTCGGAAAACTATCTCGACCTCGGCTGCTGCCGCTTGGAACTTCCCGCCGGACGCGCGTCGGCGAAGAAACGCAAAGAGTAGCGCAAACGCGCGCAGCGATTCATTCGAGGGCACAGCCGGACGCTTGCGGGTACGCCGGACGGCAGAGTAGAAAGCCCGGCGACCACTTCGTCCGATTTGCCGCGCAACTCGACTGCGTGAACGGGAGCCGCCGCCATGCTGGGCCGCCTATTTCTGATCGGCTTTGCGATCATCGCAGCGTCAGACGCTGCTCGCGCCGACGAAAAGATTCTGCTGCAACTCAGCGACATCTATCGCCAGGAGACCGTCAGCGATTTTAAAGTGAGCCCCCGCGGCGACGAGGCCGTTTATGTGCGCAGCTGGTACGACCACGCGCAGCCCGGCCGAAGGTCGGCGATTTGGCGGATTGACGGCGCGACCGGGCGGGCGGAACCGCTGGAGCCGGGCGAGCCTGATGGACGACTGCCGACGTACTCGCCCGACGGCCGTTGGCTGGCGTTTCTCTCCGATCGCCCCGCCGAACACGAATGGCGCAAGTTACCGATTCCGCCGTATTCCGACGGCCCGGGACTGGTTTGGGCCATGCCGCGCCCGCTGCCCGCGGATCCGTCGCTTGGGCGAATCGTCCAGCTTTCCGATGAGACGGACACGGCCGTCAGCGATACGTTTTATACCCGCATTACTTTCTCGCCCGATAATCGCTGGATAGCCTACGTCTCCGGTCTTGACCGCTCCATGAAATGGCGCGTCGACGACGAACTGCGAGGCCGCTACGAAATCGAGACGGATGACCAAGGCGAGGGCTACGAAGGATACCTGCCGACTGCGATCCATTTCCAAACCGGGTTTGCCGCGAACAAGGAAGATCGTCAGCAATCATTTTCGACGGATCGCTGGTCACCGTATTGGTACGGTGATCCCCAATGGTCGCCCGATTCGAAGTACGTCGTCGTACATTCCAACCGAACGAGCGACCAGGAAAGCGTCCGTTACAGCATCAATAAGAATTACGACCTCTGGCGTATTCCGGCCGAGCCGCAAGGAGCTCATGACGCGCCGCAGCAACTCACCACGAACCCCGGCCCGGATGTTTCGCCGCGGATTTCGCCCGACGGCAAGCATGTGCTGTATCTTTCGGTCCCGCGAAAGGGGCCGCATATGGATGTGTTCAACTTGTGCGTGCTGGGGCTCGATGCGAAGGACGCGAAGCCGCGCACGCTGATCAATGCCCACGATGCCGAGCGGGCCGACGACGGCACGCCGCCGTTTCAGCCGACGTTTCCGCTGCGCGATGATTGTTGGATCGACGACTCGCACGTACGCGTTCGCGGTGTGCGGGGCATGAAGACGGAAACGCTCGTGTTTCACATCGCCGGGGAAGATCATCCGATTGCCGCGCATGCCAAGCCCGAGCCAGATCCGCCGGCGAACAAGAAACTCAAGCCGCCGGCCGTGAATGCGTGGCTCAAAGAACGACTCGAGGCCCGTGAAGAGATTGTGAAGTGGAAAAGCTTCGACGGATTGGAAATTGAAGGCGTGCTTACGCTCCCGCCGAATACGGATGGCAAAGACCATGCGCCTTATCCATTAATCGTCTATCCTCACGGCGGGCCGCACAGCGCGAGCAAGCCGGGCTTTAACTTCACCGTGCACCTGTTCGCGGCGCACGGCTACGCGGTGTTTCAGCCGAACTTTCGCGGCACCTACGGGTACGGCCGGAAGTTTCTCGACGCGGCCCGTTTCGATATGGGCGGGTCCGACATGCAGGACATCCTCACGGGAATCGACATGCTCATCGAGCGCGGCACGGTCGACAAAAACCGGCAGTTCGTCTACGGCATCAGCTACGGCGGCTACTCGACCTGCCGGCTGGTGACGCTCACGAAACAGTTCCGCGCCGCCGCGGCCCAGAACGCCGTCACCGATTTGCACGCCATGTGGAGCTTGAGCGATCTGCAAAGCTGGACCGAATGGGAGTTCGGCGGCAAGCCGTGGGAGACCGTCGAGCACGAGGGACGCAAGATCGACGTCGGCGCCTTAATGCGCGAGCGTAGCCCGACGACGCTGGCGCACACCGTGACGACGCCGACCTTGATCCTGCACGCCGACCACGATCGCCGTTGCCCCGTGGCGATGGGGCGGATGTTTTATCGCGGGCTCAAAGAGAGCGGCTGCGAAACCGAGATGGTGATTTACTCCGACGAACGCCACGGCCTCTGGCAGGTGAAACATTAGGCCGACGTGCTGGAGCGCGTACTCGCGTGGTTTGCCGAGCATGATGTGAAGAAGATCGACGAGGAAACGGCGAAGTAGCTCGTGCGACGAATCGTCGTGCTTTGGCCTTTCGCCACACTTCGCTTCGCCCCAGATATTCATCTGGGCCTATTGAACAAAGCACTCGTTCCAAAAGGTCGCATCGCACTGCATAATATCGAGCCGCGAACCCTTGACGCTCCGCGCGTCGCATGTTCTTATCGAGGCTCATTTTGCGGCCGAAATTGCCGGTTTACCGAGCGGCGGCCGTATCGCTCGTTTCCCGCCTTGATTCCTCTCGTGTTGAAAAGGTCACGCATGGCCGGCGTCAGCGCTCCTCCCGTCGATCCCACGCATCTCGACGGCCCTTGGTACAAGCTCCTCACGAAGTACCACTGGTTCGTGTTCGCCGTCGCCGCCCTCGGCTGGCTGTTCGACACGATGGATCAGCAACTCTTCGTGCTGGCCCGCGACGAAGCGGTGGCGGACCTGTTGAAGATTTCGCCGACCGATCCGCAACTCGCCAAGTTCGGCGGCAACGCCACGATGGTGTTTTTGTTCGGTTGGGCGGCCGGCGGCCTCGGCTTCGGCATCATGGGCGACCGCGTCGGGCGCGTGAAGACGATGCTCGCCACGATCCTTCTCTATTCGATCTTCACCGGGCTCTCGGTGTTTGCGACCGGCTATTACGACTTCATGGCCTATCGGTTTCTGACCGGCTTGGGCGTCGGTGGTGAGTTCGCCGTCGGCGTGGCGCTCGTCGCCGAGGTGATGCCCGATCGGGCTCGGCCGTACGCATTGTCTTGGCTGCAAGCGCTCTCGGCCGTCGGCAACTGTACCGCGGCATTGATCTACATCGTGCTGGGGCATCTGCAAAGCTCCGGCGCTTTGGACGGGCTGACGCTGCCGGGCGGCACGCCGTTTACCGCGTGGCGGATTGCGTTCAGCATCGGCACCTTGCCGGCGCTGTTGGCCATTTTTGTTCGCCGCAAGTTGAAGGAGCCGGAACGTTGGCAAGCCGCCGACGCCAAGCATCAGAAGCGCGGTTCCTACGCCGAACTCTTCGGCAACCCGATCTTGCGCCGCAACGCCTTCATCGGACTGGCCATCGGCTTCGCCGGCGTCGTCGGCCTGTGGGGGATCGGCTTTTTCAGCGTGCAATTGCAGAAGTCGGTATTCCGTGAACTCTTCACGCAAGAAGGCATGACCGGCATCGAACTCGAAGGGGCCATCAAGAAGTGGTCCGGCTACACGTCGCTGATGCTCAACGTCGGCGCGTTCTTCGGGATGATTCTTTCCGGCTTGGTCGCTCAGCGACTTGGGCGGCGCAAGGCGTTCGCCATCGCGTTCACGCTCGGCATGTTGAGCACCGCGTCGGTGTTCGCGTTCTTCGACAGCCGCACTCACGTGTTTACGCTGATCCCGCTCATGGGCGTCTGCTTGCTCTCGATCTTCGGCTGTCTCGCGATCTACTTTCCTGAACTTTTCCCGACGCGTCTCCGCAGCACGGGCACCTCGTTCTGCTACAACGTCGGCCGGTTCGTCGCGGCGGTCGGGCCGTTTATGTTCGGCTTTCTTACGAGCAGCGTGTTCGCCGGCTACAAGGAAATCCACCCGAGCATGCCGATGCGGTATGCAGGCGTCTCGATGTGTGCGATCTTCCTGCTCGGCTTGGCCGTGCTGCCGTTTGCTCCGGAGACGAAGGGGAAGCCGCTGCCGGAATAGACCGACTGTGGGGGCAAGAAAACGTAGTCAGGCGAAGGCACTGGTGGGCAAGCCACCAGTGGCACCCCGCGTCGGTGACCTACGGCCGCTGATCTAGTTTTGTTTGACTACATTTGCTCTACAACGTCGATCCCCAGCAGCGACAAGCCGAGCTTGATCGTGCGGGCCGTCAGATCGCAGAGCATCAGCCGGCTGTCGCGTAGCTCGGACGTTTCCGCCTTGAGCACCGGGCACTGCTCGAAGAACGTCGAGTAATAGTTCGCCAGTTCAAAGAGATACGTCGTCAGCTGGTTCGGGCGGAAGTCGGCCGTCGATAGCTCAATCGCCTCTTCGCAACGCAGCAAGCCCAGAGCCAAGTTGCGTTCGGCCGGCGTGCCGAGAACGATCGATACGTTCTTGGCCCGCAGCGCCGCGGCATCGACGCCGCCGCGGCGGAAGATGCTTCGCACGCGAGCATAAGCGTACTGCATGTACGTCGCGGTATTGCCGTTCATCGCCAGCATCTTGTCGTAGCTGAACTCGTAGTCGCTCGTGCGATTCTGCGAGAGATCGGCGTACTTCAAAGCCCCGATGCCGACCGTCTCCGCCACGCGGCGGCGCTCGTCCGCCGAAAGCTGCGGGCCTTCCGGATTCCGCTCGTCGTTCTCGGCGACAATCGTCGCGGCCCGCTCGACCGCTTCGTCGAGCAGACCTTTGAGCCCGACGGTGTCGCCGCTACGAGTTTTATACGGCCGGCCGTCTTTGCCGAGTACCGTGCCGAAGCTGATGTGGCGGAAGTCGCAACCTTCGTAACCGGCCAGCTTCGCGGCGGCGAACAGGTGTTCGAAGTGCAGGCTCTGCCGATGGTCGACGACGTACAGCACGGCGTCGGGCTTCCAACGCTCCATGCGGTACTGAATGGTCGCCAAGTCGGTCGTCGCATAGAGAAACGCGCCGTCCTTCTTGCGAATGAGCATCGGCACGTCTTGGCCGGGCAGAAAGATGCAGAGCGCGCCGTCGCTTTCGCGAGCCAAGCCTTTCTGCTCGTAAAACTCGACGACGGCCGCCAAGCGATCGTGATAAAAACTTTCGCCGAGCGTTTCGTCGAAAGTCACGTGCAGGCGACGATAGGTTTCTTCGAGCGCCTCCAAGCACGGCGGCATGAACTCACGCCAGAGCTTGAGGTTTTCTTCGTCGCCGGAATGCAGCTTGGCCGTTTCTTCGAGCGAAGCCGCGCCGATGCGCGAATGTTTCGCGGCGAGGGCCGATAATGCGGCATCGCCGTCGATCGCGGCCAGCTTCTTTTCAACTTCGCCGACCGCCTCCGTGGCCGACTTCACGTCGCTCTCAGCCTTCTTCAGGGCTTGAGCGTTCTTCTTGTCGGCGTTCTTGTCGCCGGCCGGTGCGACGTTCTTCGCCGCTGCGAGCGCGGCGGTCGCATACTCGAGCTTCTGCCGGAGCTTCGGCAGTTCCTCTTTGGCCTCGAAGTAACCGACGAGCTGGTTCACCAGCCGGTAAAGTCGCGAAAGTTCGGCCACCGGGTCGGCACGGTACGCCGCGTCGTCGCGGAAGTGCTTGAACCCGTAGATGATCATGCCGAACTGGGTGCCCCAATCGCCGATGTGATTATCGCCGACGACGTTGTGCCCCTGAAACTTGAGCGTACGGTAAATGCTGTCGCCGATGACCGAAGAACGAATATGGCCGACGTGCATCGGCTTGGCGACGTTCGGCGCCGAGTAGTCGACGATGTATTGCTTCTTCCGTGCGACCGGCGCGATGCCGAGCCGCTCGTCGCCGGATGCCGCGGCCAACAGGCCGACGAGATAATCGTCTTTGAGCTTCAAGTTGATGAAGCCCGGCCCGGCGATTTCCGGTGGGTTGCAAAAGTCGTCGACTTTCAACCGATTGACGAGTTCCTGCGCCACCTCGCGCGGCGGACGTTTCAGGCTTTTGCCGAGCGCCATCGCGCAATTGATCTGGTAGTCGCCGAACTTAGGATCTTGGCTCGGCACGACCAATTCGGCCAGCGACGAGAGTTCGGCTTCAGGAGCGAGACCGGCAAGGGCGGCCGTCAAACGTTCGCGGAGTAAGCTGCGGAAATTCATCGAAACGGTACAGTCGTCGAAAGTGGGAAACAAAGAATCCCACTAAGATACCGTTTCGCCGCCGCGCTTGCGCGGCGTGTTCGCTGTGAGCCGCGAAAAAGCCGTGAGCCGTGAAAAAACCGCGACCGAAAACTACGCCGGATCCTTGGGCGTAAACGGCACGCGCTTCGCGCCGGTCCACAGTTCGTCAAGCCGGTAGTATTCGCGCGTCTTGGCGTCGAAAAGGTGGATGACGATATCGCCGTAGTCCTGCAGAATCCAACCGCCGGTTTGATACCCTTCCAGGCCGAGGCGGCGGTCGTGCAAATCGTCTTCTAGGCAGTGGTCGATTTCTTCGCTGATGGCGTGCAGTTGACGCGTGCTGCCGCCCGTGGCGATCACGAAATAATCGAACTCGGTCGTCAATTCGCGAAGGTCGAGAATTTGGATGTCGCGGCCTTTGTTCTCATGCGCCGTTTGCGCGGCGGCCAAGGCTCGTCCCAGGGCTCTCTCTCGCGCACTCACCGCCGATGTTTCTTTCTTTGCGCTGCTCGTGGCCACTGACTACCTTTCCGGGGTGGGCAAACTCTCTGCGACAATCTCGCTGTGACAATCGCTCCATCATACTCCGAGGGCCGGGAAACGCGAAAGGTTCGCTCCCCCGTCCGGCCCGCGCAATTCTATGCGCCCGAGGGCCGGCGGAAACCCTAACGGGCGCTAAAATGCCGGACATTCCGACGATTTGTAACGGCACCCTGCGGAAAAGCGAAGCACCTCGATGAACACTTGGCTAAAAATCGGCAAGCAGATCCCCGACCTGACCCTCGAAAGCGACGACGCCGGCCCCGTGCGGCTGCGCGACTTGGCCGGCAAACCGGCGGTGGTGTACTTCTATCCGAAAGACGACACGCCCGGCTGCACGCGCGAGGCGTGCGCGTTTCGCGACCGCAGCAGCGAACTCAAGAAGCTCGGCGTGACCGTGCTCGGCGTGAGCCCCGACAGCGTGAAAAGCCACGGCAAGTTTCGCACGAAGTACACGCTCAACTTTCCGCTGTTGTCCGATCCCGACCATGCCGCGGCCGAGGCGTTCGGGGCGTGGCAGGAAAAGAGCATGTACGGCCGCAAGTACATGGGCATCCAGCGCTCGACGTTTCTCTTCGACGCCGCCGGCAAGCTGGCACGAGTCTGGGAAAAGGTCAACGTCGATGGTCACGACGCCGATGTGATCGACGCGGTGAAGACGTTGTCTTCGGCCGATGTCTCCGCTTCGACGAAGCCCGTCAAAGCGGCTGTAAAGAAGCAGCCCGCGGCGACGGCCAAAGGTGCTTCCAAGAAGAGAGCTGTTCCAACAAAGAAAACGGCCGTCAAAAAGACGAAGAGGCCATAACGTCGGCGATTTCCGACTTGGCATCGACGTCGGCTGCCGTCGTTCGCGACGACGGCAACCGGCTCAAGGCCGCGTCTAGCGCGTTGGCTAGTTCCGTCGCGTGCGGACGCTTCATCAGCACCGCGTGCGCTCCGAAGATGTTCGTCACCGTCAACCGTCCCGCGATCAGCCGTTCCCAGCCGAGCGTCGGGCTTTGCGTTCCGAACACCGGCTGCCGCGTCGAGCGGAAGAGGTGCGCGTCGCCTGCATACGACGACGGCTCGTAACGTTCGATGGCGTCGAAATGCCGGCGGATGAGTTCGAGCCGTTCCGGCGAAAACACCGAAATGTCTTCGGCGAAACACTCGCGGATGTCTCGCTCGGTGAGCGCCTCGCCGGCATCCGCTTCCGCGTCCTTGTTTCTTCGCAACAATCGCAGCAAGAACGAATGGACCCGGCGCAGTCGCTGGTCGCGCGGCATCGACCACAGTTCCCGGACGAGCGACGGAACGCTGCGAACGAATCCGCACCAACGGGACGTTCGCGCGATCGGAACTTGGTTTTCGATTTTCGTCGGCAGGCCTGAGTCGATCAGTCCGATGAACTCGGCCCGCTCTCCCGCGGCTTCCAACTTTCGGGCCATTTCAAGCGCCAACAAGCCGCCGGACGAATATCCGGCGAGGCGATACGGGCCGTGCGGTTGCACGCTGCGAACGTGTTCGAGGAACTCCGTCGCGGCCGTTTCGATCGTGTCGGCGGGAGCGCCGCTGCCGTCGAGACCCGGGATCTGCAGGCCGAACACCGCGTAGTCGCCGGGCAAGTCCTCAATCACATGCCGATAAATCCAAGCGTCACCGCCGAGCGAATGAATTAGGAACAGCGGCCGCAACCGCCGGCCGCCTCGCAGCTTGATGAGCGGGGCCAATTCCGAGCGCACGTCGTGCGTCGCCAGTTCGCGCGCCAAAGCCTCCGGCGTGCGGGCTCGATAGAGCAGGTTCGGCGGTAGCTTCGTTTCAAGTTCCCGTTCCAAACGAGAAGCCAACGTCATAGCTTTTAACGAATCGCCGCCGCGCGCGAAGAAGTCGTCACTCAGTCGAATCGAGTCGCCGGGCAACGTCGTCTGCCAAATATCGAGAATGCGTCGCTCGATCTCCGTCGGTTCGCGGTCGACGGCGAACGTAGCTTGGTCGAGCGATGAAAACGGATCGGGAAGTCGCGCGACGTCGGTCTTGCCGTTGGGCGTCAGCGGCAACGCCTCGACGGCCAGGATTCGTCCCGGCACCATGTACTCGGGCAATGTCGCCGCGGTGTGGGCTTGCAGTACCGCGACGTCGATCGATTGCCCCAACCGCGGAACAACGTACGCCGCCAAAACTTCCGTGCCCGCCGGTGAGGTGCGAACCGTCACGACGACGTCGCGCACTGAGGAGTGCGAGGCGACGACGGCCTCGATCTCCGCCGGTTCGATGCGGAAGCCGCGAAGCTTGATCTGTCCATCGGCCCGACCGAGATACTCCAGGTCGCCGTCAGAATTCCAGCGCGCCAGATCCCCCGTGCGGTAGTAGCGACCGACAGGCAGCGACGGACAGGGGCGTTCGATGAACCGCTCGGCCGTGAGATCGTCGCGTCGCCAATAGCCGAGCCCGACACCTCGGCCGCCGATAACGACTTCTCCCGGCGCGCCGCGCGGTACGAGCCGGCCGTAGGCATCGATCAACGCGATCACCGCTCCGTCGATCGGCCTACCGATGGGAGGGGCTGACTCGTCGTTACAGTTGCGGGCTTGGTGAGGATTGTGCTCATAGAGCGTCGCGCAGATCGTGGCTTCCGTCGGTCCATAGGCGTTGAACCAGCGGATGCGAGCCCCGCCGACACGCAGGAACTTAGCGAACGTCGCGGCCGTGGCGCGCTCGCCGCCGGTCATTAAGGCTCGAACGGCAGACGGGAATTCGCGGCCGGCGTCGGCCAGATAGTTGGTAAGTTCGCGCCACAGCGACGTCGGCATATCAAGTACGGTGAGCCGCGCCGACTCCGCGAGCGAAAGCAATCTTTCGTGCGACGTCAAAACATCGGCTTCGGGCAAGACGAGCGCGGCACCGCAGCACAGGGGCGCGAACACTTCTTCCAGCGAGGCGTCGAAGCACGGCGATGACAGCGTCGTCGTGCGGTCGCCGGCCGTGTAATCCATGGCACGACGCACGGCCGCATTTTGGGCGGCAAGATTGTCGTGCGTAAGGACGGCTCCCTTCGGTCGCCCGGTCGAGCCCGAGGTGTAGAGAATGACCGCGGGCGAGTCGGCTGCCGGCCACTCCTCAACAAAACGCTTCTTGCTCCGGACGTCCGGAAAGAGTTGATTCAAGCGAACTATCGGGGTTGCGGAGGAATTCTCAACTGCGGCGAAACTCTGATCGACGACCAGCAGCTTCGGCTCGGCGTTCGAGAGAATCCAATTCCGACGATCGGCCGGGTACTTTGAATCGAGCGGCACATATACGGCGCCGACGCGCCAGACGGCCAGAATCGCAGCGACCCATTCGACGCTGCGTTCGGAGCAGATTACGACGCGGTCGCCGCCGCCTACGCCGTGCTCCCGCAACTGACACGCGGCGTTGTCGATGAGATCGGCCAAGTCGGCATAAGTGGCCGCGTGCTCCGCCTGTTGCAGCGCGATAGAGTCCGGCGTTCGTTCGGCTTGGGTAAGTACTGTCGCGACGAGCGACGGCAGGTTCTCGTCAAGCGTCGTAACTTTGGCGAGAACGACGACCTCGCGCTCGCCGGCCTCATCAAGCATCGTAAGGTCGGTCAACTTGCGATCGAGCGATCGGCCGAACTGCTTGAGCAGGTTCGTCAAAATATTCAGCAATCGTCGAGCGGATGTCGTGTCGAAAACGTCGCCACGATGTTCAAGCGTTAAACGGAGGTCGTGTCCTGATTCAACGGACAGAATCAGCGGACCGTCCGATCGCTCGCGAAGCTCGACGCTTCGCGTCGGGTGCGGCCGACCGTCGGCCTCAAACATGGAAGTCGCCGGCTGGTCCGTGAACATCAAGACCGTGTCGAAGAGCGCCCCGTGCGAGCCTTCATCAAAACATCTGGCAATCTCTCGCGGCGGAGCGAGTTCATGCTCGCGCAGATCGGTTTGTTGCTTGCGCAGGACTTTCAATAGTTCTCGCAACGTATCGGCCACGTTGATTCGGGCTCGGAAGGGTACCGTATGGATCAACATGCCGAGCATCGCGTCGCAGCCGGCGACGGGTGACTTGCGGCAGGCCCGTACGGAGCCGAACGTGTGATCGTAGTCACCGGTCGCGGCCGCGAGCGTTAACGCCCACGCCGCTTGCACCATATTATGGAGCGTCACGCCGGCTTGCTGCGCGGCCGCGCACAGTTCGCTCGTTTCTTCGATCCCAACGGAGTTGACGACTTCACCGCACGATGAATCCGTGGCGCTTGTCGATCGACCAGCCGTCCCGTCGAAAGGAAGCTTGGCCGGCGGCCGACTAGTGAGCGTCTCCGTCCAGTAATTGGCGGAGTTCGTGGAGATACTCTTCGGTAGCGCTCTGACGAAATCGGCGAAGTCAGGGGCGGGAGAATTCTCCGTCATCGAGCCGGCGCCGGTCAACGCATCGTAACGGGCAAAAAGCTCCCGGCCGAGCAGAATCAGCGACCGGCCGTCGAGCAGCGCATGGTGATAAGTGCAGACGAAGCGCGCGTCGTGTGCGGTTCGCGCTACGGTGATTCGCCATAGCGGCCGCTTCGCTCGGCACTCCGTGGAGAAGTCGAAGCCTCGGCGACGATCGTCGGCCAGTAGCATTTCCCATCGCTGGGCAAGTTCCGCCGCGCCGAGCGCACGCCAATCATGGTCGCCCCACGGCCGGTCAACCTGCGAGACGACGAACTGCGCCGGATTTTCGAGATCGTCGACGTTAATGATGGTCCGGAGAATCGCATGCCGCCGAACCATCGCTCGCCAAGCGGCCTGAAGCGAGACGACGTCGACCGTCTCCCGCATCCTCACAATCCATTGTTCCACGTACAGGCCCGCGCTCGGATGCGTCGCCGAGGCGACGATCATCGAGTGTTGCAGCGGCGTGAGTGGAAGCGAATCGGTCATCGGGGAGCGACGTGAATCTAGCCGAATCAGGTTATGCGTGAGGGTTGTCTTTGGAGCGGCACAGTTCGACGAGCATCCCGCCGGTCGACGACGGATGGAGAAACGCGATCTCGGCGCCATGTGCGCCGCGGCGAGGAGCGCGATCGATCAAACGCAAGCCGGCGGCTTCGGCGGCGGCCAACGACGCGGCGACGTCGTCCACCGTGTAAGCCGTGTGGTGCAGGCCCGGTCCTCGCTTGGTAATGAACTTGGCCACCGGCGACTCGGCGTCGGTCGGTTCGAGCAGCTCCCAACGCAAAGCTTCCGGTCCGTCGCCCAAGCGATAGAACGCCACGCGTACCCGTTGTTCTTCGACGACTTCTTCGCCGTCGAAAGCGGCGCCAAGAACTTGTTCGTAGTAAGGGCGTGCGGCATCGAGGCTCGACACGGCGATGCCAAGATGATTCAAGCCAAGAATACCGAGAGAAGTCGTGAGCATGTCCAAAGATGCCACACCGTTTTGATGTGTGCGTAATTGAGTCAAGAAGTCGCGGCGAAGACGCCGAGGGTAGGGGTTATGCGGAGTGAAATGCCTCACAGTACTCTCCGAACTCGCCGGCGAGCACGCGGCAGATTTCGCCGACCGTCGCGTAAGCTTTCACGGCCGTAAGGATCGACGGCAAGAGGTTGTCGCCCGCTCGCGCCACAGCGGCGATTTCGGACAAGGAATTGCGCACGGCCGCATCGTCGCGCGACGCTCGCAACGCGCGCACGCGTTCGACTTGCCGTGCCGTCGCGGCTTCATCGACGCGGAACAGCGGCACGTCGGCCGGCGCATCACCGGTGAAGCAGTTCACGCCCACGACTTGCCGCCGGCCTTCGTCGATTTCCCGGTTGAAGGCGTAGGCCGAATGCTCGATTTCGCGTTGCGGGTAGCCTTGCTCAATAGCGGCCACCATCCCGCCGCGTTCGTCGATGGCGCGAATGTACGCTTCCGCCTCGCGTTCGATGCGGTCGGTGAGTTGTTCCACATAGTAGCTGCCGCCGAGCGGATCAATTGTGCTTGCCGCGCCGCTTTCACAGGCGATGATCTGTTGCGTCCGTAGCGCCAACTGCGCGGCGGCTTCCGTCGGCAGGGCCAAGGCTTCATCTTTGCCGTTGGTATGCAGCGACTGCGTTCCGCCCAGGACCGCGGCCAGGGCCTGCAGAGCGACTCGAACGACGTTGTTCTCCGGTTGCTGCGCGGTCAGCGTCACGCCGCCCGTTTGCGTATGAAAGCGCAGCATCCAACTTCGCGGGTCTTGCGCACCGAACCGCTCGCGCATGATCCGGGCATACAGACGTCGGGCCGCGCGAAACTTGGCTGCCTCTTCAAACAGGTCCGTGTGCGCAGCGAAGAAGAACGCCAACCGCGGCGCGAAGTCATCGACGGCTAAGCCTGCCCTGAGCGCCGTTTCGACATAGCAGACGGCATCGGCCAGCGTAAAACCGACCTCCTGCGCCGCCGTGCTGCCGGCTTCGCGGATGTGATAGCCGCTGATGCTGATCGTGTTGAATTTCGGCAGGTGCCGCGTGCAATAGGCGAAGATGTCGCTCGTCAGCCGGAGCGATGGTCGCGGCGGAAAGCGATAAGTTCCGCGGGCGATGTATTCCTTGAGGATGTCGTTCTGCAGCGTGCCCGTAAGCTTGGCGGCAGGCACACCTTGCTTCTCGCCGACGGCGACGTACATGGCCAGCAAGATCGCGCTCGTGGCGTTGATCGTCATCGACGTCGAGACTTTGTCGAGCGGGATGCCGTCGAACAGCGCCTCCATATCGGCCAGCGAATCGATGGCGACACCGACGCGGCCCACTTCGCCGCAGGCTTCCGGATCGTCGCTGTCGTAGCCGATCTGCGTCGGCAGATCGAAGGCGACGGAAAGACCGGTGCTGCCTTGCTCGAGCAAAAAGCGATAGCGGCGATTCGATTCGTCGGCCGTCGCAAAGCCCGCGTACTGTCGCATCGTCCAGAGCCTGCCGCGATACATCGTCGGCTGCACGCCGCGTGTAAACGGATACTGCCCGGGAAAACCGAGCTTCTCGGCATAGTCGCCGGCCTCGGCTTCGCTCGGAGTGTAGAGCCGCTCGATCGGGACGTTGCTCGCCGTTACCAAGTTTGCACGTTCCGGCGCTTTCGCCAGCACGGGCGCAACGGTCTCCGCTTCCCAACGGGCGGCGGCATCAGTGATGGAATCGGCTTTCAACATACGAGTCGTACTCTAGTGATGAGCGGCGGCGGGGAGCGGCAGGATATCAAGTAGGTCGTCGAGGCCTTGCCCGAGTTCGGCTGACACCGAGAGCACCGGCGGAACCTGCGGCAACACCATGCCGACCGGCGCCGGCCGCAATCTGCGCCGTGGCGCGTGTTGCCGGCTTTCAACCGCCGACAGAAGCTGCGAGTGCAGAGTCGTTGCTCCGTCACGATCGCATTTGTTTACAAGAAAAGCGTCGCCGACTTCCATGAGTCCGGCCTTGAGCCACTGCACGCCGTCACCGAGGCCCGGCGCCATGACGATGCAGCTCATGTCCGCATGCCGCGCGATATCGATTTCGCTTTGCCCCACGCCGACGGTTTCGACCAGGGCGACGTCGGCGCCCCACAATGTCGCAACCGCTAGTACGCCGGGTAGAGCTTCGCACACGCCGCCGAGTTGACCGCGGGTCGCCAGCGAGCGAATGAAAACTCGCTCCTCGAGCGCCAATCGCATCATCCGCACCCGATCGCCGAGAACCGCGCCGCCGGTAAACGGCGAAGTCGGATCGACCGCAAGGATGGCAATGCGCAAGTCAGGGCGACGTTCAAGCAATCGCGCCGTGACGGCATCGACGAGCGTCGACTTGCCCGCGCCCGGAGCACCGGTAAAACCGATGACCAACGGCGGACGCGGCAGATCGCGTCCGTTCAAAGCTTCGACGAGCGTCGCCGCGGCATTCGGTCGTTCGACCATCGCCGTTATCAGCCGGCCGGCGGGCCGCAAGCGCGCAGTCCCTTCGGACGCTGCCAGCTTGGCGACAAGTTCGGGAATAGTCGGCTGCATGCTCATCAGCGTGTGCTCAGCACCTGCTCGATGCGCGACACGATCTCAGCCGCCGAAGTGCCCGGCGTAAACACGGCCTGAACGCCCAACGCCAGCAGCCGCTCGACGTCGTCGTCGGGAATCACGCCGCCGCCGAAGACGGCGATATCTTCGGCGTCTTGTGCGCGAAGCAGTTCCAACACGCGGGCGAACAACGCGTTGTGCGAGCCGGACAGCAAGCTCAAGCCGATCGCATCGACGTCTTCTTGCACGGCGGCGGCGACGATCTGCTCCGGCGTTCGACGAATGCCGGTGTAAATGACCTCATGCCCGGCGTCGCGAAGGATCTGGGCAACGTACTTCGCGCCCCGATCGTGTCCGTCGAGCCCCGGCTTGCCGATGAGGATTCTGCGACGTACGGGCGCCGCCGGATGCCCTTGTGGCGCGGCGTCCGGCAGCCAGAATGTCGGCACATCCGGCGACATATTCTTGACTTCGCTCATGCTTGCACCTCTTCGACTTGGCTGGCGGTGATCGTCGCACGCTCCGCCGATTCACGGCGTAGCGCCACGTCGATCGGCTCCGCCGCTTGCGAACTTCGCACGGTCTGGGCTTCGGCTTCGGCGATCGCCGCTCGCAACTTTGCGCCGAGCACGCGGACGTTCGGTTCGAGAACCATGCTGTCGTGATCGCCGGGAACTTCCACAACGTGCACGTCGCGCACATGTCGCGACCAGCCGTTGTCGTGATAGATGAAGCGACGGTCGACGTTGATCATTCGGTCAGGCTCGAAGACGTGGGTCGGCTGCAATTTCGGCCGGAACAGCCAGAGCCTACCGTCGAACCGCGGCGGCTGATAAACTTCGCACGCCGCACGGAAAGCCTGCTCGATCGCCGCCGATTGAAACTGAGCGCCGCCGGCCGGTTCTTCGACCTGGCCGCCGAGTCGCTTACGCAACCGTCCCCATTCCCAGGCGATGCGGCCGGCGACAAAGTTCCAGAAGTAGCGATGCTTTTCGCGAGCGATGCGCTGCCCATGCATCTTCACCTTGTCGAGCGTAGTCAACGCTTCGCTACGCGGCAGCGGCGTATCGAGCATGCCAAGGAACGCCACTTGTTCGCCGTCCGCGATGAGTTGCCGCGTCATCTCGTAGGCCGTGAGCCCGCCGCCGGAGAAACCCGCCAGCAGATAAGGCCCGTGTGGCTGCACTGTCCGCAACTCGCGGAGGTAGTCGGCCGCCGCTTCTTCAAACGTCGCGTGCGGGGCATGATCGCCGTACAATCCGCGGGCTTGTAGACCGTAGCAAGGCCGATCATGGCCGACGAGATGGGCCAAGTGCCGCAGGTTCAACACGTTGCCGAACATTCCGGCGACGATGTAGAGCGGCCGTTGCGACGTGCCCGCCCCCTCGTGCATGGCTACCAAGTGCGTATAGCGGGCCTGATGTTTCGCGGGAGCCGCCTCGCCGGGCGGATGATCGCCGGCCGCGGCTTCGCCGATTTCACTTCGAATAAGTGCGGCACAGCTTTCCACGGTCGGCGCTTCAAACAGCACCGACATCGGGAAATCGACCTGGAACGCTCGCTTGATTTGTGCAAACAGCCGCACGGCGATCAGCGAATGGCCGCCCAACTCGAAGAAGCTGTCGCGAACGCCGATGCTCGTCACACCAAGCAACTCTTCCCAGATCGCGACGAGCGAGCGTTCGACATTGTCGCGCGGCGCGATGAATTCGCCGTCGAGTTGCGGACGCGCGAACTTCGCTCCAGGCTCCGCTTTGGGACCGGCCGCGGGAACATCTGCTTGAGCAATCAAGGCGGACAGGTCCAACGACGACACGATCACCTGCGGTTGATGCGGCCCGTCAAGAACCTTGAGCAGTGCATCAACGCCTTCCGCGGGGCGAATCCCGTTGCGAAGATTGGCGAGGAAGCGGGCTTCCGCCGGCGACATCGTTTCGGCGTCGTCCTCGGCGTCAATTTCCGAGCGCGGGGAATTCTTCACGGCGTTCGCACCGCCGAATGCATCGCTTTCCGTTAGGCGTTTGATGGCGAAGTCTTCGATCTCGACCAGGACGCGTCCGGATTCGTCCGTGATTGTCACGTCGAACGAAGCGATCGCGCCGTCGGCTCGGTTTACGCCGCGGTTGCGAACCCAACTGATGAGCGAAGCCTCGAGCGGCGCGAAGCAGGCGACGCGTTTGTAAGACACTGGAACCCAGAGGCTACTGGATTCCGCATACCCTTCGATCAGATCCATCGCGAAGCCGGTCGCCAGATCCATCAAGGCCGGATGCAATGCGTATTGTGCGAGGTCGCCGGCGAACGAGTCGTTCAGTCGCAGGCGGGCGACGGCTTCGCCGCGTCCGTAGGCCGTTTGTTTCAGTACCCGCCAGCGTGGGCCGAAGCGTAAGTGCTCTTCCTGCCGGGTGTGCAATACGCCGGCCGCAGGAGCGGTGCGCACGTCGGGGCAGCGGCCCTCGATGGCTTGCACATCGAGCCGGCCAGGCTGCGAAGCTTTCACGGCGACGAGCCGCGCTTGAGCGTTCAACCGCGGTCCGGCTGTTTTATCGCGAGACGATTTACTTGCGACCTCGAGCGTGTAGCCCCGTTCGTC
>JAFLCO010000018.1:25513-37077 GCA_017303535.1 Planctomycetota bacterium
CGCGTGTCAGCGTCGCGGAAACGTCGCAAGCCCCGTCGTCGTCGACGCCCAGCGGACTCAAGAAGTACAGGTCGCGAATTTCCAAGGCCGATGGTTCGTGCAATTCGGCGAGCGCGGCGCGTGCGAGTTCCAAGTAGCCGGTGCCGGGCAACAGCGCTTGGCCGGCAGCCGTGCGATGTTCGTCGTAAACCCAATGCGTAGCGGCGGCGTGGCGACCGACGAGCGTGACCTTCGCATCATGCAAGCCGCCGAGGCGATAGTCGAACAGCGAGTGTTCGACCGGTTGTTCCTCCGCCGCGGGGGCAAGTTTTGCCGGCGAGCGATCGGCGGCTTTGGCGGCCATGCCGACTTCGTTCCAAATGCCCCAGTTCAAGGCGATGTAGCGACGCTCCGGCCGATGTCGACTTTCTGCAAAGGCATTGAGAAACGCGTTAGCCGCGACGTAGTCGACTTGTCCCGTCGGCGACGTCACCGTGCTGGTCGACGAGAACAACAGGAAGAAGTCGAGCGTCGTCTCACGCAGCGCTTCATCGAGCACCAGCGCGCCGTGAATCTTGGGAGCGAAGACCGCTTCGGCTTCCGAGTGCGTCTTCAGTGAAATGAGGTTGTCGTGCAACGTACCGGCGCCGTGTACGACGCCGTGGATCGCGCCGAACCGCTTGGTCGCCTCGTCAACGACGCGGCGGACCGCCTCAACGTCCGTCACGTCGGCTTCGGCGGCCATGACTTCCGCGCCGAACGATTCCAACTCACGAACGTCGCGAATCTTCCGGCTGACGGCGTTGTCGTCGGCGTGGCTCCGCAGCCAGGCATCCCATTGATCGACCGGCGGTAAGGCCGAACGTCCGACCAGCACGAGCTTCGCTTTGGCCGTGGTCGCTAAGTGCCGCGCCACGGTGAGGCCGATGCCGCCGAAGCCCCCGGTGATCAGGTAAACGCCGTGCGGTCGAATCGCCGGCTTTGATTCGGCCTCGACGCGGGGCTTCGCGGCGTTGAACTTGGTGTAACCCTTTTCGTAGCGGCGATCGCCCCGCAAGGCGACGTTGCCGTTGCCGGCGGGCTGTTGAAGTTCGCAGAGCAGTTGCTCGGCCAAATTATCAAGGGCCGCGGCTCGTCGCTTGCCGCCGAATCGGGCTCGGCCCGGCAGTGCGACGTCGATCGTCGCGCAAGTCGTCTGCGGAAGTTCGCGCGGAATGACTCCGACGGGTCCCAAGACCGTCGCCTTCTCCGGATACGGCAACCCTTCGTCGCGGGTCTGCTGCATTCCATTCGTTACTACGGAGATATGCAGCGGCTGAGACGCACTTTCGCTCGCCAGCGATTGAGCCAAAAACAGCAAGCTGTAAAAGCCTTGCTCTTGATTGCGGTGAAAGAAACTCGAGCCGGGCCGGAACGACTCATCGGCGGTCGTAAGCCATAGATGAACAATCCGATCGGGCGATTTGCCCGTCGATTTCAGATCGCGCAGGAGGGCTTCGTACCCGTCGTGGCCATGTTCGGGCGAGAGAACGTAGTTGTTGGCGTCGATTTGCGAGAAGGCGTCCCCCGGTCGTACGCCGACGACTTCATGCCCGGCCTGCTTCAACCTCGCTGCAAGTCGATCGCCGACGCCGGCCTCGTCGAGAAACAGCAGCCAAGTGGCCGGGGCAAGCGAGGCTTCGGGCGTTTCAAGTTCGCGCAGTCGCCAAATCGGCCGGGAGAACCAGTCGTCGAGGTTGGCAAGTCGGCCGACGTCGCGCTTCGACGAATCTTCCGCGGCCGGGCCGCGCCCGGGTTCGATCCAATACGATTGTCGCTGAAACGCGTAAGTCGGCAGCACCACGCGGCGTCGGTTTTCACCCTTCCACAACAGCGTGTCGTCGAAGGCAATGCCCGACGCCCAAAGTCGTCCGAGCACCGCCGTGAAGAAGGCGATGTCGGAGACCGACTCCTTCGGGTGCCGCAGCGATGAGACCACGGTTTGGCCCGCGTGCAGGTCGCCGTGCTGGCGTACGAACGATGCCAAGGTTTTGCCCGGCCCGACTTCGAGGAACACCCGACCGGCGGTTTTGAGCAACGTGCCGACGCCGTCGGCGAATCGAACGGTATGCCGGAGATGGTCGACCCAATACTTCGGGTCGACGGCCTGGGCCTCGGTGAGCCACAACCCGGTGCGATTCGAGATGATCGGCAGCGTCGGCTTCTTGAGCTTGATGCTCCGCAGATAGTTTTCGAACTCGCCGAGAATCGGTTGCAGCAACCGCGAATGGGCGGCAATGCGGATCGGCACGCGCTTCACGTCGACGCCGTCGGCGGCCAGCTTTGCAAACAGCTCGTCGAGCGCTTCGGTCGGACCGGAGACCGTGCAGAACTCCGGACCGTTGACGGTCGCCAAATCGAGCTTGTCGCCCAAGAGCGGCAGGATCGCCTCCGGTGCCAGTGGGATGCTCAGCATTCCGCCGGGCGCGACGCGCTCAAATAACTTTCCGCGCAGCGCAACCAGCCCGAGGCCGTCTTCGAAGGAGAAGACGCCGGCCAGTGCCGCGGCCGTATTTTCGCCGAGGCTGTGCCCGAGCAATGCCGCCGGCTTTACACCCCAGGTCTGCCACAGCTGGGCCAGCGCGAACTCGCAGAGGTAGATGGCGGGCAATTGGACCGACGGGCGTTCCCATTGCGCTTGGTTCGCGGCGTCTTGATCGGCCGGAGCGAACCAGAGTTGGCGGAGATCGACGTCGAGCTTGCCGTCGAGCAATGCCAAACCGCGGTCGACCCACTGCTTAAAGACCGGCTCGGCTTCGTACAAATCGCGGGCCATGCGTGGATACTGGGCTCCGCCGCCCGGGAACATGAAGACCAACGACGGCTTGGCGTCGACCGCCTTGTGCGTAAACACGCGTGTCGCGTCGCTGCTTTCTAGCAAGGCGGCGGCTTCCGCATGGTCGCGAGCCGCGACGACGCGGCGCACGTCGAACTTCTTCCGCCCGTGAAACAGCGTGTAGGCGACGTCGGCCAGATTTTGTTCCGGATGCTCGCGCAAACGCGCGGCCAGCCGCTTCGAGGCATCATCGAGTGCCGCGCGGTTTCGAGCAGAAAGTGTCAACAGTTGGTACGGACGTCGAGCCGGGTCCGAGGATTTAGTCGCCGGCGCCTCTTCCAACACCGCGTGAGAATTGGTCCCGCCGACACCCAAGGAATTGATCGCGGCTCGGCGCGGCGTATCGCCCTGCGGCCAATCACGCAACTTGTCGTTGACCACGAAAGGGCTGTTCGCGAAATCGATCGAGGGATTGGGCGCCTCAAAGTTGAGGCTCGGCGGAAATTGCTTGTTCTGCAGAGCGAGAGCGGCTTTTGCCATGCCGACGACGCCCGCCGCCGTATCGAGGTGGCCGATATTGGTCTTCACGCTGCCGATGGCGCAGTAGCCTCGCTGGTCTGTCGTTTCGCGAAAAGCCTGCGTCAGCGCGGCGATTTCGATCGGGTCGCCGATCGGCGTGCCCGTGCCGTGGCATTCGACGTAGCCGACCGTTTCCGCCGATACGTTCGCCACGGCCAACGCCTCGGCAACGGCCGATGCCTGCCCGTCGACGCTCGGTGCGAAGTAGCCGACCTTGCTCGCGCCGTCGTTATTAACAGCCGAACCTTTGACGACCGCGACGATCGGATCGCCGTCGCGCAACGCGTCTTCCAGCCGTCGCAACGCCACCACGCCTGCGCCGCTGCCGAAGATCGTTCCTTGCGAGCGATGATCGAAGGCCCGGCAGTGGCCGTCGGGCGAGAGAATTTCGTTCTTCTTGTACAAATGACCGCGGCCGTGCGGCAACTCGATCGTCACGCCGCCGGCCAGTGCCATATCGCATTCGCCGCTGAGCAAGCTTTGGCACGCCGTGTGGACGGCGACAAGCGACGTCGAGCACGCCGTTTGAATGTTGACGCTCGGGCCCTTGAGGTCGAAGCAATACGAAACGCGCGTCGCCAGAAAATCCTTATCGTTTCCCGTATGGCGGAGCAAGAACATGCCGACCGATTGCACAAGGTCGGGATTCGTCAGCAGGTTGAAATTGAAGTAGGCCCCCATCCCGCAACCGGCGAACACGCCGATGCGGCCGTCGAACTTTTCCGGCGGGTGACCGGCGAACTCCAGCGCCTCCCAACAGCACTCCAGGAAGTGACGGTGCTGAGGATCCATAATCGCTGCTTCCTTCGGACTGAGCCCGAAGAACTCGGCGTCGAACAGCGGGATGCCGTCGAGCACCACGCCCGACTTCACATAGTGCGGGTGCTCCAGCAACTCGGCGGGAACGCCCGCCGCTTTCAGATCTGCATCGCTGAACTGCCGGACCGACTCGTGGCCGGCGCGTAGATTCTGCCAGAACTTCTGCGGCGTATCGGCGTCGGGCACATGCAGCGCCAGGCCGACGATGGCAATGTCGTTGGGATTCGAGGAGTCTGCGGTGTTCGTCATGGAGTCTTCGTCAAGGTGCGGAATCGTTGTTCGTTAGCGGCGCGTCACACGGCGGCGTTGGGCCAGTTCGCGGCGTTTGGCGGCCCGGTCCGTTCCCTCTTGGGCCGATTCGCCGCCGGCGTCGCCCGCGAGATGAGCGGCAAGTGCGCGAATCGTCGGGAAGCGGAAGAGATCCGTCAGCGCGACCGGAGCCGTGACGAGCTTCGTCAACTGCCGATGCATGCGGACGACGAGCAGCGAGTGACCGCCGAGATCAAAGAAATTGTCGTCGACGCCGATCTGCTCACGGCCGAGCAGTTCTTGCCAGAGTGCGGCAATCTTTTGTTCGACGTCATTTTCCGGCGCCACGTATGCCGCGGCCGGTTGCGATGAGCCGAAATCAAGCGACGGCAGAGCCTTGCGGTCGATCTTGCCGTTGGGCGTGAGCGGCAGTTCGGAAAGCACGACGAAGTGCTGCGGCACCATGTACTCGGGAAGTTTGTCCCGAACGTGTTGTCGCAGGTCGGCATCGTCGGCGGCCTTACCGTCGGCCACGAAGTAAGCCACGAGGCGAACGTCGCCGATGCCCGCCTCGCGCGGCACGACCACGCATTGCCGCACGTGTGGATGATCGGTGAGCCGCGTTTCGATTTCGCCGAGTTCGATGCGATGGCCGCGAATCTTGACCTGATGATCCGTGCGGCCGAGAAACTCGACGACGCCGTCGGCCCGATAACGGACCAAGTCGCCGGTGCGATACATGCGAGCGCCGGCCTGCGGCGCGAACGGATCGTGCACAAACCGCTCGGCCGAAAGCTCCGGTCGGTTCAGATAGCCGCGCGTCACGCCTTCGCCGCCAATGTAGAGTTCGCCCGGCACTCCGACCGGGACCGGCTTACGATTGGCGTCGAGGATGTAAAGCTGCGTATTCGCGATCGGGCGGCCGATCGGAATTGGGCCGGAAACGTCGTCGACCGTTTGCGTCGATGACCACACCGTGGTTTCCGTCGGGCCGTACATGTTCACGAGCTTGCCGCCGATCGCGGCCTTGAGATCGCGAGCCAGATCAACGGGCAGCGCTTCGCCGCCGATCATGAACTTGCGCACGTGCCGCAAGGCCCGACGTCCCTCGTCGGTCATCAGGAGCATCCGCGCCAACGACGGCGTGCATTGGAAATGTGTGGCCTGCCGACGCTCGATCAGCGCCGCCAGCGAGTAGTCGCCGGCATCTTCAACGATCGTGACGTCGTCGGAGAACGGATTGGCGGCTACTTCAGACACCACGGCGGCATCCGGCGACGCCTGTTCGCGGACTTCATTCAAATGCGGGAGATGCGTGAGCACCGTATCCGTCGGCACGCCGAAATCGATCAAGCAGGCGATCTCATCGACGCCGATGCCCTTGAGCTTGTCGACCATTTGGAGGCATTGTGGTACGTCGCCGAAGAGCCCGCTGGTTTCGTAGTACCGCTCGAACGCGAATTCGAGGAGTGCGTCGTTCTCTTCCGGCGTGAGCGACGCGAAGTCGTCTCCCTTGTCGACGGCGGCGCCGGCCGGACGTTTGAAAGCCGGGAAGGCCCACGCGTATTGTTTGAGCAGCGAGAGCGAAGTGCCGAGATACGCTTTGAGCGGACCACGCACCGTTTCGCGAACTTGCGCGGCGTCCGGCCCGACGAACGTGTGCAGCATCAGCGAGACGATCCCCGTCGCCGGATCGAAGCCTGCCTCGGCTCGGGCCTGACGATAGGCCGCGATCTTCGGAGCAAGTTCTTCCACCGATTGGCCGAGCAAATGCGTGAGAACGTGGGCTCCGGTACGGCCGGCTTGAATGTATGTCTCGAGGTTGCCGGCGGTCGTAACCCAGATCGGGAGTTCGGCTTGAATCGGCCGCGGCAAGGTTTGTACGGCCAGCGGCTTGCCCGTCGCGCCGGGGAATTCGACGGCTTCACCGCGCCAAAGTTTCTTGACGATTTCCATGTCGCGGAACATGGCCGCCTTCGCGTTCGCAAAGTTTTCCGGCATCAGCACGAAGTCGTTCGGCTGCCAACCGGCGGCAACGGAAATGCCGACGCGTCCGTTCGAAAGGTTGTCGACGACTTGCCAGCATTCGGCGACACGAATCGGATGATGGAGCGGCAACACCACGCTGCCCGCGCGAATCTGAACGTTCTTCGTGATCGCCGCGACGGCCGCCCCGGTCACCGCCGGGTTCGGATAGAGGCCGCCGAACGAATGGAAGTGACGTTCCGGAGTCCAGACGGCGCAGAAGCCGTGGTCGTCACCCCACTTCGAGCCTTCGAGCAGTAGTCGATACTTGTTCGTCGTGTGTTCTTCGGAGTCCGCCGAAAAATAAAACAGGCTGAAGTCCATGCGTTTACCGGCGCTAGCGCGCGACGGCGAGTGCGACGCGGCGGCAACGGCCGTGCGCTCACGATCGCGATGGACGACGACTTCGAACCCCCGCGTGAGCGTCCAGAGCAGCTCGAGCACGTGAATGTCGAAAGACAGGCTCGTGACGGCCGGCCATACGCCGGGCCGATCATGATCGAGCACTTTGTCCATGCCTGCGAAGAAGTTCACGGCCTGGCGATGCTCGATCATCACCCCCTTCGGCTTGCCGGTGGAGCCCGAGGTGTAGATGACGTATGCCAAATTCTCGGCCGCGGACGTCGATCGCGAATTGTCGGCCGGATTGCGGGCGACGACCGGGGAATCGGCGTCGATGTTGACGACCTGGGCCTTGTGCGACGGCAGCCGTGCGATGGTTTCGTTCTCGGTGATGATGACCGGCGCTTCCGCGTCGTCGATCATGAACGCAATCCGCTCGGCCGGGTAGTTCGGGTCGAGCGGCAAGTACGCGCCGCCTGCTTTGAGCACCGCCAGGATGGCCGTGACCAAGTTCTCCGAACGCTCCAGATGAATGCCGACCATGGCGTCGGGCCCGACGCCGAGCGATCGCAGATGCACCGCCAGCCGATTGGCGCGGCGATTGAGCTGCGCGTACGTCAGCCGGCGATTTTCAAACGAAGCGGCGACGGCGTCCGGCGTGCGGGCCGCCTGGGCCTCGAACAGTTGGTGAATCGTCGCGTCGCGCGGGTACTCCGTCTGCGTGGCGTTCCAATCTTTAAGGATCAGCTTTCGCTCCGAAGCCGAAAGCAGTTCCAAGTTCGCCAAGGCCGCTTGCGGTTCGGCCACGGCGCCCGAGAGAAACTGATCAAACTGACGCAGCAGTGTCGAGAACGCCGAGGATGAAACGACGGAAACATCGTAGACCCAGCGAATCGCGCCTTTGGTCGGCGCAATCACAAGTGCGAGTAAGACGCCGCTCGGGAGCACGTACGAGTCGATATCCTCGCGCACGACGACGGCCGCCGGAAGGTGCCGGCCTGCAGCGAGTTCGGGGCGATCGTGAAGTTCCGGATAGCGGCGAATTACATCATTGAGATAAGTGCCGCGTTTGCGAACGGCTTCGAAATTCGCCGTGTTGGCCGCGATGTTTTCCGCGAGCGTCCGCGATTTGTCGATGTGCAGACGGAGCGGAACATGCGCAGCCGCCCAGCCGCGCACGAAGGCTTGATCGACTTGCGACGCATCTTGAAAGGCAACGTCGAACGCATCTTTTTCGCCGACCCGTGCGAGATAAGCGCCAAAGGCAGCGGCCACGACGTCTGCCAAAGGATGCGCGGCAAACGTCTGCGCGAAACCGGCGGGAAGCATCTGGCGAGCGGAAGCCGGTTGAGATTCGGAGACAGAAGCCTGAGCTTCCGCATACGGCACTTGAGCCGCATCGATTTCGGTCAAACGGCGAACCCAAAAGTCTTCGTGTTTCGCGAGTTTGGCTTGCAGACTCGTGATCGCGGCCCGTTCGCCGACGGTCGGATGGTCCAGCCGGCTGCCGACTTTCAGATCGTGTCGGGCAATGAGATCAGCGGGCGAGAGCGACTTGCCGCACGTCGTGGAGAATGCACGCAGCGACAGGACGGCATCGGCGACCGCGACACGGATCTCCGCATCGTCACAGCGCGTGACGACGCCGGGAATGGGTGTTTCGGCAGTTTCGGAATCTTCGAGATGCGCAACGACGGCCGTATCGATGACGTACAGCTTGCCGTCGATCGAGACCTTGGCCGTAGCGACCGGGTTGCGGTAGCGGCCGTGATCGAGAGCCCGGACGAGGGTTTGTAGTTCTTCCGCCGGTCGCGACCAATCGAGCAAGCCCGCCGCTTCGGGTCGGTCGTGCTTGCCGAAATAACGTCGGCCTTCGGGACTTTGCGGCCGTGCGGCGGGCGTGCCGACGCCGAGCCAGCCGGCGAGTTCGGCGAAGGTTTCAATACCCGCTTGGAAGCACTTCGTGTTCAGCGTGAGGGCCGTGTCGTCGGCGGCGATCTCGATCGGCCGGCGAATGAGCACGTCGCCGTCGTCGATGCCGGCGGTCATCCAATGCCACGTGATCGCGTGTTCGGTCTCGCCGTTAAGTAAGGCCCAAACCGGCGTATTGAGGCCGGCGTAGTTCGGCAGCGGACCGTCGTGAAAGTTGATCGCTCCGCGCGTGGGCAGCGCGACGAGGTCGCCCGGAATGATCGCCAGATGCGTAATGCTGAAGAGAAACTCGAACGGTTGTTCCCGCAGCGCCGAGGCGTAATCTCCCCGGGCGTCGAGTACGCGGAGGTTGCGGCCATGAGCCCACGACGAGACCTTCTTGGCCGACGTAATGACGCCGAGAACCTCGTGACCCTGCTTGAGAAGCGTTTCCGCGCATTCGATGAGCAGCGACTCGGACCCGATCAGAAAACAACGGAAGCGCTGAATGTCGGTCGACATCTTGGTGGGTCTCTTCGGTGTGGTGGCGAACTTCGCGCAGGCTCCCGGGAGGCGAGCGCAATACGCGCGGGAAACGGTCGTCGAACCAGCCGGCGAAATCGTTTCGACGGCGGCGCGCGACAACCGACTGTGGTTTCCCCAACCGATACTTACTATTTTTTCCGACGGTCGGCCAAAAACAGCTATGTTTGCCAAGGCGGATCAATCCGCACCCGGCGCACGTTCTCGCGTGCTCGTAACGATTTTGCCGAAGGTAACGATTTCCCAACGGTCGCAGGTATGTGGCGCAACGATCAACTCCTGGTACTCCCGTCGCTCGAAGCCGTTCGCAAGAACGACGGTCGCATCGTCGTGACGCAAAAGTTCATCGACGGCATGGCCGAGTACGCGCGGCTGTGGGACGGCCCGGTGAAGGCGATTCTGGAACCGGCGAAAGGGGCGACGAATAATCTCGACAACAAAGCGGTGGTGCCTGCCTCGCTGCCGTTCGGTTTGGAATTGATGTCGTTCCGTGATCGACGGATGCAGGCCGAACTTGCCGCATCGGCCGTCGTGCTCGGCGGTACGCACTATCGACAGAACCACCTGGCCGCGGCTTGTCGTAAGGCCAAGACGAAGTTCGTCGTCAACACCGAGTACACCTTGGCGACGCGTGAACAGATCGCGGCGACCGAAGAATGGAATCCGCTGCGCCGCTGGCGCCGCGCGTGGTGGGAACGAAGCCAAGAGAAGGCAAACGTTGCGGCCATTCGCGCCGCGGCCGGCGTGCAATGCAATGGGCTACCCACGTTTCAGGCCTATCGCGGACTGAACGACAACGCGATGTTGTACTTCGACACGCGAACGACCGCCGACATGCTGCCCGACGAGGAACAGCTGGAATCGCGACTAGCGCGACTGCTGCAAGGCGAGCCGTTGCGGTTGGTCTTCTCCGGTCGGCTGATTGCGATGAAGGGGGCCGATCATCTGCCGCCGTTCGCCGCCGAACTGCGCCGGCTTGGCGTACCTTTCACATTTTCTATTTGCGGTGCCGGCGACTTGGAAGACGGCATGCGAACGGCGCTAGCCCACTACGATCTTTGCAGCGAAGTGCTGTTTCACGGCACGCTCGACTTCAGAACGCAGTTGATGCCGCACCTGCAACAAGAATGCGACGTCTTTATCTGCCCGCACCGCCAGGGGGACCCTTCTTGCACGTACTTGGAAACTTTGGCGTGCGGCGTGCCGATCGTCGGCTACGCGAATGAAGCTTGGTCCGGGCTGATGGAAATGGCCGGCTGCGGCCGCAAAGTTTCTATGGACGACTTCCGCTTGCTGGCCTTGGCCGTCGCGCGATTGCATGAAGATCGCGAAATGCTGGCTAAGCTTTCTCTTAAAGCTTGGGACTTCGCCAAACAGCATACGTTTGAGCAAACGTTTGCCCGGCGGATTGAGCACCTGCGGCAGTGTGCGGGCTTAGAAGCCGCGGCGGCCGTTTAAGTACACTCTATAAAAACTTCGGGCGACCGATCTTGCGAGAAGACCGGCCGCCCAAAGTTGGCCACCCGATGGTTATCATCGCGCGTCGCGAGCGACGCGGCTAAACACTAGGAGCAACCCATGCTCGCTCCGCAGTTGTGGCAGAGGTAGCAGTTGCCGGCTCGCACGGTGATGGAACCGCAGTTGTCGCAGCTCGGGGCGTCGCTTTGGAACGACGCGAACTGTTCGCTACGATTCGTCAGATTGGTGCCGGAGCCGATCGCCTTGAGATCGAACTTCGGCGCGACGCCCGCTCGCAGCAGGACGTCGTCCGTCGAACTCTTGGCCTCGACCTTCGCTTCCGACCTAGCCACAGGCTTGGCAACGGCATGGCTGCCGTTCGTGGCACCGTTGGCCGTACCGTTATTCGTGGCCTTCATGGCCGACCCGTTCGCGGTCGGCCCACCAGCCTTCTTGGCGGTGGGCGATGATTGCCCCGACGCATCATCTCCTTCCGAGGCTTCACTCTTAGCGGCGGGTTTGTCGACCGTCGCTTCGCGGAAGCCCTCGAGGAACGTGACGCCCAAGAATCGTACGATGTAATCGACGACGCTCTTGGCGATCTTGATGTCGGGGTTCTTCGTGTAACCCATCGGCTCGAACCGCATGTGCGAGAATTTGTTCACATAGGCTTCGAGCGGCACTCCGTATTGCAGGCCCATCGAGATGGCCGTGCCGAGCGAGTCCATGAGACCGCCGACCGTGGAACCTTCCTTGGCCATGGTGATGAACACTTCGCCCGGCTTGCCGTCTTCGTACAGGCCGACCGTGAGATAGCCTTCGTGACCGCCGACGCTGAACTTAT
>JAFLCO010000180.1 GCA_017303535.1 Planctomycetota bacterium
TTGGGATCGATCGTGGCCGTCGTCGCAAAGCGCAGGCGGACGCGCGTCCCCGCTACGGCGTAGATCCGCTGCGCATCGCGAACGCGTTGCAGCAGCGAAACGGCGGTCGCATTGATGAACGCCGGATCGATCAACGACTCGGCCGTGATCGGCTTCGCGCTGACCATCTGGAACTTGACTTGATAACAATCGCGATCAATCGGCTCGCCGTAGCAGTCGAGGACGGGCTGCCGATAGCCCACCGTGACGTCGTCGAACGCACGGGCGTCGGACGATTCGAACGTGACGTCGGCGATCGTCGACCGAGTGTGCAACAGCCGGGCGGCCTGCGTCCAAAACAGAACGCCTTGGTAGTCATCGCCGAGTTGTCGAGCTACGATCGCGGAAGTCATGGCAATGGAATTGAGAATTTGGTGATCTGCGAGCCATCGTGTAGTAGATCAACCTACAGGTCTCACGCCAAGGAGGGGGTATTCAGGATTAGTTTAGCGGATTTGGATCGGTCGCGGTGCCGTAACGGCTTCCCGGTGCTGGGGTGCAATCAGATCGCAGTCGAGAAATGCGCGCGGCGACGCGCAGCTCGGGAAGGCATCCCCGCAAGCCGCAACTGAGCGAACGGCCAAGCCGCCGTCCGATTCGGCTATTGCAGCGCTTTAGCGAAACGTTCGCGCCGTGTTACCGATCCTTCGCTTGATGCGCCCGGCAATGCAGCGGCCTTGGTTCGTAATTTCAATCAGCCGCTGTGCATCCGCGCAGTTACCACCAAACGATCAGCGTCTGCGCATCGACGGTGGCGATCGTGAAGTTCGGCGGATTGCCGCCTTCCGACAGTCGCGCCGATTCGGCCATGGCGTTCAAAAAAGGAACCCAACGCTGTGCAGCGGCCATGGTGTTGGTGGCGATGGCCAGCACGCCGCCGCGCGTCCGTTTTTCGCGAATCAATCCGGCGAAATCGCGGACATAACCGCGAATCCGCTCCCAGGTCGCGAATACGTCGGCCGTTTCATTCGCGCTGTCTTTCGCGTCACCGACGCACAAGTACGTCGGACCTTCGTCGGTTCCCAGCAGCACGTCGGGGATGCCGCTGGTCAGTCGCGAGAACGACACGTGATATCCGCGGGCTTTGGCCCAAGTAATAAGCGCGGCCTTGAGCCGCTCGTGTTCGGTGCCGGCGGCTTCGCCGAGCACCCGTTCGAGAATCTCATCGAGAAGTTGTTTGTCCATCACAGCCGCTTTTAACAATTTTGGCAAAGGATCGACGAACAAGTTAGCTACGCGGGCGGCAATTATATCAATCGCGATCTTCGTGGGCGAGCAGGTACTTTCGCAGTCAGATCAGGATACGTTCGATCTCGTCCAGGCTTAATTCATCGGACGTCCTGTCGTAAAGCTTCGTGGTCCGGGGCGACTCATGGCCGGCGATTTGCTGGGCGTGTTCCAGGAGCCCGCCGTTCGTTAAATACGCGGTCAGCCCGGTCGCTCGCCATGAATGGCAGCAAATATCCGCGGGCAGTCCAACGGCGGCCGCACGTCGCTTCACCATGGCCAGCACCTCATTGCGATGCATCCGGCGGCCGGTCAATTGCCGGTGCCGATCAAACGTGCGGAAGAGGGGACCGCCCTTGTCCTCGCGAATGCCCGCGGCGGCCAGATACTCGTCGAGATATTGCTCGGCGTTGTGATGGGCCGGTACCTCGTGCTGCTTGCCGCCCTTTTCGTCGAAGCGGAACCACCATCGCTTGCCCTGCGGATAGTAGTCGGCGACGCGCATTTTGACCACGGCGCCGACGCGGGCGAAGCTGTAAACCATGACACCGATCAGCGCCCGATCGCGTAGCCCGATCAGTTTCGTCACGTCGATGGCGTCGAGCAATTGCCGGGCCTCGTCCGCCGTGAGCACAGGCGTCTTGCCTTTCCGCACGACATGCTTCGGCCCACGAACGGAACTTGCCGGGTTGCTCGGCACGACCTGGCCGATGACCAACCAATCGAAGAGCATTCGAATTGCGGCTAGGTGCTGCTTCACCGTCGGCTTACTACGGCTCTCCGTCAGCTGCTCGATATAGGCGGCGATGACGATCGGCTCGACGCGGTCGAGCACGATGCCGCGGGCCTCGCACCAATCGGAGAAGTCCCGTACCGCGCGGGCGTAGGCCGCGCGCGTGTGCGGGTTGCGGATGTGGGCCGTGAAGAATTCCAGCACGCGCCGGACCGCCCGATCACCGGCCCGAGCAAAAAGCATCGGCACTGACGACGTACCGAACCGTGAGATTTGACGATCAACTGAGACGATGGTGCCGTCGTTGTTCGGATGCGACTCGATTCAGAAGGCGGGATGTCGGTCGAAGAATAGTTGCATAAAGGACGTTATGCAACATTTTCTGGCCCGAAGTTTTCGGACTACGACCGCACGTCGAAGTGCGGCGGCCGTCAATACAGTGGGTTGACGAGACCCAAGAATTCTCCTCAAGAGAAACAAAGCCGTTGCTGATTCAAAAAATCATGGTGGCACGCTCGACTCGATCAGAAAAGTTCTCGTTGCACTGATCCTGGCGAGTCGTCAACCGGCGAAGCTCGATTCTCCGTCGGGTGGAGTCGCTCGTATGCCGCTCGCTCCTCCGCGAGGCATTCAGGGCACATTCCCAAGAAGTTCCAACTTGGCCCGTCATGGCGCACCAAGTTCTCCCAACCTTCTTCCAAGGCCGCCCGCAGCGAGTCGCATTCTCGATCACAGGATTGGCAGGTCAGTAGTTCTTCGATGGCCAGAGACCTCCGTTCCGGATTGAGCCGCGCGCTCCACTCCTGCAAGGTCTGCGGTATGCGATCGAGACGGATAGGCTGCTGGTTACGGACGGCCCACTGCAGTTCCTCACGAATCTCGTCGAGGATCTCTTGCACGACCTGGACATGTTGCGTGAGCCGTTCGACGGCCTCAAGGTACGCCGGTGTGACTTCGCTCTCAGGCGACGGCATCGAGCGTTGACGATACGCCTCCAACCAAACTGCGGCAAACCTCGGCTGTTTCGAACTAGGGCAACGCTTTATCAACGCAGTTTTCGCTTGCTCAATCGAATATCCATGGTGCGTTGCCTTGCATCCGCTTTCGCCGCGGTGGCACGATCAATGCCTGGCATGTCGCCAGACACCGCGCACGCGGTCCGTTCCTTCCTTCGGTGGAGAATCGTGTCATGGCGAACAACGCCCCCGAGAAAGTGTTCCGCATCGGCCTCATCAACGCTTCCGTCTTCAAGAATGTCATCGAGCCCAAGGAACAGGGCGGACAGAAGAAGACGGTGCGGAGCGTCAACTTGCAACGCCGGTACCAGGACGATGAGGACAAATGGCAGAGCACGACGAGCTTTCAGCTCTCCGATCTGCCCGCCGCCATCCGCGTACTGCAGCTCGCGCAGCAATACGTCGAAAGCATCGAGGCCGAAGTCACGACGTAGACGACGGAAGGATCGCCGCGTACGTCTCGGGACGGTCGCCCTCGTGGTCGCCGTCCTGTTTTAAGGCGCGATTTTTTCGTTCTTAAGCGTGGACTCATTGGTCGAAGGACCGGATAGACCTGACAATTAGCGCGGTGGATGGGCTAGCACGGCGTAATTAATAAACTGGACTCGATGCTCTACGCGAGTCGCGCCAAACGGCGTGAGCATAAAAAAGCGTTGTTACCGCGGTAAGATGTGAAGCGGCGTTGACTTTTCGGCCGATAATGATACGGTAGCTTAGAGGGGTGGCTTTTCGGCTCAGGTCGGCGTGATGCATACGGCGTTTTCCATATTGCTGGCGGGTATCGTCACCGTGCATTCGGTGGCCGGTCTCTGCTGGCAATGCGCCGAAATGCCCGCCGGCTGTCAAGAATCCCCCGGCACGGCGACGGTTTGCCATTGTCACCGTTCCTCCGAAGAATCGCACCGCAGTGAAGCCGCCTTCCAAGCGGATTCTGATTGCGACTTCGAATGCACAGGCACCTGCCGCTATCTGCAATCGGAGCGGCCGACGGTCGAACAGCCGACTGATATGCCGTGGATCGCGGAGTTGCCGCCGGAAATCGGAGCGATTCAGAGTCGATCCGTGTTCGACGTCTTTGAACGCGGCGCGCTCGCCCGCGGCGGTCATCCGCCTTTGCGCCTGCATCTTGTCCACGGGCTGCTGCTGATCTAATTGAAGGCTGCGTCGACCGACTGCAAGCGCACTTCTCGTGCGCCGGGTCGACCCTGACGGTGTAACCGTCTTTCTTGGCGCCTTCTTCTTTTCTCTGAGAGTTTGATCATGTCCCAATCCATAGTCGGCGCGCGCGAAGCGCCGCGCGCACCGGTCGCGACGATGCCGCGACGTTCGTCCTGGAAGCGGCTCTGGGATGCGGCGCGCCGAGCAGGTCTGGTTATCTTCATCATGGCCGTTCTCGGCGGCGCGGGCTATTGGGGGCACGTCACCGACTGGCGCATCCCCAAGTTTTCCGAGCTATGGGGCACATCGGCCGCACCGGGGCCCCGCTGGTGCGAAGAGCACGGTGTTCCGGAAGCGGACTGCATCGAATGCAATCCGGCTCGGTTCCCGCCGGACAAGGACTTCGGTTGGTGCCCGGTGCATGGCGTCGCGCAGTGCCCGTTTGAACACCCTGAAATCGTGCAAACGAAGGAGCCGACGTCCCCCACCACCGCCGACCGCGCCCGTGCCGAGCGGGCGCTAAACTTACTGCCGCGGGGCGAGAATAACAGCGGCTGCCAACTGCATCTGCGGCGAATTCAGTTCGCGACGCATGAGGCTGCGGAAAGCGCCGGCGTCGACGTGGCGGTCGTCGGCCGCGGCCCGGTCGTGGAAGCGATCGTTTCCAACGGCGAAGTGACGTATGACGAGACGAGATTGGCGCACCTGTCGAGCCGCGTCCCCGGAAGCGTTTGGTCGGTTCGCAAACAGGTCGGCGAAAAGGTCCTCAAGGGCGAGGTGCTGGCGCTGGTGGATTCAGCCGACGTCGGCCGCGCGAAGGCGGAATTTCTCCAGGCGTTGACGCACGAGCGATTGAACTCCACCAACCTAAAACGGATGACTCCCCTCGCCGAGCAAGGAGCCGTGCCGGAACGGCAACTGCGAGAAGCGGCGGCCGCGCATCATGAAGCGGAGATTCGTTTGTCGAGCGCGCGGCAGGCGCTCGTAAATCTAGGATTCGTCGTGCCGGCCGACAGCTACGGCGAGGCCAACATCGACGACGTGTCGCGCGAAATTCAATTCTTGGGAATCCCCGTCGAACTGAGTTCGACATGGGACCGAGCGACGTCGACGTCGAACTTGTTCCCGTTGCGGGCGTCGCTGGACGGCGTCGTCATCGAGCGGAGCGTCGTGGAGGGCGAGGTGATCGACACGGCGCGATCGTTGTTTACGATCGGCGACGTGGATCGGATGTGGCTGATGCTCAACGTCCGGCAAGACGAAGTTCGGTACGTTCATATCGATCTGCCGGTGCGATTCCGACCCAGCGACCGCAGTCGCGAAGATCCGATCACGGGAAAGGTCAGCTGGATCAGCACCGCGGCGGACGAACGGACGCGCACGGTGCGCGTCCGCGTGGATCTGCCGAACGCCGGCGGAGCGCTCCGGGCCAACACGTTCGGCACGGGCCAGATCGTGTTGCGAGAAGAAACGGAAACGGTGCTAGTGCCGAGCGAAGCGGTGCATTGGGACGGTTTCTGCCACGTGGTTTTCGTCCGCGATCGAAATTACTTCGCAGAGGGATCGCCGAAATTCTATCACGTTCGCCCGGTCCGGCTGGGAGTGCAGCGGGACGGCCGCAGCGAAATTCTCGTCGGAGCGGTTCCCGGGGAAGTGATCGCCGCGAAGGGAAGCACGGTCCTGGCGGCCCAATTGCTGCGGAGCAATCTAGGGGCGGGGTGTGATTGTGCCCACTGACTCGGCGATTAGGGAAGGAGCCCGCTCATGTTGAATTGGATCATCGATTACTCGCTACGACACCGGATGTTGGTGATCGTCGGCTTCATCGCCTTCGCGGTGCTCGGCGCCGTCTCGATGCGGTTCCTCGACATCGACGCGTTTCCGGATACGACGCCCGTTCAAGTGCAGATCAACACGGCGGCGCCTGCGCTGGGTCCGGAGGAAGTAGAGCAGCGAATCACGTTCCCGATCGAACAGGCGCTCGGCAACCTCCCGCACTTGGAGAACATGCGGTCGATCTCCAAATTCGGTTTCTCGCAGATCGTGGTAACGTTCGAAGAGGGCGTCGACATCTATTTCGCTCGGCAGCTGGTGAACGAGCGGCTGACGACGGTGGAACTCGCCGACGGAATCGGCCGGCCGCGCATGGGGCCGGTGGCGACGGGCCTGGGCGAAGTGTTCCACTACGTCGTGACGGGCAAGACGAACGATCCCACGGAACTGCGGACGATCCACGACTGGTTCATTAAGCCGAAGATGCGGTCCGTCAAAGGGACGGCCGAAATCAACAGCTGGGGCGGTTTTGAGAAGCAATACCAGGTGCGGGTCGATCCGAATCGACTCATCCAGTACGACCTGACCTTCGATCAACTCGTGCAGGCCGTTTTGGAGAATAACCGCAACGTCGGCGGGGGGACCGTCCAGCAAGACACGCGCGCCGTTTTGGTGGCCGGCATCGGTCGCACGGCGAACGCGGAGCAAATTCGGAAAATTGTCGTCAGTAGCCGCGACGGCGTGCCGGTGCGAGTCGGGGACGTCGCCGACGTCGAAATCGGCGCGGAGATTCGTCGCGGCGCGGTCACGGCGGACGGCAAAGGCGAGGTGGTAATGGGTCTCGGGTTCATGTTGATGGGGGAAAACACGCATCAAGTGACCTGGGCGATGAAACAGCGTCTCGACGAAATCAAAGCGACGTTGCCCGCCAACGTCGAAGTGACGCCTGTCTACGATCGCACGGACCTCGTCGACCACGTCATCCACACGGTGCAAAAGAATTTGCTGGAAGGGGGCTTGCTCGTTATCGCCGTGTTGTTCGCATTCCTCGGCAACATCCGCGCCGCGTGCATCGTCGCTCTGGCGATTCCCCTGTCGATGTTGTTCGCCTTTTCCGGAATGCTGCGGTTCGGCATCGCCGCCAGTTTGCTCAGCCTGGGGGCGGTCGACTTCGGCATGATCGTCGATAGCTCGGTGGTGATGATCGAGAATTGCGTGCGGCATATCGCGCACGGCGACACCGAGCGGAGAAGCATGGTCGACATCGTGCGCGACGCGGCTGTCGAAGTGCGGCGGCCGACGATGTTCGGCGAATTGATCATCATGATCGTGTACTTGCCGATCCTGACGCTGGAAGGGGTGGAAGGAAAGTTGTTTCGGCCGATGGCGCTGACCGTAATCTTCGCGCTAGCCGGTTCCATGCTGTTGTCCCTGACGCTGATGCCGGTGCTGGCCAGTTTGCTTCTGCCCAAGAAGATATCGCACAAAGAGCCGTGGTTGATGCGCGTCGCGCATCGCATTCACGCTCCTGTATTACGTTTCTCGATGCACCATAAAGCGCTGGTCATCGTCTTCGCCCTGGTCGTCATGTTCGTGTCCTTCGGGCTGATTGCGCCCAATCTCGGCACGGAATTCGTGCCGCGGTTGTCCGAAGGCACGATTGTCGTCAACGTGGTGCGGCTCACGGGAACGGATATCGCAGAGTCGGTGCGGTTCAACACGGAAATGGAGAAAGTGGTGCTGGCGGAGTTTCCCGCCGAAGTCGAACACGTCTGGAGTCGCGTCGGTTCGGCGGAGATAGCGACCGACCCGATGGGCGTCGAGCTGACGGATATGTTCGTCACCCTGAAGCCGCGCGAGCAATGGCGGAAGGCGACGACGCAGGCGGAGTTGACGGAGTTGATTTCCCAGCGGCTGCGAACGCTGCCGGGGCAACGCTTGATTTACCTGCAGCCGATCGAAATGCGCATGAACGAAATGGTCTCGGGCGTGCGGGCGGATTTGGCCGTGAAGTTGTACGGCGACGACCTGAACGTACTGGTGGAAAAGGCGCGTGAGATCGAAGGTGTGTTGCAAGGCATCGCCGGCAACGCCGACGTGAGCACCGAGCAGGTCACCGGGCAACCCGTTTTGAAAGTCACGGTCGATCAAGATGAACTCGCGCGCCACGGCGTTTCCGCCAAGAGCGTTCTGGACATCGTCGAATCGCTTGGCAGCAAACCGCTCGGTGAAATCATCGAGGGACAGTTACGGTTTCCGTTGGTGGTCCGTCTGCCGGAGCAATTTCGCCACGGCGTCGACCAGATCGGTTCGATCTTGATTCCGACGGCGGCCGGGGAACGACTGCCGCTATCACAATTGGCCAAGGTCGAGGTTTCGGAAGGTCCGTCGACGATTACGCGCGAATGGGGCCAACGGAGAATCACGGTTTCGGCGAACGTCCGCGGTCGTGACGTGGGAAGCTTCGTCGCCGAAGCCCAGCAGAAGTTGAAAGCCCAGGTGAGTCTGCCGCCGGGCCGCTACTTCTACGAGTTCGGCGGTCAGTTCGAACATCTACAGCGAGCCCAAACCCGCTTGTTGATCGTCGTGCCTCTGGCCGGGGCGTTGATCTTTACGTTGCTGTATTTCACGTACAACAACTTCGTGGACGCCTTTCGCGTGTTCACGGGCGTCCCCTTCGGCTGGGTCGGCGGAATTTTCGCGCTCTGGTTGCGCGATATGCCGTTTTCGATCTCGGCGGCGATCGGTTTCATCGCCTTGTCGGGCGTGGCCGTGTTGGACGACATGATTCTCGTTTCCTACGTCCGGCAATTACGGCAACAAGGTATGCCGCTGGACGAAGCCGTCATGCAGGCGGCGATCACGAGGCTGCGTCCGGTACTCATGACGACCTTGGTCGCCAGCCTCGGCTTTCTGCCGATGGCGTTCAGCACCGGCGTCGGTGCGGAAGTGCAACGTCCGCTGGCGACCGTCGTCATCGGCGGCGTGATCGGCGCCATGATTATGTCGCTGTTGGTGTTGCGCGTTTTGTATCTGCTCTTCAAGTCGCCCCTTGATCGCGACGAACCGGTCGCGAAAGCGGACGAAGAAGCACTGATCGAAGTCGGGGCCGTTTAGTCGTCATTCAATAAGGAGAAGGAAATGCTTGCACGATTTGGGATGGGAACCGCCGCGAGCCTGCTATTGGCGCTGACGATGACGGGGTGCGGCAACGAACCGCAGCCGGCAGCGTCGGACAAGGGTGCCGACAAGGCGGCGGAGTCTGCCGCCAAGCATGACGGTTGGTGGTGCGTCGAGCACGGGATTCCGGAAGGGATTTGTGCGCAATGCAGCCCGAAGGTCGCCGCGGAATTCAAGGCCAAGAAAGATTGGTGCAAAGAGCACGAACGGCCGGAGTCGCAATGCTTTATCTGCCATCCGGAACTCGAAGCGACGTTCGCGGCGCAGTACGAAGCCAAGTACGGGAAAAAACCGCCGAAGCCGGAGGGCGAATAAGCATGACTCAGGCCATGGACGGCAAACGAGCGGCAAACGGAAACGGGCCGGTACGACGACTAACGTACGGCCTATTGGCGGTGATGGTCTTGGTGCAGCCCGGCTGCATGTGCGGATGTTCGCTACCGGGCGCAGCGCGCACGGTTTCGGCGACCGGAAGCACTGTGTCGGCCTCGGACGGCGCTTGTTGCCCGCACTGTACTCCGACTGCCGAGAAGAGTCGTCCTAATCCCATCGCTCCCTAACGTGTTTTGCAACGCCACGATTCCAGGATAGCCTTTCGAAAGGATTCACGATGCTCACGAAAGCATGCTTGCAAGCCCTCTTGCTCGGACTGATGGTCGCGACGGTGGACACCGCGCAAGCGGCGGCGCCCGCAGCGACGACCATTACCTGCCACCGCATGTGTCCCAAGTGCGGGCAAAAGATTTCGGAAAAACTGCAGATGATGCCGGGAGTGGCGGGCGCGCAACTCAACGTGGAAGCGAAAACGATCGTCGTCGTGGCACAACCGCAACACGCTCTTTCGCCGCGAACGCTTTGGGAAGCGGTGGAGAACGGCGGCGAACAACCGGTTTCACTCCACGGTCCGGCCGGCTCATTCACGCAAAAGCCGCCGTTTTAAGGCGGCGATGACGGCGGGGGCCGACCATTTCCCGCTTGAGTGCAGAGCGAACGCCGTAAGGATGCGGCGACCGCGATTTACGTCCGGGCGAAATCAGGAGGAGACATACATGGCAAGCAAGCGAGAACGGAGATGGACGTGGGCGGCGGCCTACTTGGCGCTGGGGGTCTGGCGCGCCGGCGGCCAGGAAATCATGCCGAGCCAGGAGGCGCTCGCCCCCGGGGCGAACAGCGAGGTGATCGCCGAGAGTATCGCGGCGCAGCCGCAGGGAGCTTGGGACTTCGAGCAGTTGGCGGCCCTGGCGATCGCCAACAACCCGACGCTGCAGCAGGCGGCGGCGGCCGTGGCGCAGACACAGGCTACGCAATGGCAAGTGGGCCTGTATCCCAATCCGCAAGTCGGCTACCTGCGGGCCGACCCGTCCCAAGCGGGTCAGTCGCGAACCGAAGGCGTGTTCGTCGGCCAGGAGTTCGTGACCGCGGGTAAACGCGGGAAGAGCCGCGACGTCGAAGCGCAGGAAGTGGCGCGATTGCGCTGGGAATACCAATCTCAGGAACGTCGCGTCTTGAACGACGTGCGGATTCGCGTCGTGGAGTTGTTGGCTGCGCAGCAAACCTTGCTGATGCTCGACGATCTATTGCGGATCGCCGATGACAGCCTGAAGACGACGGAGCGCCTGCGCGAGGGAGGAAGCGTTTCTCAGGCGGACGTATTGCAGACGCGGATCCAGTGGAAGACGGTCCGCGTCCGCCGCATCGAGGCCGAAGTCCGGCTCGACGCAGCGTGGCGGCAGTTGGTGCACGTGGTCGGTTGTCCTTATCTGGAACGCGCGCCGATCACGGGCCAATTGGAAGGCGAGATTCCGATTCTGGACTGGGAACTAACGTGGCAGCGGCTCCTGGCGGAAAGCCCGCAGTTGCGTGCGGCGGAGACGCGAATCACTCATGCCCGCAACGAACTAGTGCGTGAGCAGGCGCAGCGAATCCCGAACGTCACCGTGCAGCTGATATCCGAACGCGATCATGTGCAAGGCTTCAACACGGTCAGTACGTTTGTCGCTGTGCCGGTGCCGCTGTTCAATCGAAACCAGGGAAACATCGCCCATGCGGAGGCGGACATTCGCGAGGCTCGTTCCGAAGTCCGGCGGACGCAGTTGGCGCTACGCGATCAATTGAGCGTCACGTTTCAACGTTACGAGACGCTCCGCAGGCAGCTGGAACAGTTGGCGCTGGAGATTATGCCCGACGTCGAAGCCAACCAGCGGCTCGTCGCCGGCGGCTTTCGCGGCGGCGAAATGAGCATGCTGCAGTTATTGGCCGCGCAAGAAGCTTATTTCACGACGCGACTGACGCAGCTGGAGGCGCTCGTCGAGTTGCGCAAGGCGGAAGTCGAAATCGACGGCTTGCTGCTGACGGGCGGCCTAAATCCGGCGGCCCTGGGGACGGCTCTGCAGTCCCAGGCGGGTGCCGGGCCGCGGCAAGGGCTCTTAAACCAATTGCGGGAAGATTCCTCGCGACAAATTCTGCCGCCGGCATTCCAAGCCGGGCCGTAGGTGGCAAGGGGACGTCGGCGTGCGCGTCGTGCGACCAGGTGCTAGACTCGAAGGACAGCGTATGCCGGAGCAATCGGAGGCACCATCGGCGGAGACGACATTCTCCATTTGGCGCGATGCTCGCCGGGCGCGAAAGCAGGGGCCGGCCGCGATCGAGGCGCGGCAACGTCGTCGGTTGGGCGAGATGGTCCGTTACGCCCGCCGACATTCGGCGTTCTACGCGGAACTGTATCGGGACGTTCCGGAGGACGTCGACGATTCGGCGGTCCTGCCCATCACGAGCAAGCAGCAGCTGATGGCTCGCTTCGACGACTGGGTCACCGATCCCGACGTGAAGCACGCCGATGTCCGGGCCTTCGTCGCGGAACCGACGAAGATCGGCGAGCGTTACCTCGCCAAGTATACGGTCGCCACGACGTCCGGAACGACCGGTATACCCGGCATCTTCCTCATGGACGATCGGAGCATGTCGGTCACCAGCGCCCTGGCCGCCGGCATGCTCATGTCCTGGCTCCACCTCCGGGACGTATGGCGAATAGCCGTGCGTCGGGGGCGCATGTCGATGATCATGGCCAGCGGAGGACATTATGCGTCGACC
>JAFLCO010000181.1 GCA_017303535.1 Planctomycetota bacterium
GGCGAGCGTGAAGAGGAAGAATTTCACTGCCGCGTAACGCCGCTGTTCGCTCCCCCAGATGCCGATCAGGAAGAAGAGCGGAATCAGCGTGAACTCGAAGAAAACATAAAACAGTAAGACGTCGCGCGCGGCGAACACGCCAAGCATGCCCGACTCGAGCAGGAGCAGCAGCGAATAAAAGAGCGGTCCGCGTTCTTGGATAGCTTCCCAGCTAACGAGAATCGCTGTGACGCTGAGCAAGGCGCTGAGAGCGAACATCCAAAGGCTGAGACCGTCGAGACCGAGGTTGAAGCGGATATCGACCGTCGATGTGACAAACCAAGGGGCGTCGTACGAAGGGGGCTCATGCGCGATGACACACTTCACGGCCCAGTAGAGCGTGATGAGCGAAGTCGCCAGCGCGATCCAGCGGGCTACAACGCGGCTGCCGTCGGACAAGGCCCAAATGAGCCCGAGCCCGACGAGCGGCAACAAGATGGCGACGACCAGAGGGTTCACGAAATGATCTTTCTAGTTTCTCGAATTACGAGTTGCCGAAGAGGTTCGCCAGCCGCAGGGAGCCGAGCAACACGAGCATGCCGAGCACCATGGCCATCGCATAGAACTGCACCATGCCTGTCTGGAGTGACCGGAGCAGCAAGCCGACGGAACGCGGAACCCAACCGCAGAAATTGACGAAGGCGTCGATCACATAGCGATCGACCAGATAGCTCAAGGCCGCCAAACCGCGAAGCGGCAGGACGAACAGAGCTTGGTAGATTTCGTCGAAGTAGAACTTGTTGAGCGAGAGCTTGTAGCCCCAGAGCCCCCGACGAGTGCTGGTAAACTCGGCGACTTGCTCGGCTTCGGTCTTCTTGCCGAGATACATAAACGCGGCGAGCCCGATGCCGGCGAGCGCAACGACGGTGCTCATGGCGGCAACGTCGAAGTGCATCGTCAGACCCCTGTGCGCGGTCAACAGCGGCGAAGCCGTTTCCGCGACGGCGCCGGCCGTGAGCGACGGCGTATGCCAGAGCAACGTGTAGCCGTGCCAGAGTTCGCCGACCCAGCCGACGAGGAATGCGCACACGGCGAGGATCGCCAACGGCACGGTCATCGAGCGCGGCGACTCGTGCGGATGATGGGCCTCGGCCGGAGTCTTCAGCGGCCCAAAGAACGTAAGGAACAACGCGCGGAAGGTGTAAAACGCCGTGAGAAATGCCGTGAACAGGCCCGAGTAATACAGCAGGGAATAACCGAAATGGAACGCCGCCGCATGGTCGTGGGCCTTGTCGTGCACGGCGCCGAGAATCATGTCTTTGCTAAAGAAACCGGCGAATGGGAATACGCCGGCGAGAGCCAAGCAGCCGGCCCAGAACGTCCAGTGCGTCCAAGGCATGATGTGCCGCAAGCCGCTAAAGCGACGCATGTCGATCACATGGTGCATAGCGTGCATCACGCTGCCGGCACCGAGGAACAGCAGTGCCTTGAAAAAGGCGTGCGTAAACAGATGGAACATCGCACCCGTGACGCCGCCGAGCAGGCCGGTGCCGAGGCCGAGGAACATGTAGCCCAGTTGGCTCACGGTGGAATAAGCCATCACCCGTTTGAGATCGGTTTGCGTCAAAGCAATGAGGCCGGCCAGCAAAGCCGTGAAACCGCCGATGCTGGAGACGGTGATCAGCGCGATATCCGACATGGCGTAGAGCGGAGTACAGCGAGTGACCATGTAGACGCCGGCGGTGACCATCGTGGCCGCGTGAATGAGCGCGCTGACCGGCGTGGGGCCTTCCATGGCATCGGGCAACCAAACGTGCAGCGGGAACTGCGCGCTTTTGCCGCAAGCGCCGACGAAGAGCAACAGCGGGATGGCCGTGCCGATGATTCCGGCGACGTAATCGTTGGCCGCGAGTCGCTCGGGGCCGAGGATGCCGATGACCGTCGGCTCGCCCGCGCTGCCGGCTGTATTGTGAAAGTTAAGCGTGCCGTACGTTACGAAGATCAAGAAAATGCCGATCGCGAACCCGAAGTCGCCGATGCGGTTGACGAGAAACGCCTTCTTGCCGGCCGCCGCGGCCTCGGGCTTTTCAAACCAGAAGCCGATGAGCAGGTAGCTGCAGACGCCGACGGCTTCCCAAAAAACGTAGAGCAGCAAGAAGTTGCTCACGCTGACGAGCATCGTCATGGAGAAGACGAACAAGGATACGTAGGTGAAAAACCGCCAATAGCCGGAATCCCCGTGCATATAGCCGGAGGCGTACACGACGACGAGCGTGGCGACGAACGTCACCATCGAGAGCATGATGGCCGTCAGCGGGTCGGACCGCAGGGCGATGTCGACGGCGAAATCGCGGGTGACGCCGTCGACCTTGATCGCGTCTTCGACGACGACCCAATTGCCGAGGCTGACCGTTCGTTCGAAGCCTGCAACGCCGGGGCGGGTGCTTTCATCGGCCACGAGCGAGAGCAATCGCAAGCTGACCAAAAACGCAGCGAAGATGCAGACCAGCGCCGGCCAGTGGCTGCGTTCTTTCAGCCAACGCTTGCCGAGGATGGCGGTCACAAACGTCGCCGCCAAAGGCAGCGACGGAATGAGCACCATCAGTTTTTCGATACTATTGAACATTCGGTGTTGCGCCGCGCGGAGCGGCGATTCGGGCAGTTGTGCGGAGTTGTATTTAAACGCACGTTAAACGTGCGTGCGGTGGATCGTTTCTTCTTCGCGAATCTTCGGATCGATGCCGGCCGGCGTAAGTGTCGGAAAGATTTGCTTCGGGTCGTAGTCTTCGGGAATCTCACGGTCGACGTACGCCGGTTGGTTGTCTTCGCGAAGACGCTGCCAAAGCGCGACGTCGAGATTGCCGCCGCGCTGGAAGAGCATTTGAATGAGCGCCAATGCGATAGCCGCTTCGCAGGCGGCGACGGTGAGGATGAAGATGACAAGCATCTGGCCGCCCCAGTCGTTGTGAAAGCGGCCCCAGCCGACGAGGCTGACGGATACTCCTTGCAGCATCATTTCGGCGGAGAGGAACATGACGATCATGTTTCGGCGAGAGAGAAAGCCGACTAAACCGATGACGAACAACAGCCCGCCGATCAGCAAGTAGTTTTGCAGCAAGTGAACTTCGGAAACGGCATGAGCGTCAGGCATCGCGACGGGCCTCCTCGGTAATGACGGGCATGCCCGACGTGCGGCCGTGTGCGACGATGGCGACCGCCCCGACCAGCGCGACTAAGAGCAACGTGCCGGCCACTTCGACGGCCAGCAGGTGCTTCGTGAAAAGTTCGATCCCGAGTTTCTCCACGTGCTGTGCAGCCAGGATGTTGCGGCCTTGGGCGTCTTTCGACGACTGGAACGGGATCGTCGCCGGAGCCTCTTCGCGAACGGCGATCGTCGGGCCGACCGTGTTGCCGCGAGCATCGGCGAACGTCACGGAAGCGGCGGTCCAGGTAAGCAGGATCGTCATCAACGCGCCGGTGCCGGCCGAGAGTCCGGCTTCCCAACTCAGCCGATCGTAGAGCGAGTGCCCCTCCGGATTGCAAAGCATGAGCACGAAGAGGAACGTCACCAGGATGGCCCCGGCGTAGACGACGATCGTCGCCACGCCGAGAAACTGAGCCCCTTGGAAGAAGAACAATCCGGCGGTTCCCAGGAGCGTGAGCGCGAACCAGATGGCGCAGTAGACGGGGCTCTGCATCGTAACGGCGCCGATCGCCGACACGAGCGTGACCGCGGTCATGATGTAGAACACGATGTCGCTGACCATGTCGTCGAGCGGCCAGAGCCGAACGGCGAACAGCCCGAGCGAGACGGTCGTGAGCACGAGCCCGAATGCTTTGCCGCGCGAGCTTCCGCGCGGCAACAGCATCCAGAGGCCGAGTCCGAGCAGAAAGCAAGCGACCAGCGCGAGCTTGTCGATCGTGGAGAGTGCGACGGCCGTGAGCATCATGGCGAGGCTCCCATGACGCGCGACTTCATCGGTTCCGCATCCTTCGTTTGGTCGTACACGCTGAGCAGTTTCTCTTTGTCGAAGATCATTTCTTCACGGCTGCGACCGGTCAGGTCGAACATGCTCGTGAGTTCCACGGCGTCGACCGGGCAGGCTTCTTCGCACATGCCGCAGAAAATGCAGCGAAGTTCGTCGATCGTGAAGCTTTCACAGTATTTATCGCGATCCGGCCAGGGGCTGGGGGCCGCGATAATGTCGATGCAGTGGGCCGGGCAGGCCGTGGCGCAGAGGAAGCACGCGACGCACTTCACGCGGCCTTGTTCGTCTTTGTTGAGCCGATGCACGCCGCGGTAGATCAGCGGGTTGCCGATTTCCGGACGTTGTTCGGGGAAGCTGACCGTCATCTTCGGGCCGAAGAGATGCTTCGTCGTTACGGCCAAGCCTTGGATGATGGCGGGCAGATACATCTTGCCCGTCAGTCCCAGCTTTGGCTCGTCGATCCAGCGGACGGACGGATCGTCGGTTTTCATGTGGCTTGTCCTGGGGCGGTCGTGCGCAGGCCCCGATTACGGCTTTCGGCTTCGAGCACGAAGGAGTCTTTGCGAGCGGTGTTATCGGAGTGCAGCGGAGCAAAAATGCCCGCCGCGATCCAAGCGACGAGTGCGATGCCCCACATGGAGGCAGTGATGCCGACTGCACCGAGTTTCGACTCGAGCGCGGGCTGATACTCGACGAGGCAAGCCACCGCGACCAAGTTCACTAGGCCCAGCGGAAGCATGACCTTCCAGGCCAGCGACATAAGCTGATCGAAACGGAAGCGAGGCCAACTCCAGCGGATCATCATGAAGAAGACGATGATGCCGAAGATCTTGATGTTGAGCACGACTATGCGAGCGATCGCTTGGAACCAAGTGACTTCGGTCGTGCTGCTGCCGGTGATGCCCCAGAAATGCCAGCCGCCCAGAAACAGAATCGCGATGAGGAACGAGGCCGTAATCATGTGCAGGAACTCGGCGATCAGATAAACGATCAACCGCATGCCGGCATATTCGGTGTGATATCCGCCGACGAGTTCTTGTTCGGCTTCCGGTAAATCGAACGGCAGTCGGGCCGCTTCAGCGAACGAAGCGACGACGAAGATCACGAACCCCAGCGGCTGCGAAAAGGCGGTCCAAATGCCGCTGGCGGCCTGCATGCCGATGACATCCTCCAAGCGGAGCGAACCGGTCATCAGCACGACGCCGACGATCGCCAGGCCCATCGGCAGTTCATACGCGATGAGCTGAGCGCTGGACCGCAATCCGCCGAGCAGGCTGTACTTGCTGTTGCTCGCCCAGCCGCCAAGGATCACGCCGTAAACGGCGATGCTCGACAAGGCGAATATGTAGATCATGCCGACGTCGATGCCGGGGGCGACGATCAGTTCGATCTGGTGTGATACGCCGGGAATGCCGTCTTTCGGCAGCACGCTACCGAAGGGAATCACGGCATAAATCGCCAAAGCCGCGGCCAGGATCGAGATCGGTGCGAGCGTGAAGAGAATCTTGTCGACGTGCCGCGGCGTGTGCTCTTCCTTGAAGATGAACTTCAGGCCGTCAGCCAACGGCTGGCCGAGCCCGAAGAGCTTGATCTTCGTGAGCGGCACGCCGACGCGGTTCGGCCCCTTGCGGTCTTGCACCCAGGCGGCGATCCATCGTTCGAGAAGAACGAAGTACGCCGCGCCGGTCATCAAGCCGCCCATGAGCAGCGCGATCTTAATCAGGGCTTCAATCGAAATGGCGAGCATTTGTCGTGTTTGTTAGTTCGTCGTCGTGACGATTGCTATTCGTTTCACATTTAGCCGCGGAGCTTGTCTCCGCGGTTCGGACACGTCTCGCGAGCGAGACGGCTAAGCATTCTCATACTGTCGCGGCGACCGTCTTCGCTTCCGCGAGTTTATTCACGTTCAAATCGAGCCCAGTCGCCGGAATCCCTTCGATCGCCAAGTGTAATGCCGGAACTTCCGTCGCCGCTTCGACCAAGGCCTTGCGGCTTTGGAACAGCCCCGGACGTTCGAGCAATCGCCAATACAGTTGGCCTTCGACCCACGCGCCGACCGGCGGACGTACGGCCGACTTCACGGCTTGCAGGCGGTCTTGGAAGTTGACGTACGATCCGTCTCGCTCGGCGAACGATCCGCCGGGGAGCTGATAGGTCGCGGCGTTCCAGAGCGGCGAGGCGAACATGTCTTGCACGACAAGCAGGTCGAGCCCGGCAAACTTGCGGGCCGTCGTTTCGTCGTTCCAATCCGACTTCTTATAGCCGCCGGATACCCAGGCCGCGCGAATCGTCTTGGCGTCGAGTTCCTTTTGGAAATCGGCGAAGCTGAGGATCTTGCCGCCGAAGTGGGCCAGCAAGATTTCGATCCCGCGACGATTCGGGGCCTTCTCGGCGTGGATCGTGAAGCCATTCGGGAATCGTTCATCGGTGCCGACGACCGGAACCGGCCCGAGCGCCAACACGGCGGCAGGATCGATGCCGCGGATGAACTTGATGAGCAAGTAAGCTTCTTCGACCGTGAGATGCGGCGAAAGCACGGCGCCCAAACGGCCGGCCGCCGTGAGCTTCTGCTTCAACTCGGCCGTGACCGTAGTCCACTCGACATTGACGTGCTTGCCGCCTTCGAAACGGCGCGGGCCGACGACGCGATCTTCCGCGTGCACGTGGTGGTAGCCGTAACGACCTTCGTCGCACATCCACCATTGGTTGACGTGCATGTTCTCGCGTGGCGTCAGACGGTAGACGCGATCTTGATTCTCTTCGACGTCGATGTTGCAGCCCGTCGAGCAACCGGTGCAAACGCCCGGGTGCGACTTCATGAACCACACGCGCTGCGAGTACATGAAGTCTTTGTCGCCGAGCGCGCCGACCGGGCAGAGGTCGACGACGTTGCCCGACATCTTGTTGGCCAACGGGTAGCCGGGGAAGACGTCGATCTCTTCGTGGCTGCCGCGATGGGTGACCATCAACTCGCTGGTGCCGGTGATCTCGCGCGTGAACCGCACGCAACGAGTGCACATCACGCAACGGTCGACAAACAGCGTGACCGTGTCCCCCATGTCGCGCTTGGGGCTATGAAACGGCTTCAAGTCGGCCCGGCGTTCTTGCTGCCCGTGCTCGAAGTAATAGTCCTGCAGACGGCATTCGCCGGCCTTGTCGCAGATCGGGCAGTCGATCGGATGGTCGATGAGCAGAGCCTCTTCGACCTGGGCCCGACATTGCTTGACCTTGTCGCTGTTGGTGACGAACACCGTGCCGTCTTTGGCAGGCGTTTGGCACGCGGGTACGACCTTGGGGATCATCGTGATCTTGCCGGTCGTCGGATCTTTCGTCCCTTGCTCGACCAGGCACATACGGCAGCTGGCGACGACCGACAGGCCCGGGTGCCAGCAATAATGAGGCACGTCGATCCCGGCGCGCTCGGCGGCTTGAATGCCGTTGAGGCGCTCGTTGTCGCCGACCGTCACTTCAATGCCGTCAACTATTACCGTTCCCATACTTCGCGTCGCCAAAGTTACGTTTCGCCGCAGAGCTTGCCGCGGCGGTAATCGCGTCGACAAGCGACGCGGCTCAATCTGCCGTTAGTGATGCCCCGCGCCCGCCAGGGCCGGTACCGGTTCGGTGACCATGTAGCCGGTCGGGTTGGTGCGTTTGATGTACTCTTCAAAGTCGCTGCGAAACTTGCGGATGGCGTTCTTGATCGGCCAAGCCGCGCCGTCGCTGAGGCCGCAGATCGTCGTGCCGGGAATGATGCCGATCGAGTCGCCGATTTCCAGCAACAGATCAAGATCGCGTAGTCGGCCTTTGCCCGCGCGGATGCGCTCCAGCATGGTGAGCGACCAGTGGGTTCCTTCGCGGCACGGCGTGCACTGGCCGCAACTCTCATGAGCGAAGAAACGGCAACTGTTGTACAGGAAGTCGACCATGTTAACGGTCTCGTCCATGACGACGACCGCCGCAGTGCCGAGCCCCAAGCACCCGACTTTGCCCGGACCTGCGAAATCGAGCGGAGTATCGAACTCCTTCTCCGTCAGCAGGCCCATGCTGATGCCGCCGGGGATCGCCGCCTTGCCCTTACGGCCTTTCCAGATGCCTTCGCCGTATTCGTCGATGAGTTGGCGACAGGTAATGCCGAGCGGCGCTTCATAGCAGCCCGGCTTGTTCACATGGCCGCTGAGGCAATAGAGCTTCGGTCCATAGCTGCCGGGATCGCGCGGATTGTTCGGATCGGCTGGGACGCCGATGCTTTTGAACCAGTCAGGGCCGCGGTCGATGATGTGCGTGACGCAGGCCGCCGTTTCGATGTTGTTGACGACCGTCGGCTTGCGGAAGACGCCTTCGATCGCGGGGAACGGCGGCTTGATCCGCGGCCAGGCCCGCTTGCCTTCAAGGCTTTCGATCAGCCCGGTTTCTTCGCCGCAGATGTAAGCGGCGGCGCCAACGTGAATGAAGATATCGAGCGAGAACTGAGTGCCGAGGATGTTCTTGCCGAGGTAACCGGCGGCGTAGCATTCGTCGATCGCCGATTGCAGTCGCTTGCGCGAGAGCGGGTACTCGACGCGAATGTACAGATACGCGGTCACGGCCTTTGTGGCGTAGCAACTGAGGATGATCCCTTCGATGACCTGATGCGGATCGAGTTCCATCAGGTAGCGATTATTGAACGTGCCCGGCTCGCTCTCGTCGGCATTGATGCACATGTAGATCGGGCCGGGATGGTTCTTCGGCAAGAACGTCCACTTGAGCCCGGTGGGAAAGCCTGCGCCGCCGCGACCGCGAAGGTTGCTCGCCTTGACCGTGTCGGTGACTTGCTCCGGCGTCATTTCTTTCAGCGCTTTTTTGAGCGCGCGATAGCCGCCGCCGGCTTCGTACACCTTGATGGTGTGCGAGTCGGGCTTCTGCATGTTGGCCATCAAGACCGGTTCAAACTTCGCCACTGTCTTCCCTTTGCAAATTTAGCCGCGGAGTTTGTCTCCGCGCGTTTGGATCGCGGAGACAAGCTCCGCGGCTAAATGTCAAATTACTTGTACTTCTCTAAAATCTTGTCGGCCATTTCGTGCGTGACGTTGGCCACGAGGCCGTCCCCCTCAAGAATGCACGGCGCCATTTCGCAGGCTCCGAGGCATTCGCCGAACTCGATCGTCAGCTTGCCGTTGGCCGAACATTCGCCCGGCTTGAGGCCCGCCTTGTGGCACATGTGATCGAGCAACTCATCCGACCCGCGCAGGAAGCATGACACCGAGCGGCAGACCCAGGCCCGCACTTCGCCGTGCGGCTTGTCTTGCTTGAAGTACCCGTAAAAGCTGAGCGTGTCTTGAACCTGAGCGGGAGCAAGACCGAGGATTTCCGCGATTTCGACCACGGCCTGCAGAGGCACGTAGCGCAACCGGTCGTTGACGATATGCAACGCGGGCAGCGTCACCGCCTGCTTCGACGGATAGCGCGGGATGTACGATTTGATCGCTTCGATCATCTCGTCGGTCAGGATTTTTTTCGCAGTCGTCGTCGACATAGTTCTTGTTTAAGTTTCCCGTTTAGCCGCATCGCTTGCGATGCGCGCCGGGCAAGCCCGGCGGCTAAACTTATCTGTCCAACTCCGCGGCGATGATATTCAAGCTTCCCAGCACGGCGACGACGTCGCTCAACGTGTGCCCGCGAATAAGGTGCGGGAACATGGCGAAATGAATGTACGACGGCGGCCGACAACGAGCGCGATAGGCGACGTCGGTGCCGTCGCCCACGAGGTAGAAACCGAGTTCGCCGTTGGGGGCTTCGACCGCGCCGTATGATTCTTCGTGCGGCGTTTCGAACCCGCGATTGGTCATCGCCAACTCGAAGTGATTGATCGTCCCCTCGATGGTCATGTAGACCATCTTTTTCGATGGCAGCGTCATCCGTTCGTCGAGCGACACATTGATCGGGCCGGCCGGAACGTTCTCGATCGCTTGCTGAATGATCTTCAGGCTTTCCCGCATTTCGGCCTGACGCACCAGATAGCGAGCGAAGCAATCTCCTTGCTTCATGCACGGCACGGTGAAGTCGAAATCGGAATAAGCGAGATAAGGCTCGTCTTTACGCAAGTCGCGAGTCACGCCCGAAGCGCGCGCGATCGGCCCAGTCGCGCTGCGGGACAGCGCCTCTTCGCGAGTCAAAATCCCGACGCCCTTAGTGCGGTCGACGAAGATGCGGTTGCGGTTGAGCAACCGCTCCATGTCGTCGAGCACTTTGGGAAACGTCTTGCAGAAGTTGCGGATCTTTTCGACCACGAGTGGCGTAAAGTCTTGCGACAAGCCGCCGGTGCGGGTGTAGCTGTGCGTGAAGCGGGCGCCGCACAACGTTTCCATGATGTCGTAAATGTCTTCCCGCTTGTTGAAGGCGTACAGGAAGAACGTGAACGCACCGCTATCGAGGCCGACGGCGCCGTTGCAAAGCAAGTGGTCGCTGATTCGCTGAAGTTCGGCGATGATCGTGCGGATGTACTTGCAGCGCGGCGTGATTTCGATGCCGAGCAACTTCTCGACCGCGCCGTGCCAAGCGATGTTGTTGGCCGTCGGCGAAATGTAGTTCATCCGATCGGTGACGGTTACATACTGGTTGTAATCCAGCGACTCGCCGATCTTTTCAAAGCCCGAGTGCAGGTAGCCGATGTCCGGCATGGCGTCGACCACCCGCTCGCCTTCGAGCTTCATGACGATGCGCAGCGTCGTATGCGTCGCCGGATGCTGAGGACCGAAGTTCAAGGTCCACAGGTAATCCTGCTGCTCGTCGTGAGCTATGTCCTGCGTGCGAATTTTCGAGTCGGCCAATGACATAGAAAAACTTAAAAGTCAGAATTCAAAAGGCAAAATGACGGCGGACTTAGGCGGTTTTGCATTTTGCGTTTTGCGTTCCGCAATTCACCTTACGCTTGATTTCGAGTCAGGACCGGGAAGTTGTGTCGCTCGCCGCGACCTTGCAGCGGATAATCCTTGCGCAACGGATGGGCCGTGAACTCATCGGGGCAGAGGATGCGGCGATGGTCCGGATGTCCGGCGAACGTGATGCCGAACATGTCCCAGACTTCGCGCTCCATCCAGTTAGCACCTTCCCACCAACCGGTCGCACTCGTCACGGTCAGGTCCGGTTCGTCGAGGTACACTCGCAGCGTGATCCGCTCGTTCGTCGTGACGTTGGCCAGTTGATAAACCAAACCGAAGCGGTGTTCGGCATCGCGATAGTTCAAATAGTCGACGCAGGTGACGTCGACCAACAAGTCGAACCCGCGAGCGTCGCGCAGCGTCGTGAAGGCCGCGGCCAATTGTTCACGCGCAACCACGACGCGCGTCTGCCCACGGAATTCGCTCTGACCGAGCGAACCGATCGAAAGTTCCAAAGCTCGCAAGGTTTCGGCGCTTGCGACGGGCATGGCGATACCTGTTTAGTGTGGCGAATTTATGTGCGCGGCAGCGAAGCGGTAAACGGTCCGGCCGTGCCCATGCCTACCGCCGGTCCGACGGGCAACTCAATCAAAGCTCGCTTGCGTTGTTGACGTTCGGCCGTGTCGAACTCGCGGCCCGACATCGTTCCCTCGCGTTGAATCTTGTCCTGCAAGTCGATCACGGCCTGGATGAGTTGCTCCGGCCGCGGCGGGCAGCCGGGGATATACATATCGACGGGGATAAAACGGTCGATGCCCTGCACGACGGAGTAAGTGTCGAACACACCGCCGGTGCTGGCGCACGCCCCCATCGAAATGCACCACTTCGGCTCGTTCATCTGCTGCCAAATGCGTTGAAGCACGGGCAGCATCTTCATGACCACTCGGCCGGCGACGATCATCAAGTCGCATTGCCGAGGGCTGAAACGAAACACTTCCGCGCCGAAGCGGGCAATGTCGTGCTTGCTCGCGCCGGTGGCCATCAACTCGATGCCGCAACAAGCCGTAGCAAAAGGCATCGGCCATAAGCTGTTCTTGCGGCACCAACTCGCCAACTCGTCGAGCTTGCTGACGACGACGTTCTCAGGAAGGTCTACCGCCATCGGAAAATCCCCTTCTTGAGAGCATAGAGAAAGCCGACGGCGAACAGTGCGATGAAGAACATCACCACGCCGAATACGACCCCACGTTCGACGATCAGGCCCTGTTCGACGGCCAGATCGAAGCCGCGCGCCGGTTGATCCACGGCGGCACGTTTTGCAGCCACGGCCCAGGGGTACATGAACAGCACTTCGACGTCGAACACCAGGAAGGCGATCGCAACGAGGTGAAACCGAATGTCGAAACGCCGGCGCGTATCATGGATCGGGTCCATGCCGCTTTCGTACGGCATTTC
>JAFLCO010000182.1 GCA_017303535.1 Planctomycetota bacterium
ACCGCCATCATCACGGCCGTGATGCCGACGACCTGCCATGTGCGACGCTCCGACCGCGGATCGGCCGCCGGATAGCGGTGTTCGTGCTGCCACGGAGATATGTCGTCGATCGGCAAGATGCAACTTTCGGAAACGGTCAAGGGCCGGCATCGCGAGCCAGCATATCGGGCCATGTTTCGCGCAACAACGCAAGAATGTCGCCGAGTCGACACATCCGTCAAGCCTTTAGCAAGCGCTCATGAAACGCTAAAATGAGTCGCTTGTCGCCGCCGCATTTTCCCAAGAGTGAGCCGCCCACGATGAGCGAACTTTATGATAACCCGCTGATTGCCCGCTACGCTTCGGACGAGATGAGCCGGCTCTGGGGACCGCAGCGGAAGTTCAGCACTTGGCGTCAGTTGTGGATCGCGCTGGCCGAGGCCGAGATGGAACTCGGGCTGGGCGTCACTGGGGAACAAATCGCGGAATTGAAGGCCCACGTCGACGACATCGACTTCGCTAACGCAGCCAAGCACGAAAAGCGACTGCGGCACGACGTGATGGCCCACGTTCATGCTTACGGCGACGTCTGCCCGAAGGCCAAGGCGATCATTCACCTGGGCGCGACAAGTTGCTACGTCACCGACAACACCGACCTGCTGTTGATCCGCGAGGGTCTGACCCTGGTGCGGAACCGGCTGGCGACCGTGATCGACCGGTTGGCGACGTTTGCCGAGGAGACGCGTAATCTGGCGTGCCTCGGCTTCACGCACTTTCAGCCCGCACAACCGACGACGCTCGGCAAACGGACCTGCTTGTGGATTTTCGACCTGGTGCAGGACTTGGAAGAAGTCGAATTTCGCATCGCCGGTTTGAAGGCCCGCGGTGTGAAAGGGACGACGGGAACGCAGGCCAGCTTCCTCGAACTTTTCCACGGCGATCACGAGAAAGTGCGGCAACTCGACGAACTCGTCAGCCGCAAGATGGGCTTCGATGCGGCCTATTCGGTGACCGGTCAGACGTATTCACGAAAGATCGACGCGCAGGCCATTGCGAGCCTGTCGGGCATTTCGCAAAGCGCCCACAAAATCGCCACCGACCTGCGGCTGCTGCAGCACCTGAAGGAAGTGGAAGAACCGTTTGAAGCCGAGCAGATCGGCTCGTCGGCCATGCCGTACAAGCGCAACCCGATGCGTGCCGAACGAATTTGCGGACTGGCCCGGTTTGTGATGAGCCTCGAACAATCGGCGGCGTCGACCTTGGCCACGCAATGGCTCGAGCGCACGCTCGATGATAGCGCGAATCGGCGTCTCACGCTGCCGCAAGCATTCTTGGCGACCGACGCCCTGTTGATCCTGCTACAGAACGTGGCGTCGGGCTTTGTCGTCTACCCGCAGGTAATCGCCCGACATTTGCGAGCCGAACTGCCGTTCATGGCGTCGGAAAACATCATGATGGCGGCGGTGGAGAAGGGGGGCGATCGCCAGGCGCTGCACGAGCGCATTCGTCAACACAGCCAAGCCGCCGCCCTGGTGGTGAAGCAGCACGGCGGTGAAAACGACCTGCTCGAACGGCTCAAGAAAGACGAGGCGTTCGCCGGCGTCGACTTCAACGAGGCGCTCAAGGCGGAGAAGTTCGTCGGCCGGGCGCCGCAGCAAGTCGACGAGTTCTTGAAGGAAACCGTCGAACCGATCCGCCGCAAATACGCCGACGTGCTCACGCACGACGCTCACGTCAAAGTTTAGTTCTCCGACGTTTAGCCGCCTCGCTCGCGAGGCGCGTACTCGCTGATCGATGTACACGCGCATCGCAAGCGATGCGGCTAAACGGAGAACTACGCGTTCCGGAGCGGAAGCGAAACGTCGGCGCCGCTGTCGATCGACATCAGCGCGGCTTCCAGAACTTCCTGGGCGTCGCGCGCCGTGCGGGCATCGCAAAGCGGGGCGAATTCCTCGTCGGTCTCTAAACAGTAGACGAAGTTCGCGCTGGCGTTCTGCATGTGCTGCGGCAGCGGCGGGACGTCGACTGGCGCACCGGCCGGGTTCTCCGCAGTCGCCAGCAGCACGCGGCCATCCTCCTTCGCTTCGACGAAAATCGTGCCGGCCGTACCATAGATCACGGTTTCATACGCCGTGAGGTCACCGATCTGCGTCCACGAAGCTTCCGCGATCGCCATCGCCCGCGGGTACGACATAAGGATTACGGCGTTGTCTTCCGCCAGCACGTCCTCCTTGCAGTAGCGTCCGCCGACGGCCGTCACGCGGTTCGGCAAGCCAAGCAAGTAGTTCGCCAGGCAGGTGCCGTAGCAGCCGTAGTCCATCAGGGCTCCGGCGCCGTTAAGTTCCGGGTCGTAGAGCCAACTGACGAAGTAGGGGCTGCAACCGTGCTCGAGCGGGCCTTCGTGCGCGGCCCGATATTTCATTTGCCAGATGCGGCCGATCGTACCGGACTTGGCAAGCGACAGGGCATGCTGCAACTGCGGCCGCCACGCGAAGGGCCAATTGACCATGAGCCGAACGTTGTTGCGCCGGCACGCCGCCAACATGCGATCGGCCCCGATGAGATCGGCGGCCATCGGCTTTTCGACGAAGACGTGCATCCCGCGAGCCGCCGCGGCTTCGGTCATGTCGACGCTCAGGGCGTTGTCGCCGAAGAGATACACGGCGTCGAGCCGTTCGCGATCGAGCAGCGTTTGAAAATCCTTGTAAGTCGCACACTCAAACTCTTGTTTGGCTCGTTCCAAGAGCGGCTTGTTCTGATCGGCCACGGCCGTGAGCAGCCCGTGCGACGTGCCGAGCAAATCGCGCAGGTTGCGCCAAACGTGGTCGTGAGTGAGGCCTAGAGCGCCGACACGAAAGGTTTTCGAAAGCTGCATGCGTTTAGGAGTTTTCGGAGAAGATGCACCACGGAGGCACGGAGGACACGGAGTCGGAGCAATGATCAGCCGAGGCGGAGCCTGGGAACGAGTTAATTCCTCTCCGTGCTCTCCGTGACTCCGTGGTGAAAATCAGTTTTGATTGGATTGAGATTTCGGAAAGGCTAAGGCCAGAACCAGCGTACAAACGGCCGCCAGGACCGCGCACCAGAGCCAGATCGGGCTCCATTCATACACGGTAGTCGCCCCGCCGCCGGTCGTGAAGCGAGTCCCCATCCAGCCGCCCCAAACGCCCCCGAGAACCATCCCGAGTCCTACGACCAGCACGCCGTAGACCGTTTGCATGCTGCCTTTAACATCCGGGGGCGAGGCTTGATCGAGGTACATGAACGCGGCGGCCAGAAAGAAGCCGAAGCAGAAGCCGTGTAAAGCTTGGCCGATTCCGGCGACGACGTACGCCGCGACGATCGACAGATCCCACGTCGCCGCGCCCGCCAACAGCACGCAACGTAGCGCATAGCACGAGGCGCCGATCAGCATCACCCGTTTGAAGCCGAGCCGGGCCACGGCCGGAGCGAGTAGGGCCATCGCGCCGATTTCCATGATCTGGCTGATCGTCATGAAGCGGGCCGTCCAATCGGCGTGGTTGCCGCGCGTGAGCACCTGCTTCACGAGCGTGGCGTTGAAATTGAAGTAATACTGATGGGCCATCGCGATGAAGAAGCTCACGCCGAACAGCACGGCAAACTCGCGACGTTTCAGCAAGCTGAAAACGACGCCGGGTGCAAACTTGCCCGACGCCTCGCCGCTCGGCGGCGTGTACGGCAGCAAGAAGCAAAACAGCGAAGTAATGATTCCGCCGACGCCCGAAACAGCGAAGACGATCGAGCGGGCCTGATCAAGCTCGGCGCCTTGCAGCCCACGCAGGAAATAAAACTCGATGAGCCAAGCGGGCACGATGAAACCGATCGTTCCCCACACGCGGACGAGCGGAAATTCGCGATTGCCGTCGCGTAGGTGATGGAAAGTCAGCGAATTGGTCAGCATCGTGGTCGGCACGTACACCACCGAATACAAAGTGCCGAGCGCGACGACCGGTCCAAACTGCGTCTGCTTGTATAAGGCCAACATCAGCAGGCCGGCAATGAAATGGAACACAGCCAGCACGCGATCGGTCGCAAACCAGCGGTCGACCAATTGCCCGACCAAGAGCGGCGCGAGAATCGGCCCGACGCTGATAGCCGCGATGAACGAGCCTTTTTGCTCTTCCGAAAAGCCGAGCGCGCTGACGAGGTAGTCGGCCACGATCGTCAAATACGCGCCCTGAACGAAGTATTGCAGGAACATCAGCGCGCACAATTTCCGCTTCACGGCGGGAGGCGTGCGCTGGACAGGCACGGAGGATTGAATCATGGGCTCTGGCCGCCACGACGGAGCATCGCGGCGGCATAGTTCTTCAGGGGGCGTTCGATGCGCAGCCCGCAGTCTACCGGCGGCCCGGCTCGGCGCAAACCGGCGGGCGGGGGAAATTGTGTTTCCCGTGGCGGCCGATTATCGTTGCCGGTTCCTAAGTCTTACCGAGAGTCTCGACTATGCCTTGCCGCCGCTTCCTAGCGCTCACCGCCGTCGCACTGTTTACCACGTTCATTGTCGCCGTCGGCTTGCAAAACGCACGAGCGCAAGACACGAAACCGGGCGCGAAGGCTGATTCCGCTTGGCCGCCGAAGATCACACGGACGCTGCCGCCCGTGGCCAAGCCGCTTCCGGAGATAGACGCCGCGGCGCTGCGCAAACGCTGGGAACCGCTGCAAGCGAAGCTCGACGAATTGCGCGCCAACGTTCCGACGCAATTTCAGGCGTCGGCCGATGCGGCGATCTTACTGAAGGCCGTCGACTACGCACTCTTGCACAACGAGTTTTTCGATCCGAAGAAGGATTTTCCGAAGGCCGAAGCGCTGCTCAAGCTGGCCGAGGAGCGACTCAAGGCGATGGCCGACGACGTCGATCCGCTCAAGGACAAGAAAGGCATTCTCGTTCGCGGTTTCTATTCGACCATCGATGGCTCACCTCAACCGTACGGGCTCATCATTCCCGAAGGAGTCGACCTCGCGAAGCCGACGCCGGTCTACATCTGGCTGCATGGCCGGGGCGACACGCAGTGCGACCTGCAATTCATCAACGGGTTCACCGGCACGAAAGCTCCGGGCCCTATGCAGCCCGCGAACGCCATCGTGCTGCATCCGTACGGCCGGTACTGCAACGGCTTCAAGAACGCCGGTGAGAAAGACGTGCTCGAAGCGCTTAACTCCGTGCGCAAGCGGTACAAGATCGACGAATCGCGGATCGTGCTCGCCGGCTTTTCGATGGGTGGCGCGGGCGCATGGCACCTCGGCGCGCATTACGCCGGCGGCTGGTGCGCCGTGCATGCCGGGGCCGGCTTCGTCGACGTGAAACGCTACCAGAACATCACGCCGGACAAGATGCCGCCGTGGTACGTGCAAAAGCTGTGGGGATTGTACGACGTGCCTGAGTATCGGCGAAACTTGTTAAATGTGCCTCTGATCGCCTACAGCGGCGAAGACGACAAGCAAAAGGCTGCCGCCGACATCATGGAAGCGGAACTCGCTAAAGAAGGCCTAAAGCTCACGCACCTGATCGGGCCCGGCATGGGGCACAAATATCATCCCGAGGTGCTGATCGATATTCAGAAGCGGCTCGATGCTATTGTGAAAAAAGGCCAGCAATCGCGGCCGAAGAAGGTGTCGCTACAGACGCGGACGATGCGCTATCCGCATATGTTCTGGCTCCGGCTGCTTGGCATGGAGCGACAGTGGGACGATACGCGCATCGATGCCGAGCGTACGGCCGAAAACTCGTACACGATCACCACGAAGAACGTGCAGGCCTTCCGCGTGGCCGCCGGCGATTGGGATTCCGACCGCAAGATGTTCGACAAACCGGTGACCATCGTCGTCGATGGGCAATCGCTCACCGCGGAGATGCCGCAACCGGCGCTGGCTGTCGGCCTCGAAAAGGTCGCCGGCAAGTGGAACCTTGTCGCTTGGCAAGAGTTGGATCATAAGTACGGCAAGGTGCGCACGACCCAGCCCGGCGCGCCGCTGCGCAAGTCGGAAGACGTCTGCGGGCCGATCGACGACGCGTTTACGCACACGTTCGCTGCGGTCCATGCGCGGCGCCAGAAAGAGCCGTCGGCCGTCGATCGCTGGGTCGAGTTCGAGGCGGAGCACTTTTCCGAGCGTTGGCAGATGCTGATGCGCGGCGACCATTTTTCAGTTCCGCCGAGCCAAACTCCGCCGACCGACATGAATCTCGTGTATTGGGGAACGCCGAAGTCGAACCCGCACATTGCCGCCATACTCGACAAATTACCGATCCGTTGGACGGACAAAGTCGTCGGCATGGGGGACTTGGAATTTGACGCGACGAAAGTCGTGCCGGTGCTGATCTATCCGAACCCGGCGAACCCGACGAAGTACGTCGTGATCAACAGCGGCCTCACCTTCCGCGAGGCCCACGACCGGACCAACTCGCAGCAAAACCCGAAGCTGCCGGACTGGGCCTTCATCGACATCACGCAACCGCCGACGGACGAACTGCCCGGCAAAGTGCTGGCGGCCGGGTTCTTCGACGAAGAGTGGAAGTACCAAAAGCAGCCGGCTGTGGATGCCGAGCTGCCTCCCCAATAGCCGTCCGTCGGTCGGCCGCCGTTAAAACCGGCAAAGTTTCTCCAAGTTCGCGCAGCGGATAGTCGATACACCCCGGGAATCGTCGCGCTCTGGTTGCGCGCGGAGGAACGGATGCCTCGACCGTCGCATGCACTGCCGGCTCTCGCACTCGCCGCTTTGGCGATCTTGGGCGGCTGCGCGCGTCACGAATGTTGCTCGCAGTCGTCGATCACGACGCGTGCAGGCGTCGAGTTGCCGCCGATCGAGCGCGGCCACATCGTCGCGGAAGTTCCCGCCGACGCGATGCCGCCGTTTCCCGAAGATCAGCATCCGTACGTCGCGCTCGCCGCAGCCGAGTGCCAATGTATGGCGGTCGAGCATTCGCTGCTCGGCAACTTGCTGGAGCGCGAAAAGAACGCGGTGGCGCTGGGCGATCTGAACTCATGTGCGCAGAAATCTCGCTGTGCCGTCGTCAAAGTGCTGGATGCGGCGGCCCGGGAAGCGCGGAACAAAAACGGGGCTGATGCCCTGCGGCTTTATTACGGGCTGGCCGAAGTCGAAGCCGGGCTCGATGCAATCGACGCCAGTAGGCCGCTCATTGACGACGTGCTGGCGAAGGCCGACCAGATCAAGGCCGGTGAACTGAGCGTGCCGTTTGATCGCACGGAGTTCGAACGCCGGCGAGCCGAACTCATTTCCAAGCGGGCCGACCTCATCGCACGCCGGGCCAAGATGAACGCCCAACTTCGCGGACTGCTCGGAATGTCGTCCGCCGAAAATGACGCGTATTACTGGCCGACGGAACCGCTGGCCTTGGAAACTAACGAACTCGACGCCGAGTCGGAAGTCGGCTACGGCTTAGCCACACGCGCGCAACTTCAATTGCTGCGTGAATTACCAGGCTGCGGAGCTACGACTGGGCTCGACGCCGTCCGCGAATTGCTCGGAGCCTCCGGGGCCGGCCTCGGACTGAAGACCAAGCTCGCGGCGCTGCGACTGCATTCGCTTTGCCAAGGATGCAGCAAGTGCGAGCCTTGCGCCAGGCAGGGACAATTGGCCGAGATGTCGGAAAACCGCGAAAATCAGATCGCCGCGGAGATCCGCGCCGCGGTCATCGGAATTCTTGCCCGTCGTCGGCAAGTTGCCGAAGCCCAAGAACAACTCGACTCCTGGCGACACCGCTTCGCGCAACTTCAAGAGCTGCGCGAAACCGGAGCCTCGAACTTTATCGACCTGAATACGGCGAAACTACGAATCGTCGAGGCCGAACAAGCGGTCGTTTCGGCCGCGGCGGAACTGAAGCGTGCCGAGGTCGAATTGCACGAACTCGAAGGTGCAATAGTCTTCGAGTGCGGCCGATAGCCGTTGTTATCGCTGCCGCTCAAACAGCACCTTGCTGATCTCTTCGTGAAACGTGGCCGACGACTGTTTGACCGCTAAGTATTCTTCCTTGTCGAGCGCGCAGAGCGTGAGATCGGTCTTGGCGCGGACCGTGGCTTTGCGGGGCTCGCCGGTTTCCAGCGCCATCTCGCCGAAAAACTTCCCTTCGTCGAGCGTCGCCACGACCTTGCCCGTGCCGCCGTCTTCAAACACCACCTCGGCTTCGCCGCTGCGAATCAAGTAGAAATTGTCGCCGGGATCGCCTTGGCGGAAGACGGTTTCGCCCGGCTTGCACTCGCGTAGCTCCATTTGGTCGGCGACCTTCGTAAGGGTGTCGGGCAGCAGACCGTTGAAGAGCGGCACGCGGCGGAGGAAATCGCAGATGGCCTGCGATTCGCTGACGACGACGTCGCTGATGATGCGCCCGTCGACCATGTTGACGATGCGATCGGCGACGTCGAGGATGCGATTGTCGTGCGTGACGATGAGAATCGTCGCTCCTTGCTCTTTCGCGAACCGCTTGAGCAAGTTGACGACGTCACGGCCCGATTGCTTGTCGAGCGCGGCGGTCGGTTCGTCGGCCAGTATTACTTGCGGATTGTGAACGAGGGCCCGCGCGATGGCCACGCGTTGCCGCTGGCCGCCGGAAAGCTGTTGCGGCTTGTAGTGAATGCGGTGGCCGAGCCCGACGGCTTTAAGCATTTCTTCGGCCCGGCGATCCATCTCGGCTCGATTGTTCTCTTTGAGTTCCAACGCCATCCGCACGTTCTGGAGCGCCGTGAGCGACGTAAAGAGGTTGTGGGCCTGAAAGATGAAGCCGATGTTGCGGCGGACGTCGACCAGTTGACTGCTGGAGAGTCCCCACAGTTGCTTGCCGCGAACTTCGATGCCCCCTTGCTGCACGGTTCGCAATGCCCCAATGAGGGTGAGCAGCGTCGTTTTTCCGGAGCCGGAAGGTCCGGTCATGATCACGATTTCGCCGCGAGCGAGTTGTAGGTCGTTGTCGAACAGCACCTGCTTTCGGAGTTCGCCTTCGCCGAAGGTGTGACAAAGCCCGCTGATGCAGATGGCGCAGTTCTCGGCGAACTTGTCGCCGCGCAAGCTGGGGCTTTCACGCGTGGCAAGTTGTCCGCGTTGGCGGCGGCTCGTGGAGTCGGTGAGTCGGTTCATGTTGGAACTTCGCGAGTCGAAATAAGCGGCTTACCCCACACCCCCGGCCCCTCTTCCACAAGGGGAGTAAAGTTGGGGATCGTCAAAACATTTCGGCGGGATCGGTTTGCAGGACTTTGTTCATCGTCAGACATCCGGAGACGATACACATGACCATCGTCAGCACGGCCACCATGAGCGTGCGGTCCCAACTCATATCCATGAGCAGACCCGTCACGACGGCGACCATGCGATAAAGTAACGCTGCACAAATCGCGCCGGGCACAAACCCTAAGAGCGACAAAATCAGCGACTCTTGAAGCACTAAGTTGATGAAATACTTCGGTCGATAGCCCATGGCTTTAAGCGTAGCGAACTCGCGCAAATGGTCGGAGATGTCAGCGAAGAGTATCTGGTAGCAGATGATCGTGCCGACGAGGAATCCCATGGCCGTTCCCAGGGCGAACACATAGCCGATCGGCGTGGCGGTGCTCCAAAATTTCAGCTCGATGTCGAGATACTCTTGCTTCGTAAGCACGAGGGCTTGGGGCGGAATGATTCGGCGAAGCTCTTCGCGAGCCACTGAAGGATCAACGCCTTCCTGCAAGCGAATGAGGCCGAAGTCGAGATCATCGAGGCTTTCCGGCATGAGCGACTGTCCGTAGATCACGGAGTTGAACGTTCGGTCGCTCGCCAGCACGGTACCGTCATCCGCGAAATCTGTCCCCATCGAAAAGTGCCCGACGACTGTGACCGACCTGCCATTGAGTTCGGCGGTCTGCCCGACTTCAAGGTCGCCGAAATCTTCTTTCGATTTGCGATCGAAGAGCACCGTGTCGACGGCCGTGAGTCGGCTTGCTAACTGCGGCAAGTCGGGGAGCAACAGCGGCGGCGACGTCGGATCAAACGCCAATAAGCGAATCGGCGGCCCAACCACTTGCCCCGTCGGTTTCCAGTTCGACAGGTTGTTTTCGAAGTACAGCGGCGAAGCGCTTTTCACCAAGCTTGAAGAAGCCGCGAGCTTGAGGAATCGCTTCGGAAACTTCTGCCGCACCGAGAGCGTGTAACGTTGCGGGCTCACTAAGACGATGTCGGCATCGAAAAGCCTGGGTAGCGCGAGCGTGCTGTCGTAGAGAGCGCCGCGAAAGCCGAGTTGCATGAACATCAATAGCACGGCAAAACCGATCCCGCCGACGGCCAACGCCAGCCGCTTCCGGTCGTGCGTCAGGTTTTTCCAGGCGAGCGGCGTTTTCATAGCGATCATCGAACTAAGCAAACAAATCCGCGGGGGCGGCCGTGTGGACTTTGCGGAGCGAGGCGAGGCCGGCCGCGCAACACATTGAGACGCTTGTGATGAAGACGGCCGTCGGCATGAGCAGGCCCATGTTCATCGGGATATGGGCTTGGGCTTGCGTCACACGATAGAGGATCCAGGAAATCAGCCAGCCGGGGATAAAGCCGACGACGCCGATGATCGCCGATTGTGTGAGGATCACATTGGTTAAGTAACTCGGCGCGTAGCCCATCGCTTTAAGCGTGGCATATTCGGGCATGCGTTTGGCGATGTCGGCCGAGAGGACTTGATACACGATGGCGATGCCGACCAGCACCGCGACGGCGACACCCAGGCCGAAGATCACGCCGACGCTGGTCTTAACAACCCAGTAGTACTCTTCGTCGAGAATGAATTGCTCGCGCGTTTTTACGACGATGTCGGGCGGCATAATCTCGCGCAGGCGAGCGGCCGCGGCCTCACGATCGGCGCCTTCTCGCAAATGCACCAGACCAAGGCTAATCTGCTCGGGCGTGCGCTGCGGGAAGTACCGCGTGAAGTTGGTTTCACTGGTGACGACGGTGCCGTCGGCCCCGAATCCGCAGCCCAACTCAAATAGCCCGACGATCTCGACCGTGTTATCGCCGATCTGCGACTTGAGGCCCGGATATCGCGGACCGTACTCCGGCCGGCTGAGCACGTCCATCAGCACGCGATCGGTCTGCATGACGTCGCGCAATTGCTCGGGCCGAACGACGTTGACGTAACTGCGCCGCGGGTCCACGCCGAGCACCAAGATCGAACGTTTAATGCCGGTTTCGGGGTTGCGATAAAGCTGCAACGCCAACGACGCCGGAACGACGTCGGCGACCTCCGGCAAGCGCCGGGCTTCGACCAGCCGACGGCGGTCGAAAAAGCCGGTTTTCAGCATCTGCCGGTACTTGATGCTGGTCAGAACGACGTCGAAGTCGAGACCGTCGTAAACGATGCGGGCCGTCTTCAGCACGCTGGTGAAGAAGCCGAGTTGCATCAGAACCAGAATGACGGCGAACGACGTACCGGCGACGGCCGTGAGCGTGCGACCTTTTTCGTGCAGCAGATTAAGAACCGCCAGCGGGGTGCGCATGCCGAATCTCACGGCGTGGCCGCGGCTCCGGCGGTGCGAATCGTCGCGGTGGTCTGCAGGCCGACGAACTTCGACGCCGCGGCCGACGAAGCTTCATCCAGCGCAATGCGCACTTCCACCACGTGGGCATCGGTCGGCTGCGTCGGATCGAGACTTAGCAGTCGGTTCTTACCGACGGTCGTACCGACGCGCTCCACGGAGCCGCTCAACTTGCGCGGCAGCGCGTCGGCCGAAAGTTCGCACCGCTGCCCGGCGCGCAACGTCGGGATCTGCGTTTCGTAGACTTCGGCGACGGCGACCATTCTGCGAACGTCGGCCATGCGGATGAGCGGCGCTTGCGCGACGGTGTCACCTTCATCGGCGGGCGTTTCCAGGATGATGCCGTCGTACGGAGCGACCAGCGACGCCAACGTCAGCTTTTCGGCGGCGGCGGCCCGCGCCTTTTTCAGCGATTCCGTGGGAACGGCGGCATCAACGCGGGCCCGACCTGCCGTGGCTTGAGCCAGTTTCGCGGCGGCGTCTTTGCGTTTCAGTTCTTTGCCGGCCTTCAGCTTTTTGATCAGTTCCTGTGCGGCGATGAACTCGTTGCGAGCTTGGTCGCTCTGAAGTTTGAGTTGGTCGAGCTGCTGGGGCGAGGTGAGTTCGCCGCTCAGCTTCGAAGTTCGTTCCAGCGCACGTTGAGCCGTGGCCGATTGCTCTTCGAGGGATTTAAGACGAGTCTCTTGGGCCGCGATCTC
>JAFLCO010000183.1 GCA_017303535.1 Planctomycetota bacterium
CGAGCCCATGCCGAAGCCGACGAGCCCGCCACGAACGGTTGATCTGCTACCGTCATCGGAATCGACAAGGGCCGCAATTCAGCTACGACCGGTGCTTGCGGCACGACCCGAATAATCGTCAAAGTCGATCGCCAGGTGGGGGGCCGCCGCGACGGGATGGTCCTGACAATTTCTGCGAGCCGGAAAGATAGGAAAGCTTTGACGGCGCGCGCATAATCGAGTTCCCCCTGCCTTCGCACCCCGACGATTCTGGCCCTGCCATGCATTGCACTCCCCGCTTGTTTGCCCTGCCCGCGATAGGTCTTACGCTGTTGGGCCTCCTGGCCGGCCCCGTCACGGCGGCCGATGAGGTGATCTTGCCCTCGACGCCGAATCTCTCCCCCGACGGCAGCGCACTTACGTTCGCGTGGCGCGGCGATATCTGGAGCGTGCCGACCAAAGGAGGAGTAGCCAAGCGTTTAACGACTCACACGGGCCGCGACCAATTTCCGAAGTACTCTCCCGACGGGAAGCGGATCGCCTTTGTGGGAGACCGCGGCAACGGTCAGCAAGCGTTCGTGATGTCGGCCGACGGCGGAGCACCCATCGTGCAAACGGCCCACTCCGCCGGCTACGTGCTTGAAGGCTGGTTTCCCGACGGCATGAATCTGCTCACCAGCGGCGCTCGTGACCACTATTGGAAAAAAGCCGAACGCTTCTTCAAGACGCGCGTCGTCGAAAAGCTTGCCGACCAACGGGCCGATGAACTCCTCTTTGATGATTACGGCAGCGAAGCTGCTCTGTCGTCCGACGGCAAGCAGCTATTGTTTGTGCGCGAAGGCCCGCACTGGACGCGGAAAGGCTATGTCGGTTCGCAAGACGCTCAAATCTGGCGCTACGATATCGGCGGCAAGACGTTCACGAAAATCGTCGCCAAGCCGGGCGGATGCCGCTGGCCGTTGTGGAAGCCCGACGGCTCCGGCTTCTACTACGTCTCCGGCGAGAGCGGCGTCTACAACCTTTATTCGCACGAACTTCAAACGAAGACTGACAAGCGACTGACCAACTATACGGACGACGCCGTTCACTTTCCGACGCTTTCGCGCGACGGCCGAACGCTTGTGTTCCGCAAATTGTTCGATCTTTACGCCTTCGATCCGACCGCCGGCGAAGAACCTCGCAAGTTTGCGATCACCGTCGAGGCCGATGATCTGCCCGAGCCGGAGCGCCGCACGACGCTCACGAAGGCCACGGCCGTCGACTTCACCAACGACGGGCTGGAAATCGCCTTCATCGCCGGCGGCGACGTTTGGGTCATGGACACCGAACTTCGTGAACCCCGGCAAGTGACGGCCACGCCCGAGGAAGAGCGCGATGTGCGCTGGAGCCCCGACGGCGAATCGCTGTATTTCGTCAGCGATCGCGACGGCCAAGCCGATATCTGGCGGGCCAAACGCGGCAACACCAAGCGCTTTTGGTGGCGCAACGACAGTTTCCCTATTGAGCGGGTGACGCAAGACGCGGATGTCGAGACCGCGCTAAAGTTTTCGCCTGACGGAAAACGCTTTGCCTACGTGCGGGGCCTCGGCGAGCTATGGACGAGGGAAGTCGACGGCAGCGACGCCAAGCAAGTGTTCGCCTCGTGGGACGAGCCGCAATACGACTGGTCGCCGGATGGAAAGTGGTTTGTTTACGCTCAATACGACGAAGACTTTAATCGCGACGTGTGGATTCGCCCGTCCGACGGCAGCGGCACGCCGTATAACATTTCGCGGCATCCCGACAACGACGGCAATCCGGTCTGGTCGCCAGACGGCAAGGTGATCGCCTTTACCGGTCGCCGCTCGCGGGAAGAGGTTGACATTCACTACGTCTGGCTCCGCAAAGACGATTTCGATACCGATACTCGCGACCGTGCGCTACAGTCGGCTTTGGAGAAACTCCAGAAAGCTCGTAACAAACCGAAGCCGAGCGGCACGGCCGCACCGACGACCACCACGGCTCCGGCTCAGCCTGCCAAGACTTCGCCCCCCGACGATGCCGAGGCTGATCCGCAACCGAAGACGGACCCTGCGGCAAAGAAGACCGAGCCCGCGCCTGCAACAACGACGACGACCACAAAGAGCGATAAGCCGGCGACCGTGGTTGGTGCGACTGCTGCGGCGACGGCAACTTCGGCGATTCGTACCGAAGTGAAGATTGATTTCGACGGGCTGCACGAACGGTTACGCACGATTCGCATCAACGACGCCGTGGAAGAAACGCTCGTCTGGTCGCCGGATTCGAAGAAACTCGCATTCACCAGCACGATTCGTGATCAAAAGGGCCTGTTCACCGTCAGTTTCCCGTCGCCGACTACGCCTTCGCAATTCAGCAGCGATACAGGCACGCAGCCCCGCTGGCTGAGCGAGGGAAATCAGATCGTGTGGCTTTCCGACGGCGTACCGGCCTCCGTCGGTTCGACGGGCAAGCAAACCACTTACCGTTTCATGGCTCGCCAGACGGTGGACGTCGCGGGTCGCTATCGCGCGGCGTTCGATCTTTGCTGGCGCACCATGCGCGACCTGTGGTACGACCCGCGGATGGGGAACAAGAATTGGGACGAAATTCGCCGCAGGTATCGCGACGCGGCGGCTCGATCGCCGGACGACATCACGTTCTCAACGGTCGTGATGTTGATGCTCGGCGAACTGAACGGTTCGCACCTCGGGTTTCTGCCGAATTCTCTCGTGAAGCGGCCCGACGGCGACTCCTGGTCGACGCCGACCGCTCATCTCGGCGTGCGCTTCGATCCGGCCTATAAAGGCCCCGGCCTGAAGATCCGCGACGTCATTCCCCAAGGCCCGACGGACGAGGCCCGCTCGCGCCTGCAAAAGGGGGAGATCATCCTTGAGATTGACGGTCACGCGGTCGACCCGGCGATGGATCTCACGCAGGTGTTGAACGGTCCCGCGGCCCGCGACATTCGCCTCAAGGTCAAAGGGCTCGACGGCAAAGATCGCGAAGTCACCGTGCGCCCGATCGCTTACGACCAGATCCCGAGATTGCTGTACGAAAAGTGGGTTCGCGACACTCGCCGCTTCGTTGAAGGCGTAAGTAAGGGAAAGTTCGGCTACGTACACATTGCGGGCATGGACGAGCCGAGCCTGTTGCGTTTTGAAGAGGAACTCTTCTCGGCGGCCTCGGGCAAGGCGGCGCTCGTGATCGACGTCCGCGAAAACGGCGGTGGTTCGACGACCGACCATCTGCTGACGATGCTCACCCAGCCTCGGCATGCGATCGCCGTACCGCGCGGCGGCAAGCCGGGCTATCCGCAGGATCGCAAAGTTTACGCGACGTGGAACAAACCGATCGTCGTGCTTTGCAACCAGAACAGCTTTTCCAACGCCGAGATCTTCAGCCACGCGATCAAGACGCTGCGCCGCGGGCCTGTCGTCGGCGTGCCGACTGCCGGCGGCGTCATCAGTACCGGCGCCGTGAGCATCATGGACGTCGGTACGATGCGGTTGCCGTTCCGCGGCTGGTTCGTCTCCGGCACCGGCGAAGACATGGAACTCAACGGCTGCGTGCCGCACGTCGTCGTCTGGCCGGAGCCCGGGCAGATGCCGCAGGGGAAAGACGTGCAACTGGAGAAAGCCCTTCAAGTGCTGTACGAAACGACGAAGGCGTACGAAGCGCGGCCTCAGCCGAAATTGCGCTATGCGATGGAGCGTGAAGGAACTGCGGCGGTGATCGAGCCGCCCCGGAGTGAGACACCGCGGAGTTTGCCGTCGCCGCGCAAGCCGACGATGGTCGAGCCGTAGGCTCTTCCAAAGTAAAAAGCCCAGGGACCTCTGGTCCCTAGGACCCGAGAAACAACGATGCCGATGATTGGGCCGCAGGGACCAGAGGTCCGTGGGCCTTACCGCGTCCGCCGACTCACTTGATCGGGAATCTTGTCTCCGCCTCAATCTCCAATAGGCGGTTGTACTTTGCCAGCCGCTCGCTTTGGGTGATCGAGCCGACTTTGATCTGGTCGCCGCTCCAACCGACGGCCAAGTCGGCAAGCCAGTTATCTTCCGTCTCGCCGCTCCGTGCGCTCACGGTCACCTTCCAGCCGGCCGACCGTGCGAGCTTGAGCGCCTGCGCGGCTTCCGTGAGCGATCCGATCTGGTTGACTTTCAAGAGCAGGGCATTCGCGCAGCCGTCGTCGATCGCGCGGCGGATCCGCTGGGGATTGGTGCAGAGAAAATCATCGCCGAGCGTCAGTGCTCTTGAGCCGAGAGCGGCCCGCAACTTGGGCCAGTTATCCCAATCGTCCTCAGACAAAGCATCTTCCAGGCTGACAATCGGATACTTGTCGAGCCATCCGGCGACGAGATCGATCATCTGTTTCGACGTCAACGGGCGCCGGTCGAAGTGATAGGCCCCGGCCTCATAAAAATGGCTCGACGCCACATCGACGGCCAGCGCGACGTCGCGACCCGGTTCGAAGCCGGCACGTTTTATCGACTCGACGGCATCGGCGAGCATCGCCTCGGTCGTCGGAAACGGCGGTGCGAGACCTCCTTCGTCGGCCTTCAGGGCCCGCGCTCCGTACTTCTCTTGCGTCAGCTTCGCCGCGGCTTGATAGACGGCGTAAGTCGTGGCCAACCCCTCGTCGATGGTCGCCGCCGCCGTCGGCACGACGAGCACGTCTTGAATGCAAACTTGCCCGCCGGCATGCTTGCCGCCGCTGAAAAGATTGATCGTCATTCGCGGCAGCGTGCGCGGCTCGCCTTCGAGTATCGTGGCAAGATGCCGATAAAGCGGCCGCTGAAACTCGGCAGCCTGCGCGCGGGCGAAGGCCAACGATACGGCCAGAATCGCGTTAGCTCCCAGCTTGGCCTTGTTCGGCGTGCCGTCGAGCGCCAACAGCGCTTCATCGAGCATCGCATGACTGAGAAACTCGCGGCGGGCCAAACCTTTGGCGATCGGACCATTGACGTTCGCCACGGCCTGCCGACACCCGAGCCCGCCGTAACGTCGCGTGTCACCGTCGCGCAGTTCCAACGCCTCGGCCCGGCCGGTGGAAGCTCCGCTCGGCACCGACGCCGCCCCGACGACGCCGTCGGTCAACGTGACGGAACACCAAACCGTCGGCCGCCCGCGGCTATCGAGAATTTCGCGAGCGATTACACGTTCAATCACCGACATAGAAGCGTCCTGTCCAATATGAGAAGGTTTGGCTCCCCTCGCCCCGCATGGCGGGGAGAGGGGCAGGGGGAGAGGGGGGATCACGTCGGCAAGCAGTTTTTGCGAGCTGCCCCTCACCCTATCCCTCTCCACACGGTGCGGGGCGAGCGGGCCAAACAAGATTGATTTAAAACTCCGTTCCCATCGCACGGGTGAATCGCGTGAGTAACTCCGGAAAATCGGCGGGCAAATCTTTGATGAGCGATAACGTTACGTTGCATTGTTGCATTCGCGCGGCGGCGTTGAGGTACTCCAACGGCGACCGTCCGACGGCGCGGGCCAACAAACACGCTAGCGTGTGCCGTAGGCATCGCCGGCGATACTCGTCGGAGCTAAGCGTGGGATTCTCCCAAAGTTCATCGCTCAGAAAATAATCGTCGGGGAAGTTGTTCTCTAATGCGTGTGCCGTATATCCGCTAAACCTCGTTTTCACGAGCAAGTGCGACATGGCGAAGCCGACGTCAAACGCCGGATCGCCCCAATGAATCACTTCGTGGTCGAGCAGGACCAAGTGTTTGTTGTGAACGAGAATGTTTTTCGGACTGAAATCACCGTGCACTAAGCAAAGTGCGTTGCCGCGTGTTTCTTCGATAAGGTCGAAAAGAAACGTGCCAGCGACCGGCGCCTGGATCGATGAATATTTGTAGTACGGTTCGATCCGCAGCGTTTCAAAAAAAGTGCGGTCTGCGAACAGCGGCGCATACTGATCGCCCAGGATATAGCTCGCGCCGTGGATTGTTCCTAGGATCCTTCCGAACTCGCTGAAATACTCGTGATGGACGCGCCCGTCCATGAGCATCGTCTTCCAGTTCTCATGCGGTTCTGGAACGGCCTCCATGCCCAGCACATGGTTAGTTTCATCGTCGAACATCAGTCGCGGAATACGACCGGGATACGTCATGCTCAGCAGTTCCCCGAGCACGCGCATGCCGAGGGCTTCGCGATGAATGCGCCTCGGGTCGCTGAACCAATCGGCGGCGACACGCAGTTTCGCCAGCGACTGCTTCAGCACCCAGCGGCGGCCGTCGGTGAAGGCGACCAGTACCGTACGACTGGAAACGCCGCCGGCGAGTACCTTGTGTTCGGTCACCTCGCCGGCGCGGCAATGCCCCGCGGCGACGAGGTACCGCTGGCAATCGGCGCGATTTTCAATATCGAGAGATGCGGCATCCATGCCGGCAAATTGTAGTTGAGGCGAACGCGCCGGACTACTTAGCGCCGAGGCAATACAAGTGCTTGTCGTCGCGGAGCAGCAGTTGGCCGCCGTCGACCGCCAAGCAAGCGTTCGCGCGGGCCGAATCCTTTAGCACGTTATGGCTGAGTAATTTGTATTCCTTGCCCGCCTCGAACACGAATGTGCCGTCGTGCTGGGAGACGGCGTAGACCTTGCCGTCGGCGACGGTGATCGAAGAGTAAACCACGTTTGGCCGCGGCTCGATGCGTTCTTCGAACAGCGTGTCACCGGTCTTGGCGTCGAGACAGATCATCGTCCCCTTTCGCTCATGTACCCAATAAATGCGGCCGTCGTGGTAGCAGGGGGAAACGACGTTGGCCCCTTTACCGACGCGCCACAGCAAGTGCGGCTCAGTGACGTCGCCGCGTCCGCCGGCCCGCACTGCGATGGCCGTGTTCTTGCGGCCGCCGATGGAATAAACCACGCCGGCGTGCGCGATGACGCTCGGGCAGACGTAGCCGCCGTCAGGAATGCCGCGGCAGGTCCAAAGCTCCTTGCCGGTGCGCGGATCGAGGCCGACGATCCGGCCGTCGGGGTCGCCGGGCAGGCTGACGACGAGTTCCGTTTCGCCTTTCTCCGTCTTTACGAGGTTCGGCGTGTTGCGAGCCCCTTTCATATCGTCGACCCGCCAGACTTCCTTGCCGGTCGACTTGTCGAGAGCCCGCAACGAGCGGCTTTCGATCGACGCGTTCACGATGACAAGATTGTCGAAGAGTACGAGCGAGTTCGACGAGCCCCAGCCGGTCGTCTGTTCGCCGACGTCGGCGTGCCACACTTGGCCGCCGTCTGCGAGTTTCAAGCTATACACGCCTGACTTGCCGAAGAAAACGTACAGGTGTTGGTCGTCGGCCACGGGCGTGCTCGTGGCGTAGCCGTGCCATTGATTGTTGCCGCCGGAGTATTCGCTTTCGGGAAGCTTCGGCTCGAATTCTTTCTGCCAGACGATCTTGCCCGTCGCACGGTCGAGGCAGACGACGTGCCGCCGCAAGTTCGCTTCGTCGCCGGGCTCTTCCGTGCTCATGGCGAACCCGCTGTAACACGTGAGATACACCCGATTGCCGACTACGATCGGGCTCGACGATCCGGCGCCCGGCAAGGCCGTCTTCCAAGCGATGTTCTTCTCGTCGGACCACTCGACCGGCAGCCCGCGCTCGGCGCTCGTGCCGAGACCGTCGGGTCCGCGAAATCGCGACCAGGCGCCGCCGGGAACCGTGGGAGGGCTGGGGAGAACGAGTACGGCGAACCAGAGTGAAACCAGTGCGGCGTTCATAGCGGGACCTCGGCGAAATGTTACGACCGGACGGCGCGCAGAATCGACGCGCCGCCGGTCGTGATTATTTCGCAGACATCAAGCGCGGAGACAAGCTCCGCGGCTAAATGGGAGACAGCAAGTCCCTTAATCCTCGTCCCCGCGCAGCTTCGCCAGCACACCGAAGTCTTCCAGCGTGCTCGTGTCGCCGGTCGACTCCTTGCCTGCGGCGATATCCCGCAGCAACCGCCGCATGATTTTGCCGCTGCGGGTCTTCGGCAGGGCGTTGGTAAACCGCACATCGTCCGGCTGCGCGAGAGCGCCGATCTCCTTGCGGACGTGCTTGCGCAGTTCTTGCTTGAGTTCGTCGCTCGGTTCGCCTTTGCGAACCACGACGAACACGCAGATCGCCTCACCTTTGATTGGGTCCGGTCGACCGACGGCCGCCGCTTCCGCCACGGCCGGATGGCTCACCAGCGCGCTTTCGACTTCAATGGTGCTCAAGCGATGGCCCGAGACGTTCAACACGTCGTCGATGCGGCCCATGATCCAGTAGTAGCCGTCCGAGTCGCAGCGCGAGTTGTCGCCGGCCAAATACTTGTGCGGCACCTTGCTCCAGTAGGCTTCCTTGTAACGCTCGTCGTCGCCCCAGATTCCGCGCAGCATGCCGGGCCACGGTTGCGCCATCACGAGCCAGCCGCCACGGCCTTGCTCGACCGGTTTACCTTGGTCGTCGACGATCTCCGGCACCACGCCCGGCAGCGGCTTCGTGCAGCTGCCCGGCTTCGTCGCGATCACGCCCGGCAGAGGGCTCATCATCACGCCGCCGGTTTCCGTTTGCCACCAGGTGTCGACGATCGGGCATCGCCCGCCGCCGATCTTCTCGTGGTACCACATCCACGCCTCGGGATTGATCCCTTCGCCCACGGAGCCGAGCAACCGCAGGCTCGAAAGATCGCGAGCCTCGACCCAGTGGTCGCCCCACTTGATGAACGAGCGGATCGCCGTCGGCGCCGTGTAGAAAATCGTGACGCGGTACTTCTCGATGATTTCCCAGAAACGCCCTTCGTTCGGGCAATTCGGCGCCCCTTCGTACATCAGCATCGTCGCGCCGGCCGTCAGCGGACCATAAGTAATGTAGCTATGGCCGGTGATCCAGCCGCAATCGGCCGTACACCAATAGACGTCTTCGTCGCGAATATCGAAAACCCACTCAAAGGTTTTCTTCGTCCAAATGTTGTAGCCGGCCGTCGTGTGCTTGATCCCCTTCGGTTTCCCGGTGCTGCCGCTGGTGTAGAGGATGAAAAGCGGCGTCTCGCTATCCAGGGGCGTCGCCGGACAATCGGCCGACACGTCGCTCATGAGGTCGTGATACCAGTGATCGCGACCATCCTTCATATGCGTCTTGATGTCCAGACGCTTTACGACGACGCAATTTTCGACCGTCGGTGACTTTTCTAAGGCCGCGTCCACTTGCGTCTTCAGCGGCAATGCCGTGCCGCGGCGCCAACCACCGTCGGCAGTGATGACGAGCTTCGCCTTCGCATCGTTGTTGCGATCGGCGATCGCTTCGCTCGAGAACCCGCCGAAAATCACCGAATGCACGGCGCCGATCCGGGCACAGGCCAGCATCGCGATCACAAGTTCCGGAATCATCGGCATGTAAATCGAGACGACGTCTCCCTGCTTCACGCCGAGCTTCTTCAAGCAGTTGGCGAACTTGCACACTTCGCGGTGCAGCGTCTGATACGTGTAGACGCGCGTGTCGCCCGGCTCCCCTTCCCACAAGATCGCGGCCTTGTTGGCCCGCGGCGTGTTCAAGTGGATGTCGAGGCAATTGTACGAAACGTTCGTCTGCCCGCCGACGAACCACTTGGCGAACGGCTCGTTCCACTCGAGCACTTTTGAATACGGCTTAAACCAGTGGAGTTCCTTCCCGTACTTATCCCAAAACTTCTCCGGATCGTTCTTGGCTTCGTTCCACAGAGTTTCGTATTGCTCTTGAGTGCTGATTCGAGCCCGCTGCGAAAACGCGGGCGACGGCGCGAACAAGCGCGACTCTTGCATGACGGTGTCGACGCTTCCGGACGTGGGGGCGGACATGCGGGGCTCCGAAGGATGAGAGACTCGAGCGGGCGCGGACGAACTTGGGGGGCGATCGTGATATGCCTAGCCGCGTGCCTGGGATCGACTGAGATCGAAACCACACAACCGGCTCGTCCTGGCTTGCCGGCACAGCCAGAGTGCTGAAAAAAGGCGGGAAAAGGCGATTCTAGAAGCACGTCCGGAGGGTGTCAACGAACTGCGTTTAGCCCCGCCTGGGTGTGCCAGACCGGCAAAATCGGACAATTTGTCGTATCCGGCATTGACGGCATCAACGGGCTGTCTAGGCTACCCCATGTCGCTCATGACGAGCGACTGCGAAGTGAACCGGTGCCGAAATGGCCGTTGTCACAAGACTGCCGCGCTGACGTGAATGATTCCGTAGCAGCAACTGCCATGAACATTCGAACCCCATGCTGCCCTGATTGTGCGCACTCGCCGGTGAGGCGGTCGCGCATGTTGTGGTACGACGTTTTTCGGCTGGCATTGTTGCAACGACCTTACCGCTGCTTGACGTGCGGTCAGCGTTTCTTCGGTCGATTTATCCGATTCGACTTGGTTAAGTTGCTCTGTCGAATTTCTTATTAGCCTGCGACCGATCGTCGGCAGTCGCCGGCCGGGCGACCATATTTCAACCTGCGGAAAATGCTACCGCTTCTGAACCGTCACGCTCGGCGGGCTCACGAAATCGGCGCTCAGTCGCGCGGCCTCTGCGGCCGTAAATTCGCCGTCTTTCAGAATCAGCCGATAACGCACGTTGAGTGGTTTGTCGCTCGTGACGTCGTACTCAAAGTACGATCCGAACCGGCCGTAGTCGCGTTCGCTGCTGCGGGCCTCTTTCGGATTTCTCGGGTGATCGAGGTGCAAGGCTGAGTAACGTTTGCCGCCCAGCACAAAGCTCAGCACCTTCCACGGCTCGTTCACCGCCTTCGGATTGCGCGACTTCGCATCCCAGTTTCGTGTCGCACCCGGCTTGTCTTGGCCGTCGGGGCGAATGTAATACGTTTGACTCTTCGTCTTTTCGGCGACTTCGTTGTCGGCCCGAAAATGAAAGCCGGCGTGTTGCGGGTCGCCGTCGAGGCGAATCGGCTTGCCAGGCGTGCTGACGGTCGAGGAAAATTCGATGTACTGCCCCGGCTCGGCGTTGTAGACGGTCAGCTCGCGCTGCTCGTCGGCAAAGCGTTCCCCTTTGGCACCGTGCCAACCGATTTGCACGTGCTGCCGACCGACGACGAAACCTTCTTCCTTGGCCACGACCTTTTCGTGGGCCTGATAAGCGGGGGCCCGGCAGTGCCAGACGTCGCACTTTTGGTCGTCGCCGTACGTGATGCGATTGAAGCCGAAATATAGGCCGCGGTGATGCGTAAACTGTCCACCGGGACCTTTGGTCACGACGCGCGAACCGTCCGGGGCGTAGACATGGTGAAACGGTTTGTACGTCGCCTCGCGCGTCTTGGCGTCGGTCTCGTCGAGCGTCGGATGGACGTATCGCAGCACGCCTTGACCGGCGAACGTGAGTTCGGTTTCGCCCGGCTTGCCGTCGGCCCAGGCGAACGACTGCATGCCGGCTGATGATGATTCCGCCGGTGTGGCAGTGTCGCCGCCGACGGTCAGCCGCAGCGTCGTCGCAGCGCCGGCCTTGAGCGACGGCAGGACGAAATGCAACTCGCGAGTTGCCGTAGCGTCGCCCTCCGCCTGAAGCCCCGCTGCCGTGAGTTGGCAGGGAATTGCATCGTCGGAGCCTTGCAACACGGCCGACTTCGCAGACCGCAATTCGACCGGAACCTCCAGAGCCACGCGCACCGGCGTACCGACGCGATCGTGCTCGCCGGCGTTGACCGTGATTTCCCACGAGGCCGGTTCGACGGCCATGGCCGAATTCAGAAAGCCGCAGAAAACCAGCAGCGCCGCGAAGGTGCGAGAGAACGAAATCTTCATGAAGGCAACTTTTGAAAGCGAAACGAATGCCGGCCAAGAGTGCATTCGAGGCTAACCTCTGGGGCGACCGCACACAATCGCGGCGACTCGCAAATCACCGCGTTCTGAAAAATATGAAGTGGCCAAAAACGCCCTGGAATTGATCTCGTAAAAGTGGAAAATACGGGGTTGGTTCTTTGATAATTTGGTGTGATATCTAGCGAGCGGCGGGGTTTATCCCCGCCGTCTGCTCTTGCCGTTTCGCGCGTCGAAAGAACCGGACGGCGGGGATAAACCCCGCCGCTCGCTGGGTCTAGGAATCGACGTAAGTCGCGCAAACGAATGGGGGACTTACGTCGACGCGCGCTGCGTACATTTTGGACGGGGTGCGTACTTCGCGCGCGAAAAAGTACGCACTCCGACACTAGGAACTAAGGGTGCGTACAAATTCCGAAAATAGTACGCACTCGTA
>JAFLCO010000184.1 GCA_017303535.1 Planctomycetota bacterium
CCGAAATCCAGCGGCTGATCGGCCCCCAGGGCGCGATCGTGCTCTTGCCGAAGGCCGGCCAATTGCAAGTGACGGAAACGGCGGGCCGGCTGCGGCTCATTCGCTCCGTGCTCGACGCCACGGCCCAATTGCAAGCGTCGAACGTCGGGCCCGTTCGCTCGTATCAACCGCAGCACGTGTCGGTCGACGACGCCTTACCGCTGCTTCGTCAACTGCTCGACATTCCGGCCGATGCTTACGCCGCGGCTGACGGCAGCGTGCGACTCGCCGTCGATCCGCTCTCGGGCAAGTTGCTCGTCGGCGGGAAGCCGGACCGCGTGAACCAAGTCGATGAAATTATGAAGGCCGTCGACGTACCCGCGCCTGCGGGAAGCGGCAACGTCGAGACGCCGCAGCTGGAAGTATATGACGTCGGCGTGGCCGATTCGGCGAGCGTCTTGGCCGTGCTACAAACGCTGATGGCCAATTTTTCCGATGTGCGACTGACGACCGATCCGGTAACCGGCAAACTCGTCGCCCTGGCCCGCCCGGCCCAGCACGCGACGATTCGGGCCACGCTCGACCAGATGCAGCGCGAAGCTCGTCAGGTGGAAGTGATTCGCCTGCAGTTCGTCGACCCGGCCGCGGCGGTTACGGCCATCGGCAAACTCTTCGGCACCGAAAGCGGCGCGACCGCCGCCGGAGCGCCGAAAGTGGAAGCCGACACGCTCACGCGACAATTGCTCGTGCGTGGTTCGCTCGGCCAGATCGAGCAGATCAAAGCGCTGCTTTCCAAGATGGGCGAGAATGTCAGCGATGATCCGAATGCGACGCAAACCGACAGCACCAACGTGCGGATGCTCCCGCTGAGCCCGCGCACGGTGCGTCAGGCTTTGGAACAACTCGAAAGCATCTGGCCGACGATGCGGTCGAACCGGATTCGCGTGGTACAGCCGTCGGCGAATATTCCGTCGTCGTATCCGGCGGCCACGGATCGTCGTCCGGTCGACAACCTGAATCTGCCCGTCCAACAACAGACGCCGCAGCCGCAGCCGTCCCCTGCCCCGCAAGCTCCACGACCGGAAGCCGCACCGACGAGCGCTCCGGCCGCGCAGCCGGTTGAAAAATCAGCGGCTGTGGAATCAACGCCGCCGAAGATTCGCATCCAATCGGTCGTACTTCGCCGGGAAGTGGCTCAGGCTCCGGCTCAATCGCAACCGCCCGTTACGCAAACTCCGGCAGGTGCGGGCGATGCGGCCGACGGCGAACTGGCGCCGATCGTCGTGGCTCCCGGGCCCGGCGGCGTGATGATCGCCAGCGAAGACATCGAAGCCCTCAATCAATTTGAAACGCTGCTCACAAACCTCGCGAGCCGCACGGCCACGGGGGGCAAAGAGTTCACGGTGTTCTACCTGCAGAACGCCGGCGCCGTCGCGGCAGCCGAGACTTTGGAAGCGGTCTTCGGCGGCGGCGGCTCGTCGGCCGGCGGAGGTTCGCTCCTGGGCGACTTGGCCGGCATGGCGATGGGCGGAGGCGGCGGTGGCTTGATGGGAGCGATGCTCGGCGGCGGCGGCGGAGGGCCGACTTCGTCGATCTTAAGCGGCGCGAGCGTGCTGATCGTGCCCGACGCGCGGCTCAACGCGCTCATCGTACAAGCGACGCCGACGGACCTCGACCTCATCGAGCAACTGTTGCGAGTCGTCGACCAACTCGACGTGCCGGAGTCGACGGTGAACCCGCGTCCGCGATTGATCCCGGTCGTGAACACCGGCGCCGCGCAGATCGCCGAGATCCTTCGCGAGGTCTACTCCGAGCGGCTCGCGGGCTCGAATCGGCAGCGGCAGCCGTCGCCCGAAGAGTTCATGCAAATGTTGCGCGGCGGGCGCAGCGGCAGCCAGTCGAACCGCAAGTCAGCCGCCGAAACTCAGAAAGTGTCGATCGGCGTCGATGCCCGAACCAACTCGCTGATCGTCTCCGCGCCGCAAGCGCTCTACGAAGAAATCGAGCAGCTCGTCAAAACGCTGGATCACGCGACGAGCGAATCGAACACGGCCATTCGCGTCGTCACGCTCAAACGCAGCAATCCGGCGACGGTGCAGAAGGCGCTGACGGCGATCGTCGGCGAGAAGGCCAAGACGTCGGAAACGAAGCCCGCGGGAAGCTCCGGCGATTCCGGTTCGTCGGGCTCGTCGTCAGGCTCATCCGGCGGACGGCCGCCCGGTTCCGACGGTCCCGACGCTCGCGCGATGCAAGAAATGATGAAGCAGCGGATGGAGATGTTCAACAACATGCGCGGCGCGTTCGGCAGCGGCGGCGGCGACCGAGGTTCCGGCTTCGGCGGCTCGCGCGGCGGCGATAGCGGCCGAGATCGAGGCGGCGACGGACGCCGCTAACCCGTCTGTTGATTTGTGTTCAACATTCAGCAGTTCGCCGTCAGCAATTGCTACTGCCCGCTGCCGAGCGCTTCCTTGGGCGTAATCACGCCGTCGCCGTTGCGGTCCCAGCGGGTAAACTCGGCGGCCTTTTGGTCGTCCCAGCTTGTCGAAAACTCGGCCATCGCGATTTGGCCGTCGCCGTCGGCGTCGTTCCGCGTGAACCAGTCGGGCAGCCCGCTCGGCAGCCGTTCGGCCGGCGAGAGAAAGCGATAGGTCTTCACGCTGCCGGAGCTGCGCGACGCGGAACTGCCGGACGACGAATATCGGGACCCGCTCGAGGACGAACGGGAGTACGAACTGCCGGTCGAGCCCGAATTGGACGAGCTGCTCGAACCACTCGACGACCCGCCGGAGCGGCCTTTCGAATAGTCGGCCAATTGCGCGGCCAACTCTTCTTTTGTGATCAGGCCGTTGCCGTCGCGGTCGGCCTTTTGCGACTCGCTCCGCATCTTGCTCCACTCCTCGCGTTGCAGGGTGCCGTCCTTGTTCGAGTCGTATTGCTTGAGCAGGCCTTCGGCGTACTTCATCATTCGGTCGTCCGGAGCGCCGCCGGAACCGGAGCCGCCGGAGCTTCCGGACGAACTCGGCTTCGAGCCGGACGAACTGCCAGACGAACTACTCGACGAACCGGAACCGCCGCTACCGGAACTGGTCGGCGGCGTCGGACCGCGCGAGGAACCCGAGCTAGACGACGAACTCATCGAGATGGTCGGCGGCGGCCCGTTAAAGCCTCCCGGTGGTCCGCCGCCGTAAGGCCCACGATCGCCGCCGCGGTTGTCGTAATAGCCGCTTGAGTAGCGCTGTTTATAGCGCTCGGCCATTTCGTTGCGTTGGATCTTACCGTCGCGGTTCTTGTCGAAGTCCAGCGGGTGGCCGGAATCCCAACGGTTTTCTTTGAGCTCCTGGGCATCGAGCACGCCGTCCTGATTGCGGTCGTAGCGCCGCATCGAGTCTTCCGTGCGCTCGATGACTTTGGGATCGTACCTGCTCTTCAAAGCGTCCCAACTATCCGCGCCGGCCGAATCGCCGAAGCCGAGCACCGTCGGTGTCGGTCCGGTCGTCGAAACGCCGAACGTCTTCACGGCCGGAGCCGGCGCGGCGCTGCGCGACGACGACGATCCGCCGGATGAACGCGACGAACCGCCCCCTTGAAAGCGGGCCTTCATGATGTCGCGCAGCTTGTCATTGGGAATCGGTTTCGAAAGGTCGAGGTTGTTGTCGCGAGCGATGCTCTCCAAGAAACCGCGAGCGCGGCCTTCCATTTCGCTCGGGTCGATTTGGCCGTTATCGTTGTCGTCCATCCGTTTGATCATCTCGCCGGGATCAAACATCGGCGGCTGCGCGCGAAGTTGCGACGTCGCGGCGACGACGGCAGTCGCTACACAGCAAAGCGCGGCAAATCGAAACATGGGCGGCCTCAAAGGAGTGTCGCACGTCCGGGCGGAGCGGATGGCCCGTCGGGTCAATTCCATCATAGAAGCCAGTCGGCGGAAGTCCCAAGCAATCTTTGGAGGACAAAGACCGCCTTTCGGCGGACACGCGAAAACATGCGGCGAGGCGAAACTTTCGCCGCCGGGCGGAGTTAGTTAGGGTATGAGGTTTCGGCCCCGGCCGAGGCTCGTTCGCCGTCGCCTATCTTTCGTCGCCTTTCTTACGTCCTTTCGGAGGGGTCTGACCCATGCGAGTCGCCGCCACGACTTTGTTTTCCGCTCTTTCCCGCACGTTGGTCCGGGGCACGGCTCTGGTCGCTCTAACGGCCGGGTTCGCGTGGGATGTTTCCGCGCAAGATCAGGCTCCGCCCCGCGAGCGACCGGAGCAACGTGAACAAGGTCCAGGCGGCGAGCGCGGACCGGGCGATCGAGGGCCGGGCGATCGCGTCCCAGGGCAAGGTTTCGGCGGTCGTGGACCGGGCGGACCAGGAGGCCCCGGAGGATTCGGTGGTCGAGGCCCCGGCGGCGGCGGCTTCGGCGGTGGTCCCGGCGGCGGCGGCGAACTGATGCTGCTGGCCAACGAGCAGGTTCAGAAAGAACTCGAACTCATCGAAGATCAAATCAAAGACTTCGAGAAGATCCGCGAAGAACAAGGCAACAAGATGCGCGAGATGTTCTCGGGCATGCGCGACCTGCCGGAAGACGAGCGCCGCGCGAAGTTCGAAGAAATGCGCGGCAAGCTGGAAGAAGCACAAAAGCAACTTCGCGACGAAATGAAAAACGTGCTGATGCCCCATCAGCAGGATCGGCTGCGGGAAATCTTTGTGCAAGTTCGCGGCGTCGGCGCGCTGGACGATCCGGAAATCGCCGCCGAGTTGAAGATCACCGACGATCAAAAGAAGAAGCTTGCCGAAGCCCGCGAGGAAGCCGGTCAAAAGATGCGCGAAATGTTCAGCGGCCGCCGCGGCGAAGCAGAAGGCGAACGTCGCGGGCCCGACGAGGACATGCGGGCCAAGTTTCAGCAAATGCAAACCGAAATGAACGACAAACTCCTCGCGGTGCTCGACTCCGAGCAAAAGGCGAAGTTCGAGCAAATGAAGGGCGAAAAGTTTGAACTCGATCGCTCGCAGATGGGCTTCGGCGGTCGCGGCCCCGGTGGACCCGGCGGCCAAGGGGGTCCCGGTGGTTTCGGCGGCCGTCGGCCGGGTGGTGATCGTCCGGGCGGCGATCGGCCCGAAGGTGGCCGTCCGCAGAACGATCGCCCGGAAGGGGATCGTCCGTCGAATGACTGATCGCCGCGCGTACCGCTGATTACAATAGCTGTACTTGCCATTGGTATGGCCATAGACAGCTCGCCCGGCCTCGCATGGTCGGGCCGAGCCGTTTATGGCCGCCGCCCGAATTCCCGCCGCTGATCGACATCGCCCGCCCTCGCTCGCCCCGCCCATGTAGGACTGTGCCCGCTATGGAAGCTGGAGAAATTCTCCTTAAGTCCGGCCTGCTCACGCGCGAACAACTCGCGCGGGTTCGAGGCTCCGTGAACGGCGAGGGGCTCCGCGCCGATCAAGTCGCCGTGAATCTAGGGCTCGTGAAAGAAGAGGCGGCACTGAAGGCCCTGGCCGACGCCGTCGGGCTCGAATACGTCGACCTCGCCGAAACGCCCGTCGATCTCTCGCTGTTGCAGGGCTTTCCGGCCCGCTTCATTCATCGTCAGTCGCTGTTTCCCGTTCGCCGGCACAACGGCACGCTTGTCGTCGCCACGAGCGACCCGTTTGATCTTTATCCGCTCGATGAATTGTCGTCGGGCATCGGACTGGCGATCGAACCAGTGCTGGCGAGCCGGCGCGAATTGGCGAAGTTGATCAAGACGCACCTCGGCGTCGGCAGCGAAACCGTCGAAGGGCTGATCGCGCAATCGGCCGCGGATGACGACGGGCTCGAGATTCTCAGCGAGATCGAGACCGACGGTTCCGAACTTTCGGAAATGGCGCAGGAAGCGTCGGTCGTTCGGCTCGTGAACGAAATCCTGCTCGAAGCGATCGAGGCCCGCGCGAGCGACGTGCATTTGGAGTCGCAAGAGTCGGGCCTGAAGGTCCGCTACCGCGTCGACGGCTTGTTGCAAACGCAGCCGATGCCGCCGGAGATCAGCCGTTTTCAAGCGGCGATCATCAGCCGTCTGAAGATCATGGCGCGGCTCAACATCGCCGAGAAGCGGCTCCCGCAAGACGGCCGGATCAAGCTCAAGGTGCATGGCCGCGAAGTCGACGTGCGCGTGAGCGTTATCCCGATGATCCACGGCGAGGGGATCGTCATGCGCTTGCTTGATAAAGGGCGCATGGAGTTCGAGCTGCGCAAGCTCGGCATGGACGAAGACCAATATTCCGTGTTTCGTGAACTCATCCGCCTACCGCACGGCATCATCCTGGTGACAGGCCCGACCGGTAGCGGTAAGTCGACGACGCTCTACAGCGCGCTGCTCGAGATTCGCGACGAAGAAACGAAGATCATCACGACGGAAGATCCGGTCGAGTATCAACTCGAAGGGATCAACCAAATCCAGGTGCATCCGAAGATCGGCCTAACATTCGCAGCCGGCTTGCGAAGCATCTTGCGGCACGATCCCGACGTGGTGCTCATCGGCGAAATACGCGACTTGGAAACCGCCGAAAACGCCATCCAAGCTTCGCTCACCGGCCACTTGGTCTTCAGCACGCTGCACACCAACGACGCAGCCGGCGCGTACACTCGACTTTGCGATATGGGAGTAGAGCCGTTCCTCGTGGCCGGCACCGTCGAAGCCGTCATGGCGCAGCGGCTCGTGCGTCGCTTGTGCCCGGAATGCAAAACGCCGTACGAACCGACGCCCGACGAACTGCCGCGCGATTTCCCCGTGCAAAAGTGGCGTGATCTTGGACGCCCGCTCTATCGCAACGTCGGCTGTCGGGCTTGTCGGCAAACGGGCTTCGCGGGCCGCTTAGGCATCTTTGAACTGATGGTGACGACGGAGAACATTCGACAGTTGGCGCAGAACCGCGTCGGCAGTTGGAAGATTAAGAACGCAGCGCTGGCCGACGGCATGCGGACGCTGCGAGAAGACGGTTGGCGCAAAGTACTCGACGGCCGGACGACGATCGACGAAATCGTCCGCACGACCAAGGGAGACATGCAAATGGGCAAAGCGGCGGAATAACCGGCACAGCCCAACCACGCGGCCGCCGCTTCGACGCGAATTCCGCGAAGCCGCTGCGCAAACGAATGCCCCCTCGCTTGCGCTTCGGGGCTAGTATGAAACCTATCGCGAACAAATTCCTTCCTGCCGCCTACCCACTGCCTTCTGCCGACTGCGAACATGCCTGACTTCGCCTACACAGCGCGCGACCTCGGCGGCCGAAAGGTCAGCGGGAAGCTCTCGGCGGGCAATCAGGCCGAGGCGCTGTCGCTACTGAGCGGGCAGCAACTTTTTCCGCTCGAAGTGAAGGCCGAAGATCACGCGACCGGGGCGTTCGGCGTTCGTCGCCGTGTGAAGGCCGGGCTGCTCACGACCATGTACGGCCAATTGGCCGACTTGCTCCGCAGCGGCGTCCCCTTGCTGCGAGCGCTGGAAGTGCTGCGGAAGCAGGCCTCGCATCCGGCGCTCGTCGAGGTCTTGGCCCGCGTCGCCGACGACGTACGCGACGGCAAGCCGCTGGCCGAGGCGTTGGCCCGCCATCCGCGCGTGTTCAACGAGATGTCCGTCAGTATGGTTCGCGCCGGTATGGAAGGCGGTTTTCTCGAAGAGGCTTTGGAGCGCGTCGCCGAATTCACCGAGAAGCAAGACGAACTCAAAGGCCGCACGCAGGGTGCCTTGGCGTACCCGCTCTTTTTAGGCGCCGTCGGATTCTTGGTCGTCGTCGTGCTGCTGGTGTTCTTCGTGCCGAAATTCGAAGGTTTGTTTGCTAGGCTGCGTCAGCGCGGCGAACTCCCTGTGCTCACCGATTGGCTGCTGATCGTCAGCGGCGTCATGCAAAGCTGGTGGTGGCTGTTGCTCGGAATCATCGTCGGCGGCGGAACTTGGGCCTACCTGCGGCTGCAAACGGACGCCGGTCAACTTTGGTTCGACAAGTTCAAACTCAAAATCCCCATGGTCGCTCCGATCTTTCTGAACTTTTCCGTCGCGCGCTTCTGCCGCGTGCTCGGCACCATGCTGCACAACGGCGTGCCGATCCTCCGCTCGCTGGAAATCAGCGCGAGCGCGACGGGCAACCGCGTCTTGGCGGCAGCCGTCAATCGGGCGTCGGAAAACATCAGCGCCGGGCAATCTTTGGCCAAGCCGCTGGCGGCCAACGGATTGTTTCCGCCGGCGGTCGTCGAAATGATCGCCGTCGCCGAGGAATCGGCTACGCTAGACACGGTGCTCGTCCGCATCGCCGACGGCCTGGAACGCCGCACTTGGCGGCAACTCGATCTGTTTGTTCGCCTGCTCGAACCGCTGATGCTGCTCTTGTTGGCGCTCGTGGTTCTGATGCTAGCCGTGGCGCTGCTGCTGCCGGTGATTAAAATGAGTACGGCCGTTTAAAGCTTGCTCCGCTTGTACGAATTTCCGCCCTCGTCAACGAAACTAAGTTCGCACCTTATCGGTTTTCGGAGAGAGACATGAACCGTTCGTCGAAAGCTCGCCGTCGCGGTCGCCGCGCCGGCTTCACGCTCATGGAAGTCTTGCTGGTGTTGGCGATCCTCGTCATTCTCGGGTCGTTGGCCGCCGTGTCGTTTCGCGGCGTGATGAGCGACGCCGACAGTAAGGCCGCCAAAAGCCAAGTCGGCCTCTTTAAGCCGGCCATCGAAGTTTATCAGCTGACGTTCAAGCAATATCCGCCGTCGCTGCAGGCGCTCGTGCAAGCGCCGCCGGAAGTCGACCAAGACAAGTGGACGAAGATCATCGCCCCGAGCTTCCCCTCCGGCACGCTGCCGAAAGATCCGTGGGGGAACGACTACCAACTCGCCGTCCCTGGCACGCACAATCCCAACGGTTACGACGTCTATTCCATCGGGCCCGACGGCGCGGCCGGCACCGCCGACGACGTCGGCAACTGGGACTAGCGACGATGCGAGGCCGAGCACGAACCAATTTGAAGCGGAGCGTCGCCCGCGTGCGACGGCCCGCGGTTCGTGCCGGCCTTACGCTGCTGGAGACGATGCTGACGCTGGCGCTCTTGGCGGGAATCACGGCCTTGGCTTGGCCGTCGCTGGAAAAGCCGTTCGCCTTACAGCGACTCAAGAAAGCCGGCGATCAGATCCATGCCGAACTCACGCGGGCTCGCGGTACGGCCATTCGCAGCGGCCGTACACAGGAATTCGTCGTTGATGCGACGACCGGCCGCTATGCCGTGCTGCCGACCGTCGACTATTCCGATGTTGATCAGATGCAGCCGGGTAGCGGCAACGGCCTGACGACGGCAGGCTCGGCCCTGCCCGAGGGGATTCGACTGGCGGAGATCTCGGCGGTCGACGACGTGACGCCCGCGCCGCAGCCGATCGGCTTCGTACAAGCTGCCGGTGACGAAGCCCAGCCTGCTTCGCAGACGATCTACTTTCATCCCGACGGCACGACGTCGACCGCGGTCATTGTGCTGGCCGACGACTACGGCATGGCCCTGCAGGTGCAACTGCGCGGCCTCACCGGTGCCGTGGCCAAGGGGGAGCCCGTGGCTTACGAGGTGACGCCGTGAACGCCAGGCGTCGCCGCTCCAATCGGATCGCCGTTCGTCGCGGCTTCACGCTGCTGGAAGTGCTGTTGGCGCTGGCGATTTTGGTCGGCTCGCTGGCGACGCTCGGCGAACTCGTGCGGATGGGCTTGCAAAACGCCCACCGCGCGGCCGCCTCGACGACGGCCCAACTCCTGTGCGAGAGCAAGCTCGCCGAACTCACGGCCGGCATAACCCCGCCAAGCTCGATCGCTCCGACGCCGCTCGACGCCGAGGGCCTGTGGCAGTTCGCCGTGGCCGTGGAACCGACGATCGACGCGTCGCTCTTGGTCGTGCGCGTGACGGTCTCCGAAAACTTGCCTCCCCAGCAGAGTCCCGTCGAGTATTCGCTGGTGCGCTGGATGGTCGATCCGGAAGCCGCCGCTGCCGCCGAAGCGCAAGCCGCCGCAACGGAGTCATCGGCGACCTCCGCAACGGGAGCGTCGCCATGAGCCGTCGTGGTTACACGCTCCTTGAAGTTCTGCTGGTTCTCGCCATCACCACGGTGCTGATCGCCGCCGTCGGCTCGGCCATCAACATCTATCTACGTAGCGTCGAAGCCGGCCGTGCCGAAGTCGAACAAGCTCAACTGGCCCGGGCCTTGTTACGGCGTATCGCCGACGACCTCCGCAGCGCCGTCCCGATTGCGCCGGCCGACGGCGGCGTCGAAAGTTCAACCGATGCCATTTCCTCCGCGGCATCCAGTCTCGCCTCGGGGGGCGGCACCGGTTCTTCGGGCAGTTCATCCGGCGGCTCCGGCGGCGGAGGCTCCGGTTCCTCAAGCAGCGCGAACATCCAAAACATCACCGGCTCGACCGGCGTCACTAACATCGACGGCTCGCAAGGCGTCACCGACTTGAGCAAGTCCGGAAGTTCGGGAAGCTCCGGCGGTTCCAGTTCCGGCTCGGGAGGGTCGTCCGGCGGATCGGGCGCCTCGGGCCGCGGCGGAAGTTCCTCAGGTTCGACGTCCGGCGGCGGCTCCGGTTCGAGCGGCATGAGCGGCTCCTCTTCCGGCGGCAGTTCCTCCTCCGGCTCCGGCACTTCATCGACGGGAAGCGAAACATCGACGGACGAGGCAGCGTCCACCGGCGAAACGACGGTCGCACCGCTCGGCGTTTACGGATCGCAGTACGATCTGCAGGTCGACGTTAGCCGGCTGCCGCGAACCGATCGGATGGACTCGCTCACCGGCACGATCGTCTCCGGCAACGGCGCGGCGGCTTTCGATCCGCCGAGCGACGTGAAGACCGTCAACTATTACATCGCGGCGCAAGCCGTTACTGATTCGGCCGCCGCGACCTCGACGCCCTCAGCAGGTGTCGCCGCACCAACAACCGGTGGTCTCGTGCGCCGCGAGGTCGATCGCTCGGTCATCAACTACGGCACGCTCTACGGCGGCTCGAGTGAAGTGGGTACGAGCGAACAACTGCTCGCCCCGGAGGCCACGGCGATTGAGTTTCGCTATTTCGACGGCACCGAATGGCTCACCGACTGGAGTTCATCCGATCGCTCGGCCGTGCCCGTCGCCGTGGAAATACTGCTCACGCTCCGAGCGCCGGACGAAGCCGCCGCCGGCACGACGTGGCTCGTCGCCTCCCCGGCGGTTCCGCAGGAACAAACCTATCGCTTGTTGGTCCACTTGCCGGCGGGCCAACCGTCGTCGGCCGGGGATGCCTCGTTGGCGACCGAATCAGCAACCGGCGACGCTTCTTCGACGACGGGAGCTTCGCCATGAGGCCTGCTTCTGGCATGCGTCGCCGCACGCCGCGCCGAGGCTTGGCGATCGTCATCGTGCTCGTCGTCGTCACACTGTTGTCGCTGGCGGCCTACACGTTCTCTGACTTGATGCTGGCCGAATACCAAGCGGCCGACGCTCACGGGCAGGCCCTGCAAGCCCGCATGGCCTGCGATAGCGCCATTGAAAAGCTGCTCGTGCTGCTCACGCTCGATACGCTCACGCTTCAAGATCGCGGTGGGCTCTACGACAATCCGGCCGAGTTGCAAGGCATTCCCGTCGTCGACGGCGCGACGCCGGCCGATCGCGTGAAGTTTTCGATCGTCGCTCCGCTCTATGAGCCCGAAGCGCCGACGGCCCTGCGGTTCGGCATCGAAGACGAAACGATGAAGCTCAACCTCAACACGCTGCTCGCCCAGCACGAAGACCTGACCGAGCAACGCGATCGCCTGATGGGCGTGCCCGGCATGAGCGAAGAGACGGCCGATTCGATTCTCGATTGGCTCGACGAAGACGACGAGGCCCGCGAGTTCGGCGGCGAGGCCGATCTTTACTCCGGCTTAATGCCGCCGCGGGCGCCGAAGAACGGGCCGCTCGACACGCTCGAAGAACTGCTGCTCGTGCAAGGCGTGACGCCGCAGTTGCTCTTCGGCATGGACGCCAACCGCAACGGCATTGTCGACGCCAACGAACAACTGGCGATTCCGCCCGAGGGAATCGACAATGCCGACGGTTCATTCGACCGCGGCTGGTCGGGCTATCTCACGCTCTACGGCGGCGAAGCCAATCGCAAAGCCGACGGCTCGCCGCGCGTCAACAT
>JAFLCO010000185.1 GCA_017303535.1 Planctomycetota bacterium
CTGCACATCGAGTTCGCGACGCCGGCGGAAGTGAAAGGGACCGGCCAAGGTCGCGGCAACAGCGGCATCATGCTGCATGGCGTCTGCGAGGTGCAGGTGCTCGATTCGTTCGAAAACGACACATACCCCGACGGGCAAGCGGCCGCGATTTACTCGAACTACCCGCCGCTAGTGAACGCCTCACGCAAGCCGGGCGAGTGGCAAACGTACGACATCATCCTCGAACTCGCGCGGCCGATCGAGACGCCGACGCCTGACGTACTGAAGAACTTACCCGCGGATGCCGCGAAGAAGATCATGCCGACCAAGCAGAAGCTGCGGCCGGCCCGCATTACCGTGATTCACAACGGCATCGTCGTGCAGCACGCCGAAGAGTTGACGTCGACGGCGAAGAAATTCAAGCTCGCGCTGCAGGATCACAACAACCCCGTGCGCTACCGAAACATCTGGATCCGGCCGCTTAAGGAACGAGAGTGACGATCCAAGAACTTTGGTTTTCAGTCTCCGGTCTTCAGTCTCTGTTCGAAAAACGCATAAATCACCGCCGCATCTTCCGGCCTTGGCCGATGCTTGGGGCGGGTCGTCATGCCGACGAGGTTTTCATGGCCGAGCAACTTGTTGACCGCGATCAGGTGGTTGAGAGCCCGCCAGTTTTGTTCGGGATCTTCGCTGCCGCCGGAGACGAGCACGGGTCGGCCGGCCATGAGGGCATGGAGTTCGATCATTTCACGGCTGTCGTGTGCGAAAAGTTCGGCATACGGGCCGGTCCGCGAATTGTCGGCCGTCGGAACGCCGGGCTTGCGCTGCGTGCCGGGAATCCAGCCGAGGTACCACGGTTCCCAATAGTTGATGCTCGCGTTGGCTTCGTTGAAGACGATGCCCGGATCGCACCAACAGGCCGCGGCGAAACGGTCGTCGAGACACGAAGCGAACATCGACCATTTGCCGCCGTACGAATGGCCGACGATGCCGATTCGCTTGGCGTCGACCTCGGGTATCTGCGTGAGTGCGGTCAGGCAGTTGGAAGCGACGAGCGCGAGGTACCCGAGCGGTTGGGCTTGCAAGCGGTCGCCGACGTCGACAAGGAGTTCACGCACGTTGGCGCCGGGCTTTTCCAGCGAGCCGGGCGTGCCGATCGAAAGCGCGACGAAGCCGCGGCGAACGAGTTGCAGGCTGAAGTCGATGGAGCCGAGCGTATCGGGCTTGCCGAGACCGATCGAGGATTGCGGTTCGTAGAACGGCGTGATCACGGCGGGGAACGGACCGCGGCCGGGCGGGAGGAGCAGAAAGCCGTCGACCATGCGACCGTCGGGGCCGACTTCGATGTGCAGATGTTGCTCGCTGAAGCCGTCGCGCTCGCGGCGCTCGAGCATTGTGACTTTCGGCTTGGCGATTCGCGCGGGAAGCGGCCCGATGATCTTGCGCCATTGGGCTTCGATTTCTGTGCGGCGGCGCGGCCAATCGGCCGGCGATTCGACCTTAGTGCCGTCGTCGAACACGAGCGGCGAGCGGTACGGCCCGAAATCGCCGACGTATTTCTGCGGCGGCTGGAAGTGCGTCGAAATATCGAGTGAACCTTCGGCGGCCGGCGCGGTGTCGTAAGTAAGGAGCGACGCAACAAACGCGAGCGCCGGCAGAGCGATGCGGACAATCGCTACGTAGGCAAGGCGGGCTGTGTCAGGCATGGCGATTCCTGAAGGCAGGGTGCCGGATGGCGGCGTGGAGGAAGCTTGCAGACGTTCGCACGAGCTGGGGCTCGCGAGTTGCCGCGTGAAGCAGGCAGGAGAACGGGAGGCAGTTTATCGCAATCAGGCGACGGAATCGATGTTTTACGGGTCCTGGTTGGCGTTGACCGAAACGCGACCGGAGCTAAAATGTGCGATTCGCGAGGTCGGATATTGGCGACGCATAACGTCGTCCGTCGCCGAGCTTGGCGAAGATCGCGTCAAAGTCCCGCGACGCGATTCGAGAGATTTCGAAATCCTACGAAGCCGTAGGAACCAAAATCGGGGCGTAGCTCAGCCTGGCTAGAGCGCTACGTTCGGGACGTAGAGGTCGCATGTTCAAATCATGTCGCCCCGACTTTATAAATCCTTTGTGACTGCAAGAGTTACGAAGGTTCCCGAAACTGACCGCCGAGGACGGCGGGACAGAATGAGGGACAGAATTAAACGCCCGCCCGGCGGTAACCGGACGGGGCTCGAAAGACCTTCCCTGGTCGTGCCACGCACACATGGGAGGTCACAATGGCTCGCAAAGCTCGTCCGTGGTTCAACGCGGAACGCCGCTGCTGGATGGTCTATCTCGGCGGCAAGAAGCGGCATCTGTGCGCCGCTGATCGCAAGACGAAGAATCCTCCGAAGGAGGCTCTCGATCGTCTCGACGAACTCCTTCTGGAAGCCCGCCGCAATCCGGCTCCAGAGGCGAAAGAACAAACCGTCGCGTCCGTCATCGAGCGGTACATCGAGGTAGCGTTCCCGTCCTTGGCCGACGGGACGCGAACGCTTCGGCAGCCGTACCTGCAGTCGTTCGCGGAACTGCACGGCTTTCGGCCGGTCTCCGAGTGCCGGCCCGACCACATGCAGGAATGGATCAACAAGCATCCGAAGTGGACGAGCGATTGGACGAAGCGGGATGCCGTGCTGAGCGTGCAGATAGTGTTCAACTGGGCCAAGCCGAAGATCATCCCGGCGAATCCCTTCGAGGGCTTCACGCAACGTGCGGGGGCGAACCGCCGCGACCTGACGCCCGAAGAGTTCCAAACGCTCCTGCGGACGACCGGCACGCAGAACCATCGGCGGTGGAAGAAGGCGACGCCGGCGGCACGCTTCCGCTGTGTGCTCATCTTCCTGCACTACACGGGCTGCCGCCCGGGCGAGGCCTCGAAATTGCAATGGGAGGACATCGACTTCGTCCGCAACGTGATCGTGCTCAAGAAACACAAGACGATCACCATGCAGCGGCAGCCCATGCCCCGCATCATTCCGCTGCATCCGGTCGTGGTTCGCCTGTTGAAGGTCTTGAAAGCTCGCAACGAGGGCGAGCATGTGTTTCTCAACCATCGCAGGAAACCCTGGCGGAAAGACGCCCTGTGCCTGCGGCTGCGGCGGGCACGGACGGCCGCCGGCCTGCCAGACGACGCGAAGCTCTACGGCGTGCGCCACGCGTTCGGGACGCGTGGCATCGTGAACGGCTGCGACATCAAAACGCTGTCGGTCCTGATGGGCCACACCGACACTAAGACAACGGAAATTTATGCCCAAATTTCGAAGCAACGCGATTTCCTCGGGGCGGCCATGGAGCAAATCACTCGCCCCCTTGCTGCGTCAAAGCCTTGCCGAGCCGCTCACCGTCCAAAGTCTTGAAGGGTCGAGGGATTTTGGTGGCGGCTCAGCAGCTACCCCTGGCACCGCCCCGTCGGCTTCCGTCGCTCGGCAGACCGTTGATGCACTCGCAGTACTTGCGTTTGGGCAAGTGGTGCGGTGTCACGCGGTTCTGTAGCAGGCTCGTTCTCGATCGTCGACGCGATCAAAGGCGACGTTGCTCCGTCGGTACATCGAACATCGCTTGTCTCCGACGCTTACGACGGAGTAACGTCGTCGTGATGGATAATCTAAACCTTTATAAGGTCGCCGGAGTTCGGGAAGCGACTGAGGCGGTCAGCGCGCGGTTCTTGCATCTGCCACTCCTGCAGCCCCATCTTCAATCCGATCGAACAAATGTTCGCCAAATTCCAATGGCTCGTCCATAGCACCGCCGAGCGGAACCGTCGAAGGACTCTGATGCCGTTGCGGCGAACTCATCGATCGCTCCCCAACACGAGTGCCGCAACCACTTCCGACACTCGGGATACCGGTACGCAGGTGAAACACGCTTTAGTCGCCGAGACTACTCTTGGGTGCCAAACGCGAACCACTGCTTTAGCTTTCCGCCGAGCCGATTGTCGCCTCCGGGCCGCACCTCAGTTACCGGCTGGGCGACGGCGTGATGCGTTTGTGTTCGGCTCTCCGTTTGGGCCGATGCGTCCAGTTCCCCTGAAGCTGGAGCTTGGTACGACGTCTTGATCGCTTCGTACTGCCGGGTCGGCGGCGCGGCAGCTTCCGGTGCGGTTGAGAACGCCGAATCGCTGAAAACTGCCGGAGGCCCGAACAGGTCCTGCTGCGGCCCGGTCACGGCCGTATAGCTCGACGTCGACAGTTCGACGCCTGCAGCAGAATTCGTCGCGATCGGCCGATTTACGTTTTGATTGTCGGCGATTCGCTCGATCAACGATTCCAACCGGGACAACTTGGCTTGCACTTCGTCGGCGCGGCGCCTTTGTTCGTTCAACTCCTGCGCGAGCTGCAATTCACGCTGCGAAACGTCCGGTACCGGCTGCGGCACCTCTTGCATCACGACCTTGTAGAACTTGCCGGTCGCCGGATCACGGACGATCTGCTCATGGCCCGGCTGTTGCGAACGGCTAAAATCCGGGTGTGGCACATCGCGTTCGGCGGCGCGCTCGATGCGCGGCAACGGCGGCATTTGCCCGTCGGCACTGTAGACATCGGATTGCGAACCGGCCGCGGCCCCTCGGCCGTCGGTGCAACCTGCCGGAGCCCCGCCGGGACTTCCAGCATTGCAGGAACCGGCAGGATTTCCCGCCGGTCCTCCCGCAGGCCCGCCCGCGCCTCCGCCGTTGACGTCGTTGCCTGCCGGGAAGGTGAACTCGGTGGCCACGTTGCGAACGAATGCGGCCTCGGCGGCGTCGATTTGAAAACGGGGTTGGCGCGCGTAGCGTACCAAGCTTGGCAATTGCAGCGTCGGCATCCGCAGTCGTTGCGCGGGCAAATCGAGGCCGAAGCCTTCAATTCCCACGGCACGCGAACCGCCGACTGCCGTTCCGGTGCGCGGAGGAGCGGCGAATGCTCCTTGATCACCGGCCGGTCCGCCCGACGGCTGACTCGGCGGCGGGGCCGGGCGACACGGCTCCGTGCAAGGAACGGTGCAGGAATTCGGACGGCCGCAGTCCGGTTGCTGCGCGGACGCCGCGCTAGGTAGTGCTGCGATAAAGATGGTTCCAAACAAAAATTTACGCATTGATGACTCCAGGCGAATGAACGCCGATGTATGGTTCTTAGTTGACAGGCGATTTGCTGCCATCCACTTGCGACGGTTGACGATCTCGAAATAGTGATCGCCTTGTCACGTCGGTAGACGTCGCGGCGCTACTTTCCGGCTCTGTCCTTCGCAATCACTTCGAGCTGTTGAGTGAGTCGCTCAAGTCGCGCATCGATCCCTTCCATTCGCGTCTTTAACGCCTGAACTTCAGCCGTCGACTTGCAATCGGCTTCGGCAGCCGGAGCGGCTACGGGAGCGACGGCGGCCGCTCCTGTACTGCAGGCCGGCTCACCGGCGGGGTTGCCGGAGGGCTGGCCGCCAGGCACGGCGCGGATCTGGAACTGCACAGCAGCACTGCTGACCGGCGCCGGGACCCGTCGCAACCCGACCGCTTCGATGACGTCGACGTCCGGCGGTTCGACGATGACGAACCAATTCCGTAAGCAGCAACAATGCTTGTGCAGCGGACGACACTTTTCGCAGTTGCAAGTATTTTCGCAGGTCGGGCCGGGATGCCCGCAGGTACGGTCGCTGGCAAAGATGGTCGCCGTCAAGGGCGCGAAGATCGCGATGAACGCGATCGAAAGGAGTCTTCGTTTCATGAGGAACGTCCTTGCCACGTCTGTTATAGGAGTTGTACCCGCTGCGGGGCACGTACGGTGTAATTCGTCTTCCGGTAATACCGCCCTTGAGAGCTACGACAGGTAGATAGCACAGGTGATACAACTAGAATTATCGGATTAAAGTGCACGAAAGGGGGCGAGTAAGTGAGATAGCTTGAAAGTGCCAATTACGTAAACTATCATGCCGACTACCGAACTAGGGGGGGCTGGTAACCAACCTCCTCCCGCATTAACGCTGCCTCTAATCGGAGTTTCAATGATGCGTTTCAAGCCGCTCTGCATCGCCTTGCTTGTCCTTTGCGGCGCTGTTTTCGAAAGCTCTTCCGCTTCCGCTCAGTACGTTATCGTTATGTCGGCTTCCGGCGGCAGCACGGCTTCGGGCGGCGGCTCGGGCCAGCAGGTCATGATCGCGCAATCACGTCCGTTTCTCGCCTGGCTGCGCCCGCGCGCACGTCGTGCCGGGATCTTGGCGCTGGGAGCACTGCGGTTCTACGGGAACTTCTACGGTTTCCCGGTGCCGCCCGCGCAACAACAACCACAACAACCACAAGGCAATCCGACCGACATCAGCAAAGTCACGGGAGCGGTCGCTGCGGCCCAAGCGGCGACGGATGCTCGGCTCGACGAAATCGATCGTTATCTGGGGATTTGCACGAAGGGTGCGACTCCTTCCGCACCGCCGGCCGGCGCGACGCCGACGCCACCCGGCGCGACGCCGCCGGTTTCGGGGGCCGGAGGTAGTGCCGCCGTCGCTCCTGCGGCTCCTGCGGCTCCTGCGGTGCCGGTTGTTAAGCGAACTCTTGTCGCCGACATCCAGGACGCCGTGAAAGCGGCCGTGTCTGCGAGCGTGCAACCGGCGGTGGATGCGGCCGTCAAGACGGCGTTAAACAACGCATTCGACGATGCGGCGATTCAAAACAAGATTCGTAAGATCGCAGCGACGCCGGCCGCTTTGGGTAACCAACCAATATCGGGCCCGACGAACATCTCGGCCCCCGCGCCAGCGCCGAGCGCAACCGGCGCTGGCTCAGGATCGTGATTTCGGTACGACTGACGGAAAATTTCGGGAGGTTATGCACGCTTTGAAAACAAGGCTTTAACGTCGGCGAATTCAAGGAGCTAGGGAATGCTTGGACCGTCTCGAAAGATGAAGTTTTCCGCGCAACGAATGATCCAGGAGTTCGTTCGTCCGAAGGGCGAACATGCGATGGCTGCGGCAGCCGCCGTCGCTCCGGATCAGCCTCGAACCATCGTCGTCACCCTCCATGATGATGCAACGTCGAGCAAAAGCGTGCAAAAGGCTCTGGACGGAATCGTCGGCTTGAAGAAGCTCTCCGCGACGGCGTCGTCCGGGAAGCCCGCTCAGGGCTTGGAATCGACCGAAGGTATCTTTCTGCCGACTCTCGGCGCCGTCATCATGCAGGCCGACATGGACCAAATACGTCGCTTGTCGGAAGCGGCGGAATCAGGAACCAGCGACATTGTGATCGTCACGCCGGAGCGGCAATTCTCGGCGGCGGATGTTTCGAGCTACGGTGACGACTACCTGCTCGGCTACCGAGACGGGGTCGACGGGTTGGTCGACAAGCTGCTGAAAAAGGGAAGTTCAGTCGCGCGACAATCGGAATCCGAGCCAGCCGCCGCTCTGGGCGATATGGCGGGGAGTCAGCCTTTCACGTACGGCGTCAACATGGTGGGGGCCGCAACGTCTCCATTTTCGGGCGATGGCGCACGGGTGGCTATCCTCGATTCGGGGATCGACTTCAGCCACCCGGCGTTCGCGGGGCGAATCGCGGATTCGGCCTTCTTCATCGGAAGCTCGGCGCATGACGGAAACCCATTCAGTCACGGAACGCATTGCGCCGGGACCGCCTGCGGACCGCAGGTTTCCAACGCCCCCGAAGCGACCCGCTTCGGCGTCGCCTACGATGCCGAGCTGTACATCGGCAAGGTGCTGCCCGACTCCGGCTTCGGCGGCGCCAGCATTTATCAAGGGATGCAATGGGCCATCGACAAAAAGTGCCATGTGATCTCGATGTCGATTCAATCGGATAGTTCTCAGGTTTATCCGGATTACGATCTTTACGGCCAGCGTGCCTTGAACGCAGGCTGCTTGGTGGTTGCGGCCGCCGGCAATAACGCAAGTCGACCGAACAGCTTCGGCTTCGTTGCCGCCCCCGCGAACGCTTTAACGATCATTGCGGTAGGAGGCATTGATCGAAACTTCAACATGTACTCACGATCAGGACGCAGCAACGGAGTCGATGGTGGAAACATCGATCTGGCCGGCCCCGGGGTCGCCGTGTATTCCAGCATTCGTGGCGGGTACGGCCGGCTGGACGGAACGAGCATGGCGACGCCGCATGTGGCGGGGGTCGCGGCGCTGTGGCACCAAAAGACCGGCGCGACCGGAGTCGGTTTAGCGCTAGCTCTCTATCAAAGCGTGAAGTCGCTGAGCCTCGATTCTCGCGACGTCGGCAAAGGACTTGTACAAGCGCCGCAGTCTTGAGCCGAAAAAACGCATCGCGGCATGCTGCATTGCGGTCCGTCGTTTGCACCCGTTTCGTGTCACGAGTACAATCCGTGTCACGAACCCGATTGTTGAGGTGCTTGGATGGCTTTCCTAACTATCGTCGTGGACAACGCGCATCTTTCGAGAATCGACCAATTGGCCGCCAAGTTGCGCACGATGGGTTTTAACGTCCGAAACATCGGCCGCACGCTTGGATTCATCGACGGGGACACCGACGCGGACCCTTCCATTTTTCAGAAGGTCGACGGCGTGAAGATGGTGGCACCGGAGCGAAAGTTTTTTGCCGCCGAAGCCGGGGTCAGCGAGTCAAGTCGATCGGAAGCTCCGACTGTTGATTCACAGTTCCGCCGAGTGGAAGGGGCGTAATCTCGCCCTGCTTTTGCGTCGTGAGGCGTCGGCCCTGCCGACCTTCATCATCGGGGCCGTACGGTGTAAAGGCCGACCAAGTCTTTCGTCGATTTTTGTGCGGCGGTTTTGAAACCGGTCCTATTGTCGCACGCGCCAGAAGACTTTAAGCAACCTGTTGACATAATCAAACGCCCCGCCCGGCGGTAACCGGACGGGGCTCGGAAGACCATCCCTGGTCGTGCCACGTAGCCAACTGAAGTCACACCGCTTCGCGTGTCCGACGACGGCAGCCCCGAATCGAGCCGCGCTGGTCCATGTTGTTGAGGGGCCGGCGACAAGGCCGCCGTCATTCGACCCCTTGCTGCCGCCAAGCGGCGCGGAGCTTGTCGCCGTCCAAATGCTTAAACGGTCGCAGAGTCTTGTTCTTCGGGGACGTTGGCGTCTCTTTTCCAAGATGCCGTCGCCGCTCCGCGAGGAACCGCTGCAACTCGGCTTCCGCGACGCGGTACCCTTTGCCGCCGGCCCCGACGCTCACGGTCGCGAGGCGTCCCTGCTCGATCAAGGCGTAGACGTTGGAGAGCGAGCAATTGAGTCGCTCAGCGACTTCGCGCAGGCGGAGCATCGTAGTTTCCTTTCGCATCGATTCGAACGCTAAGTTGAGCGCAGTCGCCGGCGTCGACCGCTAATAGTTCCGCAGGCGGTCCGGGCGTCATCGAAGGCGGCGAGGTCCGGCGCGGCCGCCGAACAATGCGATGCCTGTTTCGTTCGCACGGCGGCCCGGGTAGGGGAGCGAGGACGAACACGCATGGCGACGTGACGCGAAGGCTTGATGCCCGTCGAATGCAGCACACGCCGTGAGTGAGGGCGGGAGGAGGGGGCTGAGGTATGGAGCGACGTCCGGCCTGAGGGTCGGCGGGTGGGAAAATAGCGCTTAGTCGGCCGCGCGCCGCGCGCACGCCGCCGGGCGCAAGTCGCTTCGCGGAGCGAGTTTCGTCTTCGCGATCGCGCGGATTTTGGCGGGAACAATACGCGGGGCAATTCGGCGCGTTATTCTGCGGTTTATTCCGCGCCCCAATCGCTACCTTTAGATCGCGGTCCTTTCGCCGTGACCGTCGATCCAAATCGGACCGCGCGGGTCGGCCAAGGCGGCTCCGAGCGTCGTGAACAGCGCGATCGATCTGACCGCTTCTTGGGCATTGCGTCGCAAGTTTTCCAGGCGGCGGTCGGAGAGCGTCACATACAACAGATAATCCGAACTGCCGGCGTACCGTCGCTGCCGCCGGCCCACTTGCGCCAGGGACTGTTCGCCCGTATCGAGTTCCACGTCGTAGCGAAAGCCGTCCAGCGTCATCTCGGCGTCCGGTCGGCGGCGCCGATCGACGGCCCAGCCGCGGAGCGTGTCGGCGTCGGGGTAGCAGAGTAAAAAGTCGGTCAACCACAGTTCGTGCCTCAGCTGGTCGTACTTCGGTTTCCAGGAGTTGCAGTACACGTGCTCGGGGCGGCCGGCCTCCCCGACGAGCGTCCCTACGAGCCGGAGTTCTCCTCGGGCGCGGAGCGTTTCGAGCCGGCGGTACGCCGTCGAACGGCCGGTGAAGTAGCGGAAGAAATGTCGGCTGGCGCAGACGTGCCGGACGGCGAGTCGGACGAGGGCGGCGTCGCGTTCATACCAGTGCATGAGTCGTCTCCGGAGTCGTCGTCGGGGGGGCCGTATTCGGAGCGGGCGCGGATCGCGGCCACGGCGGCCGCCAGCTTGCGGCGGGCCAGTTCCTCCAGCGTCCAGGGGTTGGCCAAGGCCGGCACCCGCTCGAAGAACACCCGCTCCCGCTCCTTGACGTAGCGCTCGCCGACCTTGAGGGCGCGAACGACCTCGGCCAATTCGGGCTCCCCCAAGTCGTCGGCCGCCTTGCGGGCCACGGCGGCGTTGGCGGCGTAGTACCAGACGTGCCGCGTGCAGTTGGTCAGCACGCCGTCGGTGACGAACGCCGATGGAAAATTCAAGCTCTGCACGAGGATGTGGACGTCGAGTCCCATCTTTTGACATTCGGCCAACGCGCGAACTTCATGCCCCGCCGCGCCCACCAAATTGGCGTTCGTCGCCTCGTCGAGCACCAACAGGATCCGCGGCAGCGGGCGCGGCCGCGTCCGCACGTAGTGGATGACCTGCAGCACGATCGCTCCCAACAGCGTCTGCGTCACCAGCGGCGAAGTGCCTCCCTCCACCAGCAAGATGCCCCGGTCGTCGAGAAACGCGCCGACGTCGAACCGCGTCCCGCAGCGGACGACGAACGACGGGCTGCCGCAGACCCCCTCGATCAACCGCCGCGCCGCCGCGTACTGCCCCGGCCGAATCGAGCCGTCGGCGATCTGACGAAATAAGGCCTCGGTCTCCTCGTGGCGGCACTCGGCCAACAGCCGCGCGAACCGCCGGTGGCCGACCTGAAAGGCGAACCGCAAGTCGGCGGCCGGCCGCTGGCGACGCTGCTCCAACAGCAGCCGCAGCCCGTGCTTGGTGTACTCCTCGGTCTGCGGCGCGGCGGCCAGCGACGCGCTTTCGCGACGGCGGCAGAGCAGCTCGGCGAATTGATCGGCCAACCGCTCGTGGTCGTGCTCCCGCTGCAAGCCCGCCGCCCGCGACTGCATCAGCAGCCGATACTTGGGAACGCGCAGAAGCTCGTCGAGTTCGTCCCACAGAATTCGTCCGCGATGTCCCCGCGCGTCCAAGTGCAACAGACAGTTGCGGGCCAAGCTCCGCGGGTGTGGATCCAAGACGACGATCGCCGTGCGACGATCCTCGGCCGCGGCCAGCACGTCCTGCACCTCGCCGTAGCTTTTGCCGGACTGGGTGCTGCCGACGACGAGTTGATTCCCCCGACGATGCGGCACGGCTAAATCTCCCGCAGCCGGGCGAGCTTGGCGACCAGCTGCTGCTTGGCCTGCAGAAGCAACACCTCCCGTTCGTCGTCGTCCAGCGGCAACGCCTTGAGCAGGGCCTCCTCCGCCTCGAACTCGGCCCGCGCGGCCCGGGCCTCCAGCTGCATCCGCTCGATTTTCGTCGGTACGCGGGGCGCGGGGACGACGACCGGCGGCGGCGAGTTCGTTAGGGCTCGTCGCCGCCGTCGTTCGCGGACGGTTTCCAGGAGGGTTTCGAGCAGCGACCGGCACGCTCGCAGCAGCGGCGGTCCCAGCGCATGCGTCAGGTAGCGCTCGGCCGTTGCGAAGCCAAGGATCGTGAAGCGGGCCGGCTCGAAGACGGCCAGCGCCCGCACGAGCGACAATCCGAGCGCTTCGACGGCGCCGTCGTCGCCGGCGGCCCGATGCGCGAAGTAGGCCAGCATCAATAGTCCCGCGACGAGCGACGAC
>JAFLCO010000186.1 GCA_017303535.1 Planctomycetota bacterium
CTCGTCGTCATGGAGATCGACGCCGAAAAGTCGGCCCTCGGGCCCGAACTGGAAGGCGTACCGATCTCGGTCTCAGTGACCGGCGAAGTCGTGCGTCAGCCGCTCATCAATACCACGACGGCCCAAACCACGGTCAGCGCGATGGACGGTCAGACCGTCGTGCTCGGTGGTCTGATCACCAAGGCCCGCAGCACGGTGAAGCGCCGCGTGCCGTACCTCTCCGACATTCCGATTCTCGGCAACCTGTTCCGCTACGACAACATCTCGAGCGAGCGGACCGAGCTGCTTATCATTATGACGCCGCACATCGTGCGCGACGAGGAAGATGCGGCACGGCTCCGCCAAGTGGAATCGGCTCGCATGTCGTGGTGCTTGGCGGATGTGAGGGCCCTGCACAGCAGCGTCGGCCTCTACAGCCGCGACGATATCTGGGCGGAAGAAGAGACGATGACGATCTATCCCGACCTGCAACCCACGGGCGAACCGATCCCGCACGCGGCCGAAGGCATGTCTGCGCCCGGAGCTTCGAGCACCGCGCCAGGTGCCGCGCCGGGGCCGGCGATCGTCCCTGTTGCGCCGCCGCCCCCGCCTGCCGCACTGCCGCCAAGTCCGCCGCCGGCGATACCTCCCGCCGGCCCGCCGCTCTGGCCGAAGGCCGACAAGCAACAGCCGGGCGAGTTGCCGCAGGCCGGCTTTACCGAACCGGCCGACGAGCAGAACGCCGCCGACATCTCCACGCTCGAGTTCCAGCAACAAGCCTCGCGCGTGCCGATGTTCGCGCCGCCGGCTGGTAACCCCGCGTACGGTGGTGTGACCTACGGCAACGCGCCGCCGTCGTCGCTGCCGGCCTACGCGCCGCAGGTCGTCCCCGTGCAATACGCCGCGCCCGTCATGACCACCGCCGCAGGAGTCGTCCCGTGAAGTTCGCGAACATGCGTAAGTCGCTGAAGTCGCTCGTCGCCGTTTGCTTGGCGGCGTCGCTTTCGGTCGGCTGTCAGAAGTTCGACATGACCAAGGCCATTCCTTGGGGCAACGGCGAAGACGGCGAACTGCAGCGGCCGATGAAGGTCGTCGCCGTGTGGACCGACACCGTTCTCTCGCAAGGCATGGCTCCGAGCACGCGCGGCTTCGGCGGACGGATCATGTTCTACGCGGTCGAAGGAGGCAAACCGGTCAAGGCTCGCGGCACGCTCACCGTCTACGCGTTCGACGAAACGGGACGCGACGTCGCGGCTTCGAAGCCCGACCGCAAATACGTCTTCACCCCCGAGCAATTCGAGAAGCATTACAGCAAGTCGGCGCTCGGGCATTCCTACAGCGTATGGCTCCCATGGGACGGCGCCGGCGGGCCGTTTCGCGAAATCAGCTTGATGGTGCGTTTCCAACCGGACAACGGTCCGGCCGTTATCGGCGAGCCGGCCAAGCAGCACCTGCCGGGCACGCGCGCCGAAGAGCAAGCCAAACCGGTCGCGGCCGCCGCACCGCAGAACAGTTCAAACATTCAGCAGGTCGGCTACGAGCAACCGTCCGGGCCGGCGACGAACTCCGCCGAGCCGCAAAACCCGACAAATACTCGGCGCATGACGACGACGACCATCGCGCTGCCGACCACTCCGCAATCGCGGCGCACTTCAGCGCTAGCTCAAAGTTTGCAATCGCCGCAGCAAACGCAGGCTCACACGACGATACCGCCGACACAGTTGCCGACGACGATGTGGCAACAGCAGCACGGCGCCGCCGCTACGGGTTCGCCGCAGGCGGGACACCAATCGCAGGCGGTGCAGCAACCGGCGGCACAACAGCCGGCGCAGCCGGCCCCGCAGCAATCGTCAGGTCATTACGGACCTCAGAGACTCCGGCCTCTAGGCTCGCCAATTGCGCGGCTAACGCGCGATCATGCTCCGTGGCAACCACCCCGGATAGAACCGCCGTCCGACCAACCATCGTCACCTCAATAGCGCCCAGCTTGGCGAAACGCGGGCTCAGCTTGAACCGCGACTGCAAAGCCGCGTCGACCAGCTCCGGCTTCGGCGGAGCGAAGTCGAACGCAATCGATTGCTCCACGCGCGGCTGCACGCGCCGCGAGTTGCCGCCCGACATGCCGCTCTGGCGGTTCGGGTTCGAGTTGTCGTTGTTGCCGCGGCGCTGTTGTTGCGAGGCGTAGCTAGAGAGTTGGCTGAAGAAGTTGTTGGAGTCGCCCGCGTCGGAGCCGACGAATTGCCCCGGCTGCCGCGCGCCGCGAACAAACCGCTCGTTGCCGGTCACTTGGCCGGCGGTCGTGTCACCGCGCTGCGTTGCGCCGGCCACGCCTCCGCCCATGCCCGACACCCCGCCAAAACCACTGGGCATCCCGCCGGCCGCCGTGCTGCGCGTCCCGCCGAAGCTGCTGGCCGCCGGCGAGAAACTGGAACCCATCGATCGCGCCCCGAAAGCGCCGCTGCTCTGGGCTTGTGCGACATCGGCCGCACTCGATGCGAGCGCGATCGCCAGTGCGGCCATCATCGCGGCCCCAATATTTCGTCGCATTCCGCGAACTCCTGAAACCGGCCCGCTCGAGCCGTGGTAACACCAGCACCCGTGCGACCGGCTGACTTGCATTATACTACCGTCGGCCGAAGACCGCCAAAACGGCGACCTCGCCCGCAATCGCTCCCCCGCCGAAAGCCCCGCATCATGTATCGGTCTCCCCTGCTCCGCCGCTCGCTTGCCGCCGGTTTGCTGCTGATTGTGTCGGGCCTGCCGACCGCACTCTTTGCCCAAGCCGCACCGGCGGACGCTCCGAAGCCTGCCGCCGCGCCGCAACCCGCTGCCGGCGCTCCGGCCAAAGTCGCCGCCGCCGGCCGGCCGGAGTTCCCGCGACTTTTGCCGCCGGAAACCTTGGCGTACGTCCGCGTCGTCAATGCGCCGGAAGTTCGCGAGGAGTGGTTCAAGACCGCGATGGGCCAGATGGTGCAGGACCCGCAATTCAAGCCGCTGTGGGACCAGATGTTCACGGCCGTCGAATCGGCGTTCACACCGGTGCGCGAAAAGATCGGGCTGAGCGTCAACGAATTGCTGACCTTGCCGAAGGGCGAACTCGGTTTCGCAGTCGTGCCGATCAACGAGGCCGCTCCGGCGGTGCTCTTGCTCATCGAAGCGCCGGACGACGACGCGAACGTGAGCACGCTCATCGACCGCGGCCGTACGTTGCTCACCGAAGACGGCTGGGTCGAAGAGTCGGAACAGGTCGGCGACGCGACGCTCAACATGTTTCGCCGCGGCGCGGGCAACCAAGAGCGGATCATCTACCTGCGCCGCCAGGGCGTGCTGACGATCGGCAACAACATCGATGCCTTCAAGCACCTGCTCGACCTTTGGAACGGCGGCGCCGAAACGACGCTCGCCGACCAGCCGGCGTTCGTCACGCTCGAACGATTGATAGGCAAGGCGGAAGGCGCACCCGCGCAGATTTCGTGGTTCGTCGATCCGATCAACCTCGTGCGGGCGTTGAACGCCCGCAACGCCGCGGCCGCCGTCGGCATGGCCATGTTGCCGGCCCTGGGGCTCGACGGACTGACGGCCCTCGCCGGCAGCTTCACGTTCAATCGCGGGCAGTTCGAGGTGATCGGTCAGGCCTACCTGCTGCTCGATGTTCCGCGCGGCGGCGTGCTGGAACTCATCGCCCTGCAGCCGACGGAGACCGATCCCGAGCCGTGGGTCACCGATCGCGTGGCTAACTACTCGACGTTCACCTGGGATTTCGAGCGGACGTACAACAAGCTCCGCGAACTCGTCGACAGCTTCGCGGGCGAAGGAACGTTCCGCCGGCAAACGGTCGAGAACTTGCTGAAGAACATCGACGTCGATCTGGAAAAGGATCTGCTGCCCGAACTCGACGGCCGCGTGAGCTTCTTGGTCTCGATCCAAGAACCGGTGGTGTTTGAAAGCCGCAATCAACTCTGGGGTTTTCATCTGAAGCCGAAGCACAAGCTCGACGGGGTGATGAAGAAGTTTCTCGACAAGGTCGGCGACAAGCTCGAAACCAAGGGCTTCGCGGGCGTGACGTACTACCAAGTGAAAGGGCCGACGGAAGAGGAAGCGGCGCAGCAGAACGAAGCCGATACGCAAGGGCGCCGCCGTCCGCGGCGCGTGCAGATCGGCATGGCTCGGCCGGCGTTTTGCCTGCTCGACGATTGCCTGCTCATCGGCGACGGCTCGGCCGTGATCGAGCAAGCCCTTTCGACGCTGGCCGGCGGCTCGGGCCGCTTGGCGGATTCGCTCGATTACAAACTCATTGCGTCGAAGGCCAAACGGTACGCCGGCGAACAAGGGCCGGGCTACGTCGCCTTCAACCGGCCCGACGAGGAAATGCGCTACCTGCACGGGCTGGCGCTCAGCGAACAGGCCGGCAAGTTCCTCACGTCGAACGAGAACAATCGGTTTCTGAACGACATCAATCAGGCCCTGGCCGACCGCCCGCCGCCGCCGCTGGAAGTGCTCACGCGCTACTTCGCCCCCGGCGGTTCGATCCTGGTCGACGAACCGACGGGCGTACGCTTCCTGAGCTTCGTCCTGAAGCGCGATCAGGGGAAGTGAGAGTTCGTTCGAGGCGAGCGGGGGCCGTAAGGCCCCCGTTACGTCGGAGCGACTTTCCTGTTTCGCAACAATTTGACTCGCGAATTCGCAGCGCTCGTTGCCGGGGCATCGCAACGGCCGGCTGACGCCGGCCGCTCGCCTTTGCGGAGCGATAATTTCCGGAACAGAAATCGCCTTCTGCCGGCGGCGTCCTCCGCGGCGTTCCGCCGGCGCTAATCGCAACAGAATTGCAATTGCCTCGAAATTGCCAGTGCGTACATCCGAGCCCCAAATGTACGCACCCTTAGTTCTAAGTGATGTGATGCGTACTTTTTCGACATCGATGTACGCACCCCCGCCAAAATGTACGCACTTACGGTAGCGCGGTTGTAATTGCAAAACGATCGGCGATAAGGATCGTCGCCGAACAGAAATCGCGTTTTCACAGTCGGCGAGCCCAAAGCCCCTCTCACGCCGGGAGAGGGTGGCCGAAGGCCGGGTGAGGGTCACGTCGCGAGAAGGTTGGCAATGGTGATTCATTGACTCGGTCCTGAGTCCCCGGGTTTTCAAACCGGGGGCATTGCGGGGCGCGGTTGGTTGTCAGATTAGTGTTCGAGAATCAGCGTTCGAGAAAGCGGCGGTCAAAATGCCCCCTCGCTTGCGCTTCGGGGCTCGTGTGGGGATCACCGACCGCTTGTGAGTCCGCGTCGATTGCCTCCGGTTCGAAGAACGCCTGAAGGACGTTTGAAGAACCGGCGGCTAAGTTCGGCACGCAATCACGCAGCGGCGCATCGCGTAGTTTCCCAAATTCGCAGCGACGATTCCAATCAACTTTTGGCCGGCCGCGATTTTGCCGGCAGGCCGGCGTTACGCGATGATTCGGAGATCCCGGGATCCCGGAGGCAAGCTCCGGGGCTAAATGCGGCCTACTTGCCGGCCAAAAACGGCCCTAGATTCGTGCGCAATAATCTGCGCCGGCCAAAAATAGCCTTGACTTTTTCACGGCCCGAGGAATGTCGCCCCGAAGCCGAAAGAATTGACGGTGCAACGCACGGATTGGCGGTGCGGCGCACGGAACGAAAGACTAACGCCCCCTGTATCGGGAGTGCTGTCCACGATACAGGAGGGCGAGAGAGACGTGCGGCGTCCGAGGAACTGGCCGCCGAACGACTAGGTTCTCACGATAATCACGATTATGCCGCCCTACGATGGAAAAGATGCCCGAAATCGCACATTTCGGAAAACCCCATCTCGCAACTTGCTTTTAGCTCTTGAGCCCCTCGGATCGCCGGCTTCGGCGTCAAAATGGACGCCTCGAGGCAAACTTTTTCGTTTTCGTCGCCTCCCTTTTGAGGGGAATCTTTTAACCGTCGTGGGCTACCAGTGGCCCACGGATCGATCAAACGAGCGGCCCCGTCAGCCGCCGTGAAGCCGGTCGCAGGGCCCACGAGGTCATCGCGATCGCCAGCACGATGAGCGGCGTCATCACGTTGCCGAGCGGATCGCGCACCACGGCGTGCGACGCCGCCGCGCCGGTGAGGTTGAAGAAAATTCCCGCGTAAGCCCATTCTTTCAAGCGCGGCAGCCCGGGCGCCAACAGCGCAATCACCGCCCCGAGCTTCCAGACGCCGAGGATCGTGAAGAAGTACGCCGGGTACCCGAGATGCGCGGCCTGAGCCATCACGTCGGGCGGCTGGGCCACGTCGAAATACCCGCCGACTCCGTAAGCGCCGCACAAGAGCACGGTCGAAACCCAGTAAACCACACGCGGCATCATCGGCAGGAGTCTCCGTCAAAGATCGGTGCGGCGAACTAGCCCTCGTTCAGCTGCGCCGCCGTAAGTTCGTTCCACAGCGGCCGGCCGGCCAGGAGGTTCGTCACGTTGTGCACCGCGATTTCCCAGAAGCGCGGCAGGAAGTGCGGGCCTTTGTCGCTGCCGGAGATGTGCGGCGTGAGAATCACTTGCGGCATTTGCCAGAGCGGATGTTCGGGCGGCAGCGGGTACTTGAAATGCGTATCGAGCGCCGCGCCGGCGATCCAACGTTCCCGCAGAGCCGGCAGCAACGCCTCTTCCTGCACGAGCGGGCCGCGGGCCGGATTGAGCAAGAAGGCAGTCGGCTTCATCACGCGTAGTTCGCGCTCGCCGACGAGTCCTCGGCTGGCCGGAGTGATCGGCATTGCGAGAATGAGAAAATCCAAGCCGGCTAGAAACTCAAGTTCCTGACCGCTGGTGAACTTGCGGTCGGGCAGCGTTCCGTCGGGATCGCCCGTGCCGGCGAGCGAGTAAACGTCGTCGCCGCGCGGACCGATCGGGCTACGGGTAAGCACGTGGACCGTGAGGCCGAGGGCTTTCGCGAGTCGCGCCGTTTCACGCCCGATGCCGCCGTAGCCCCAGATGCCGACCGTGCTACCGCGGATTTCATACTGAAACGCCTTGCCGGAGTTATCCCACCGCGACGCTTCCTGGTTGCGAATCATCTGCCGCAAGTCGCGGGCCAGGTTGATCATCATCGCCACGTTCCACTCGGCGATGGCCGTGTCGAACACGCCGCGAGCATTGGCGGCTCGGATGCCGCGCTCGACGAGACCTTTGCCGTAAAGCTGCGCATAGCCGACGGACGAGATTTGTATGAAGCGGAGCTTCGGCATGTCGGCCAAGTTCGTCGGCGGCAACGTGCAGACGAGCACCTCGGCGTCGGCGGCGACTTCATCAGGATACGGCTGCGGCGCGGCCATCAGCTCCAGCGGCTTGATCTCCGTGATCCGCACGTCGGGCAGCGCGCGCAGCTGCTCGAGTGCGGCCGGTTCGGTTTTGACTTGAACGACGATGTGAGGCATCAGCGAGGTCTCGCAAACTCCAATGATCAAGCACCAAATTCCAAGTAAGGTGCAATGCTCAAAAACTCAATGAGCGATCCAACCAGTTTTGGTCATTCGATGGTTGGTGTTTGTTTGGAATTTGGTGCTTGGTCATTGGTCATTTAATCCGTAAGGATTTTCCCCGGCACGCTGTTGAACTCGCCGCTGCCGGGCACAAACGGGTAACGGTTCTTGATCTCGTCGGTGAGCGTAATGCCGAGGCCCGGCGCTTCCGGCGGTAGGACGTCTCCCTTGTCGAAGCGGAACGAATCGCCGGCGATGTCGGTGTGAATGGTCCCCAGCGCGGGCAGGACTTCGCAGATGACGCAGTTGCGAGCGGCGAACGCGCAGTGGATGTTTTGCATGAGCGCGCCGCCGGCCCCGGCCGCATGCGTGGCGATGTGCTTGCCGCGACCGTCCATCAAGGCGGCCACGCGCATGAACTCGCCCAGTCCGCCGGTGAAGGCCGCGTCGGGCTGGCCGATGTCGAAACAATCCCGCTCGGCAAAGACCCGCCATTCGTACATCGCCGTGAGGCACTCGCCGCCGGCGATCGGCACCGACGTCTCGCGGGCCAGTTCCGCATAGCCCCAAGGATCGGTGTAGTGCAGCGGCTCTTCGAAGAAAAACAGCCCGTACGGCTCGACCGCCCGCATCACGGCCTGCGCGATGCCGAGATCCCACGTGAAGCGCGAGGCGTTGCCCATGTGGCCGTCGAGCATCAGCCGCACGTCGGGGCCGACATGATTGCGCGCGAACGCGACTTTGCTCCCTTCGAACTCGGCGGCTTCCGGCGCGGTGCGCGGCGTGTAGCCCCCCTTCCCCTTCGTGAAGCTGCCGGCCCCGAGCTTCACGCCGGTGAATCCGAGGCCGAGGTAGAAGTCGAGCTTCCGGGCCAGTTCCTCCTGCGGGTAGTTGCTCGGCCCGCCGGACGCGTAGCAGGGAATTCGGTCATGCTGCCGGCCGCCGAGAAGTTCGTACGTCGGCACGCCGTGCATCTTGCCTTTAAGATCCCAGAGCGCGGCCTCAATGCCGTTGATCACCGTGACGCCCAGGCCGACGCGGCCCCAGAAGTTGCCGCTGTGATACATCCGCTTCCAAAGCGTGTGGACGTCGTCGGGCGATTGGCCGACGAGGATCGGCTTCATGAACTCGACAATCGGCGGCACGCCTTCGGGGAAGAAATAGCCGGCGTAAGTTTCGCCGTAGCCGACGAGGTCCGTGTCGGTGAGGATTTCGATAAACGCGGCACTGCGGCGTGGGCGGAGGGCCGTGATGTACGGGTCGTTGCTGTACGGGCCGGTGAGCAGAACGGTGCGAACGTCGGTGATACGCATGAGCGACGCGGCGGCGAGGTATGGATGGCGAGTGAGAACGCGAAGACCAAGCGTGCGGTAGCCTCGCACCTTGTCGCCACGGACGCAAGCAGAATTGGCGGAGCTTTCGCAGCCCGCTGAGCGCGACTAAGCTGACGATACAAAAGTTGATACAAGGACCAACTGCATGTCGACAATCCTTACCGGCCTCTGCTTCGTTTGCTTCGCGGCCGAGCCGGCGACTCCTTTAAAACCGCATCCTCAGGCCGTGGCCAACATTCATCCGCCGGGCGAGGTCGATAACCCGTCGCTGGTGCCGTACGTCGTGGCCGACCCGAAGTCGCTGCCGGGGATCGTCGTCGATGAAACGGAGGCGACGCTCGTCGGCAGTTGGCAATATTCCACGCATACACCGCCGTACGTCGGGCTCGGCTACTTGCACGATCAGAAAGCCGGCAAGGGGGAGAAGACGGTGACGTTCACACCCGACCTTCCCAAGGCCGGACGCTACGAGGTACGGATCGCCCACTGCTACAACGCGCGGCGGTCGACCACGACGCCGATCACGATCCATCACGCCGACGGCGACACGACCATCCGAATCAACCAGCAAGAAACGCCGGAGCACGGCAAGCTCTTCCGTACGCTCGGCACGTTCCGTTTCGAAGCCGGCCGCAGCGGCTGGGTGCGAGTTTCCAACGACGGCACGGAGCCGAACAAGGTGGCGATCGCCGATGCCGTGCAGTGGTTGCCGGTGGAAGAGAAGTAGATTTCCGGGTGGCTGGGACTGGAGCCGAAGGCGAAGTCCCAGTAACTGGGGCACCGCTGCGCTATGCCCCAGCCACCCTTTCGCGAATTGGTGAGGAACCTCCACATGTCCGCCGCTCCCCTGCCCCGCGTGATGGCCGATGGCCCCTTGGCTCCGGCGGTGCTCGACCTGTTGGCGGGCGAAGTCGAGTTCGTGCCGTGGACCAGCGAACCGGCCGACGACTATCGCGACGTCGCGGCCGTCTACACGTACGGCCACCCGCACGTCGGCGGCGCGCTGCTCGATCGCTTGCCCAGCGTCCGGGTCGTCAGCAACTACGGCGTCGGCGTCGATCACATCGATCTCGCGGCCGCGGCCCGGCGGAAGATTCCCGTCGGCAATACGCCCGGCATTCTCGACGGCGCGACGGCCGACATGGGCTTCGCTCTGCTCCTGGCCTCGGCCCGCCGAATCGTCGAAGGTGATCACTACGCTCGCTCGGCGGAGTTCACGGTTTACGATCCCGGTTACATGCTCGGGCGCGAGGTGCATTCGTCGACGCTCGGCATCATCGGCATGGGACGCATCGGCGCTCAGGTGGCCAAGCGCGCCTGCGGCTTCGACATGCGCGTGCTGTATCACAACCGTCGACGTCGCGCGGATGTCGAAGCGGCGCTAGGCGTGGAGTACGCATCGCTAGAGCAACTGCTCGCGGCCGCCGACTACGTGATGCTCTGCTGCCCGATGACCGACGAGACGCGCGGCATCATCAACGCCACGACGCTCGGCCTGATGAAGCCGACCGCCACGCTCGTGAACATCGCGCGGGGACCGGTCGTCGATACGCAGGCGCTGTACGAAGCTTTGGTCGAGCGGAAGATCGCCGCGGCCGCGCTCGACGTGACCGACCCCGAACCGCTGCCGCGCGACCATCCGTTGTTGCAACTGCCGAACGTGACGATCGCCCCGCATCTGGGAAGCGCGACCGTGGAAACGCGCCGCAAGATGGCGGAACTCTCCGTCGCGAACCTCCGGGCCGGTTTGGCGGGGCAGCCGTTGCCGCATGAAATTCGGGCCGGCGGTTAATCTCCCTTTCAAACCGTGCAACGTCCGCGCGGTTGCGCGCCAAGTGGACTCAGATCGTGGTGCCGCAAGCACTTACGGTGGGTTTTCACATCCTTGTCGGCTCGGCTCGGATATGGCAAAATATATAGACTTCGATCGACTTGTCCCTCCCCCTGCCGTCGATTCGCCACCCGCCGTCGATCGACTCCGGGCCTTCCCTCGGTCTACGACCACGGGCAGCGCCTCCCGCCTCGCAACTCTCGCCGCTTATCAGGATCTGCCATGTCGAAAGACTTGCGCCTGTCGCTGCTCCGTATCTTCCCGCTGGTCGTCGGCCTCGCGTTCGCAGTGACGTTTGCTACGCCGGCCGTCGCCGCTCCGGTCGTCTCTTGGGACTTCGATCCCGAAGAGGAAACGCCGCTCATGGCGCACGGCGGCGTTCATCGCGACGTGCCGGGCCCGCGACCGCCGATTTATCCGTCGTTCGATTCCGGTAACACGGCCGTGAAGTTCGACGGCAGCGGGGCCTACTACTCGTTCGCCGATACCGGCGCGAAGAGCCCGTTGGACTTCACCAACGGCGACGCGATCACGATCGAAGCCTGGGTCAAGGTCGACGAACTCAAGGACGGCGAAAACCTGTACGTAATCGGCAAAGGCCGCACGGGTTCGGCAGGCTTCGCTCGCGACAATCAGAACTGGGCCTTGCGCATTCGCGGCAACAAGGGAAAGGCGTGCGTCAGCTTTTTGTTCGCCACTCCGATCGCCGCCGGCAAAGCGCCGAGTGACGCCCATTGGCACCGCTGGACCACGCACGACGGCTTCAACCCGAAACAAGGCTGGCACCACATCGCGGCCACGTACAAGTTCGGCGAGCCGGACAGCGTTCGCGGTTGGGTCGACGGCAAATCGATCCCCGGCAGTTGGGATATGGGCGGGCCGACGAAAGAAGCCCCGGTCGTCGACAACGACGAAGTCTGGATCGGTTCCTCCAACGGCGCTCGCGCAGGCAATAGCTTCCGCGGCACGCTCGACCTCGTGGCCGTGCATCGCGTGGTGCTCGACGACAAGACTCTGGCGTCGAAGTTTCGCCGCGTCGGTGAAGAATTGGCCGTGAAGCCGGCACCGGAAAAGATGCCGGACCTCGGCACGTTGCCCGTCGATCAAGTGACGCTGACCTTCCACGAAGGAATGCCGGCCCATGATCGCTGGCTGAATACCGACGAAAAATGGCCGGCCGAAACCACGCGCTGGTCCGGCGATGCGATGCTGCTCCCGAGGAT
>JAFLCO010000187.1 GCA_017303535.1 Planctomycetota bacterium
GTGCGCACTGCATTAAGTGCCACACCGGCGCGAAGAAGGAAGGGGCTCTCTCGCTCAATACCCGCGGCGAACTTCTGGCCGGCGGCGAGAGCGGGCCCGCCGTTGTCGTCGGCAAGAGCGCCGAGAGCGAACTCGTCGCCCGCCTCACGACCACGGACGCCGACCTCCGTATGCCGCCGGCCGGGGAAGAGCCGGTCCCGGCGGAAAAGATCGCGCTGGTGAAACGCTGGATCGACGCCGGTCTGCCGTGGGACGAAGGGTTCGCGTTCGTCGCGCCGGCGTACGAACCGCCGCTGCAGCCGCGCAAGGTCGCGCTCCCGCCGGCGGTCGACGGGCGCACGAGCCCGATCGATCGGATTCTTGATCAGTATCTCGCGGAGCGCAAGTTGCCGCGGCCCGCGCCGATCGGCGACGCCGCGTTTGCCCGCCGTGCGTATCTCGACCTCGTCGGCCTGCTCCCGACGCCCGCCGAACTCGATGAGTTCCTCGCCGACGCCCGACCCGATCGCCGCGCGCAGCTCGTCAGTAAGCTCTTGGCCGACGACCTAGCCTACGCCGAGCATTGGCTCACTTTCTGGAACGATCTACTTCGCAACGACTACGCGGGCACCGGCTTCATCACCGGCGGCCGCAAGCAAATCTCGCGCTGGCTCTACGACGCGCTCGTCACCAACATGCCCTACGATCAGTTTGCCCGCGAGCTGATCGCCCCGCCGAGTGCCGCGAGCGCCGGCTTCGGCGAAGGAATCAAATGGCGGGGCGACGTGAGCGCCGGCGCCACGGTCGAAATTCAGTTCGCGCAGAGCGTCGGCCAGACGTTTCTCGGCATCAACCTGAAGTGCGCTTCCTGCCACGACAGTTTCATCGACCGTTGGAAGCTCGAAGAGTCGTACGGCCTGGCGGCGATCTTCGCGACGGTGCCGCTGGAAATTCACCGCTGCGATAAGCCGATCGGCAAGCAAGCGCAAGCATCGTGGCTCTTTCCCGAACTTGGGCAAGTCGATGCAACCAAGCCGCAACCGGAGCGACTCGCGCAACTCGCCGCACTCATGACGCATCCCGAGAACGGCCGCTTCACGCGGACGATCGTCAACCGCTTGTGGCATCGACTGATGGGGCGCGGCATCGTGCATCCGACCGACGCCATGCAAACGCCGCCGTGGAACGACGACCTCCTCGACTTTCTGGCCGACGACTTCGCCGCGCACGGCTACGACTTGAAACGCACGCTCGCGCTCATCGCGACTTCGCAGGCCTACCAAAGCCGCGTGCAAACGGTCGCGGACGATGCGGCGGACGACGGAGAATACGTCTACGCCGGTCCGCGCGCACGCCGCCTTACCGCCGAACAGTTCGTCGACGCCGTGTGGCAACTCACCGGCGCAGCTCCGACCGCTTTCCATGCCCCGGTCCTCCGCGGCGACGTCGACTTGGAAACGCTGGCCAAAGAAAAACTGGATGGCCAGTGGATCTGGGGCACGGCCGACAGCGCCAAAGCTCCGGCGGGCGAGACGTTCACATTCCGCGCCCGCTGGAAACTTCCCGCGGCTCCGACGCAGGCCGTGGCCGTGGCGTCGTGCGACAATTCGTACAAGCTCTACGTCAACAACAAGCAGGCCGGCGGAAGCGAAGATTGGACGCTGGTCGAGCCGCTCGTGCTGACGCAGCTTCTGAAGGCCGGCGACAACGACGTGCTCGTCGTCGGCTCCAACGGCGGGCGCGAGCCGAACGCCGCCGGGCTGTATTTCGAGGCCCGCGCGCGATTGGCCGACGGTTCGACAAGCGTGCTGGCGACCTCGGCCGCCGACTCGTCCGCTGCCGGCGACAAATCACAGCCGGCTTGGACCTGCACCGTCGACAAGCCCGATGCTCGCGGCGGTTTCACAAAGCCCGGCGCGCGTAAGCAAGACAAAGACGAAAAGTACCAGCCCGAGTGGAAGCCGGTCCATCCGGTCACGGTAAACCCTTGGGAAAAGAAGCTCCGTAATCCGCTGCGGGCCGCGCTGGTGCGCGGTTCGAGCGACGTGCAACACATGGTGCGAGCCTCGCTCGTGAAGAGCGACTTCCTCATGCGTTCGCTCGGTCGGCCGAACCGCGACCAGATCGTCAGCGTACGTCCGCAGGAGCTGACGACCTTGGAGGCAATCGACCTTTCTAACGGTTCCACATTGGCCGACGCTCTGCATCGCGGCGCAGTAACGATCGTGAAGTCGAAAAAGTACGACGGGCCGGCGCTCGTTGATTATTTGTTCCGTTTCGCCCTGGCCCGCCTACCGACAAGCGACGAGCGCGCCGCGGCCGTCGAATTGCTGGGCCCGACGCCGTCGCCGGAGAGCGTGGAAGATTTTCTGTGGGCCGTGCTGATGCTGCCCGAGTTTCAGTTGGTTCGCTAAGTCTAAATTGTCGAAGTGATCGTCATGCAAAACCACGAACTGACCCGTCGTGATTATTTGAAATCGCTGGCCGCCGCGAGTGTGGCCACATACGGCTTCGGCGAACCGCGGCCTCTTGGTGCGGCCGAGGGGCACAAAATCGTGCATCCCAAGGCGACGGCCGACGCTTGTATTTTGCTCTGGATGGGGGGCGGCATGGCCGCGCCCGACACTTGGGACCCCAAGCGTTACACGGCCTTCAAACCCGGCACGAAAGTCGCCGACGTGCTGAGCACGTTCCCGGCGATCGACACGGCGGTCGACGACATCAAGATCACGGCCGGCCTGGAGAACTGCGCGAAGGTCATGGACCGCGCGACGCTCATTCGCTCGCACTTCCAGCCGGATCTCGGCCATATACTTCACTCGCGCCATCAATATCACTGGCACACCGGCTACGTCCCGCCGCAAACGGTCGCCTGCCCGCACATCGGCGCGTGGATCGCCAAGGTTCTCGGGCCGCGCAATCCGGTCATTCCCGCGTTCATCAATATCGGGCAGCGGCTCGAAGGCGTGGGCGAGCAAGAAGAACTCAAAGCCTTCACCACGGCCGGCTTCTTCGGCAACGAATTTGGTCCGATGAACTTGCCGTTCCCAGAGGAAGCCGCGCAATCCGTGCGTCCGCCGAAAGGTATGGAGCCGGGCCGTTTCGAAAATCGCAACAAGCTCTATCGCCGGCTGCTCGACGCGACGCCCGAGCGCGGCTACCTCAGCGACTTCCAACAAGAAAGCCTGTTGCGGTCGATGGACAATGCCCATCGGCTGCTCAGCGCCAAAGAACGGGCCGCATTCGACATTTCGCTCGAGCCGAAGGAGAGCTACCAAACGTACGACACCAGCCGCTTCGGGCGCGGCTGTTTGCTGGCCCGCCGGCTCGTGGAAAGCGGGGCGCGGTTCGTCGAGGTGACGACGGAGTATGTGCCGTTCCTTCATTGGGACACGCACAAAGACGGACACGAAACCTTGGTGCGGATGAAGAAAGAAATCGACGCGCCGATCGCGCAACTCGTGCTCGATCTCGAAGCCCGCGGCTTGCTCGACCGCACGCTCGTCATCGTCGCCAGCGAATTCAGCCGCGACATGCTCATCGAAGGGAAACCCGGCTCCAACGCCAAAGACCAAGCGACGGCCCCGACCGAAGTGATCACCGAGATGAAGCACTACGGCCAGCATCGCCACTTCACGGCCGGCTCGAGCGTGGTGATGTTCGGCGGCGGCCTGAAGCGCGGTTTCGTCTACGGCAAAACGGCCGACGAGCGCCCGCTCTCGGCGATCGAAAACCCGGTGAGCGTGATGGACCTGCACGCCACGATCTTCACGGCGCTCGGCATCTCGCCGCAAACGGCCTTCGACGTCGAGAAGCGGCCGTTTTATGCGACGGAAGACGGGAAGGGGCGGGCGGTGCGGGAATTGTTCAAACATCAAGCATAAAGACCAATCATATCGATCTCTTGCTTGCGCTTGAGAATCAAATTATCTCAAGCAACACAAGGCTACCGCCGTGCGTCGATGTGCGGCGGTAGCCATGATTCTTATCGGCTCGAACTATTCATCGCTTTGAGCATACTCCAGGCAACTAGAGCATCTCGGTTCCCTAGATTGCTTCCGCAATTGAGGAGGAGCCAATTGACTCTGAGGCTGAGGCGTCCGCTTCTGCAACGTCAGCAAATCTGACGATTTGACGCTTCCTTCTGTTGATCGATGGCCACTCCATTTCAAGTTCTATCTCAAATTCCTTGGACGCCTGCTGAAGCGTTTCGACAATGTCGGCAAGCTTGTCATTTGAGCGCAGTAGATCGTCAACGTTGGCCTTCTCTCTGCCCAATTCCGCAGTCGTAAGACCTACGTGTTGCAGTCTCTGATGCAATGCAGTCCTTGTAATATGAAGTAGGCCAGCAATTTCCTCGGTCGTTTTCTTGGTTCGACGACCAATTTCGAAAACCTTTTGAAGTTGTACAACATGCGTTAGAAAAGCAAGCAATCGATGTACTTCCTTCTGTAACTCTGCTTCGCCTTTCATAACTGCGAAATAGTCAATTGCTTCGCCGATACGCGCGAGTTGAAGGAGGATTCCAGTTTCAGATTGAATAGAAGCCAAACGAGTGTTTTTCGGATTTCGTGCATTTCGGGTCTTGGCCACTTAAAACCTCCTTGTGGTAATTTGCGGTCCAAAGTTAGGCCTCTTGGAGACACAAGCACTCTCACCACCTGAACTATAAGATGAATAGACAGAGAGCCGAGCAATCGACAACTCGCATGCTATTCAGAAGGCAGACACTCTACCATTGAGTTCAAATGTGTCAGAGAGAGTGATGTAAAAGATAGAGGCCAACAACTTGTTCAGTACAAAAATACGAGAGTTTTTGTAAAAAAACAAGGAACTACGTGATTTCAATGCGGCCAAATTCGATCAAGTATCCTCGCGACCGCTACAATCGGAATGAAACGGTCGGATCACTTGTTGCGTTTTTGAATCAAAATTCGTTAGACTATCGGGTGGTTAGGACAATGCTTCAGGACGCCCCACTCCTAGCAAGGATCGCGCATGCCTTCCCACCTAGACGCGGCAACTAAAAACCGGCTTGGAATTCCCGACAATTATCGCGGCCCCTTGAAGGTCGCGAATTGGCCCGTGCTGCGGGAAATGTATTTAGGCGGCGAAAACTCGCAAGAATTGCCCACGAACGATCACCCAGATCGAGTCAACGACAGCTTGGAACGCGACGAGTCGTCCTTCTGACCAACGGCGTTACCTAGAGCAGGTCACCCCCCCCGGCGACTCAAGATCCGCCAAGACTTGAAACACGATGCGTGGCCCTTTTCGCCCGTCATTCTGTAAAGCTGTGCTTTACATCTTTGGTTCTTGACAGCTGTTGCAGCATGCGACAGAATGGCAGTTGAGCACTACAAAAAAAGGCGGCCCACCTCTGGATTCGAAGCCCTAGAAGGTGGACCGCCCGACTGTCCCAGCGGACCGCCGGAACATTCCGATCGTATCGCGACTACGCGGATGCGGTCAACGTCAGTGCTTTGTTCCCGGCGGCTCCGCAGCTTATCGCTGAGGTTGTCGATGAACCTGCGCAATGACTTCAATCCGCTCTCTTCGCCGCAGTTCGTAGTTCCGTTGTCGCCCAAGCAACGTCATGCGCCTCCGGAGGAAACTAAAGAGTCGAGCGATCCCGACTCGCAATTGGACGACAAAATCGAAAGCTCGTGGATCGACGACGGCAATCCAAACGTGCGCGACGACGACTAGCAGGCAGCGCCGACGCTGTGATCGCAACCGATCGCGGAACGTTGGTCCTCTTGGCATGAACTAGTTGGATAACGTCCCCAGCATCGTCTCCGCCACGAGTTTGTTGCCGGCCGCGTTGAGGTGCACGCGGTCGCTCGTGAGGATGCCCTTTTCGGCGTCGGTCGGGTTGTTCGCCGCCACGTAATCGACGAACGCTTTGCGGAGGTCGCAGAGCGGCAGGTTGAGTTCTTTCGCGAGGCCGCGGCTGAGGTCGGCGTATTGGTCGAGCTTGGCGTCGAGCGTGTTCGCGCCGTTTTTCTTTTCGCCGATCAAGGTCGGCGTGCAGAGAATGACCCGCGCGCCGGCGGCCGTGATCTTACCGATCACTTCCTTCAGGCCCGCCGTGAACCGCTCGGGATCCGTTCCTCGGGCCGGATCCTTCTCGCCGTGCCAGACGTCGTTGATGCCGATGTAGATCACGACGATCGTCGGCTGCTTCGCGATGACGTCGCGCTCGACCCGCTTTTGCAGGTCGGGCACTTTGTTGCCGCTGATGCCCGCACCGATGCACTCTAGTCCAAGGTCGGGATGCTTTTCGTGGAGCATCGTGCGAAGCATGGATATATAGCCGTTGGGCCCGGCGCCGGCCTGCGTGATCGAATCGCCGAGGAAGACGATCCGGTCCCCTTTCATCAGCGGCCGGGCTTCGGCGGCCGAGGTCGTTACGACGGTGAAAGCGCTGAGCAGTAGGAACAAAATCGGTAGGGCGAGTCGCGACATCGTGGTGAACTCCGGCGAAAGTATTCGAGTGCGAGCGAAAAAGTTTGAGAGCGGAGCGGATATCTAAATCGGAAACTTACGGCGTCGCAAGGACCGCCGTGACGCAAAATCATCGGCCGCGAAACAGAAGCGCGATCCCCGTTCGCCGCCGCGGGGTTAATATGACGACACGTCCGCTCCCGCTCTTCATCGAGGATTCGCCGCCATGTCCGCTGTTTCGTTCTCGTCATTCGCCGGTTGGCTATCGTTGTCGGTCTTCGCGGCGCTCTTGGGATGTACCGCCCGCCTCGAGGCCGGCGACGGCGTGATTCCGCTGAAGATCAGCGGCGGGCACGAATTTGACCGGCAAAAAGATTTCGGTCGGCCGGTCGTGCTGATCGCCGCGGCGCTCGGCGTGAAGCCCGACGTGTTTCGGGAAGCGTTCAGCGGCGTGACGCCGTCGCGCGGCGGCCCGCCCTCGCGCGAGGAAGCCCAACGAAACAAGGCGGCGCTGCTGAAGGTGCTTGCTCCGCACGGCATCACCAACGAGCGGCTCGATGAGGTCTCCAACTACTACCGCTTCCGTCCGCAAGACGGCGAACTCTGGACCCACGAAGAAGCGGCCGCTCAAGCGACCGTCGTCGGCGGCAAAGTAACGAAGATCACGATCATCCGTCCGGGCGCCGGTTACACCACGCCGCCGACCGTCGTGATTCCCGGCCACGAGCAAACGAAGTTGGTCGTCAAATTGCACTTCGATCGCGATCTCAAGAAGAACGGGTCGATTGCGTCGATCGAAATCGCGCGGTGAGTCGAGAATCGTCCGAGTCAAGGATGTTTTTGGCCGGCGGAAGATTTCCGGCGGCCGGCCAAAAAGCGATTTGAACTGACCTCGTAAAAATGGAAAATACGGGGTTGGTTCTTTGACAATTTGGTGTGTTTTGAAGCGAGAGGCGGGGTTTATCCCCGCCGTCTGGGTTTGCCGTTTCGCGCGTTGAAAAGACCGGACGGCGGGGGTGAACCCCGCCGCTCGCTAGGTCTAAGAATCGACGTAAGTCGCGCAAGCGAATCGGCACTTACGTCGACGCGCGCTGCGTACATTTAGGAGGGGTGCGTACATCGCGCGCGAAAAAGTACGCACCGCATACTTAGGAATTAAGGGTGCGTACTAAATTCAAAAATAGTACGCACTCGTCATTGCGACAGAATTGCGCTTTCGTCGTAAGTCGCGCAAGCGTTTCGGCACTTACGTCGATTCGAGCTGCCGAAATCGGCGCGTTTACCGCGAAATCGCTATCGTCGCAACGTCCCGCCGTCGCGGAGCGTGGGGGTTTCGGCGCGGGCCGCCATTTCGTGGAACCGCCGGCCCGTCGTTTGGTCGCCGAGTCCGTCGTGCATCACGGCCAGGTTCGAGTAGGCCACGCCCATCGCCGTCGGGTTGAGCATTCCTTCGCTGACCGCACGTTGCATGTAGCGCGATCCGACGTCGGTGAGATGCAGCCCGCGATCGCGCTTGCCGACGTTCCAATAAGAGATGCCCATGCTGACGAGCGTCTCCCCTTGGCGACCACGATCGGCGGCGGCCGAATCGGGCAGCGGACGTTCCAACAGCGGCGCGGCCCGATCGAACCACTCGCAGGCCTGATTGTGATCGTTCTTCGTCACGGCGTACAGTGAGCCGATGCGGAAATAGAGCCGGCCGAAGCGATAAGCGTCCGTCGGCGTTTCGTCGCGGCCCAGGCGTCCGGCCTGAATCATCTCGACGGCTTGATGACCGAATCGCAGGGCGTTGTCGATATCGCCCCGCGCGTGCAAGGCTTGTAGCGCGTCGTAGAGGCCGAGGCCGGCATTGAACTGTATTTGCCGCCGCAGGAGCGGGTCTTGGCAATCTTTCAAAGCCGCAGTCGTGGTGCGTTGCAAGCGTTCGGCCCAGTCGAGCGGATCGACGCAACCCGGCGTACCGACGCACGCGGCGAGCCCTCGCTCGTAAACTTCGAGAATGACGTAGGGCGAAAGGCCGTCTTCCATCACGGCCTGCTTGGCCAAGCTCTCGGCCTTGGCGAGCCAGCGACCGGCGGCCGCTTCCTTGGCTTGGAACTCGCCCCAGGCGATGTCTTCGGCCACGGCGAGATGGGCTTCGATCAGCGTTTGTTTGGCGTCGCGGCGAACGGCGGCCGTCGGGTCTTCGACGAGCGACTCGGCCAAGCGGATCGCGCGCGAGTGGGCGTCGAGCGCGGCTTCTTCGTCGGGCTCGGGGCCGTCGGCCAGAAGGTCGCCCCGTTGCTTCCAAGCGCGGGCCTGATAGTGCGGCAGTTTCTGAGTGCCGGCGAGCACGGCTTCGTTGTCTTTCAGCGCGGCGGCGAAGAGACCTTGATCGGCAAGCAGTCCGGCGCGCGAAAGGATGTACTCGGCGGCCTTCGCGTCGAGCTTCAGTGCCGTCTCGACGGCGGCCAGCGCTTCCTTCGGCCTTCCGGCGGCCGCCAAGATACGGCTGCGCAACCAATGGGCGCGGGCTTCTTCGGGATTGAGCTTCAGCGCCGTGGCGAGATCAACCAGTGCGGCCGTCGGTTGGTCGGTGCGGCGGCGCTCGGCCCGCATGACGAACGGGCGAGCCGTTACCTGGTCGAGGCCGATCTGTGCCACACGTGGTTCCGCGGCTTCGTCTTCGTAGCGCATCGAGACGCCGCGCTCGGGGAACACGAGCCCGAGTTCCTTGCCGGCGGGATCGAGCACGGCGACGGCGTCGCCCATATCGAGCGAGAGTTCCTTGGCAACGTCGGCCGGCGGGAACATGTCGCCGAGGTCGACGACGACCGCCGAAGCCTTGCCTGCGACGAACGTCACTTCGACGCCGGCGAATGGATCGATCTGGTAGCTGAGACGAACGTTGTCGCCCGAGCCGGTGCGATTCAGCGGGTTGCCCCAGGCCTGGAGCACTTCGGGGAGCGTGGTTTCGCCGAGCAGCACGCCGTTGAAATCGACGGGCTCGAGCGCGAGCGGCTGAGTGTTCGTGGGGTCGACCGTGCCGACGGCGTCGACCGTTTGCAAGTCGCCTGTTCGTAAGTCGCCTGCCCCGACGATCGCCTGCGGCATGGTCTCGGGTTCGCTAACCGGCATGATCTGCGGAGCGACCGCCGGTGTGGTCGCCGGCCCAGCTTCACGCACCGGCAGCGGAACCGCTTGCGGCGACGCACCCACGATGGCAGGCATGTCGGACGGCGGAGCTTGTCCCGGTGCGGCGCTCGGAGTCTGAACCACAGGCGTTTGAAGCGGCGGAGATTGAGCGATCGGCGCGGCGGCGGCCGGAGCAATGTTGCGTGCGCCGGCGATCGACGGCATCGCGTCGGCGGGCGCCGCGGCGTCGGGTAGACCGTCGTCGAGCGTGCCGTCGCCGGCGATGCCGATCTTCTCACCGGGAACGTCGGATGCGAAGCCGATCGGCGGTTGTGGGCCGGTCGTAGTCGCGGTGCCGGGACGTGCCAACGGTCGCACGGCCGGCGCAATCGGCGCGGCTGCCGGAGCGGTGGGCGTCGTGTCGACGACGGGCGGTGCCGCGGGCGTAAGCGCCGGAGCCGCGACCTTCGGCAACTGCGACATCGTCGCTTCGAGTTCGGCCGCTTGCCGTGGGCTTGTCAACGGCAGGGCGGGGGGCGCGGCGGAGAGAATCGGACGCGTGGCGACTTGCGTCGGGGCGACGTTTGCCGGGGGATTGGTTTGCGAAGGCGGATTGGTGCGCGTCGGCGGCGGAACCGGCGTAGCCGGACGAATGACGAGCTGCGATCCTCCGCCACCGGCCACGTATGGCGCGGGACTCGGCTGTGTTGCCGGGCGCGTCGTCGTAGCGCCGCTCTCGGCGCGCGGTGCTCCGATGCGCAAGGTGCTCCTTCCGCCGGCGTCGAGCGTCGTCGGTTGCTGCGCGCGAAGCGCGGCGACGACCGTCGCAACGAAGACGACCAAACAGAAGCCCGAGATTCCCCAACGCCCGCAAGCGCGAAGGCCGGATGGCATCGCGTGTTCCTCCGTGAACAAACGGCGGCGGCGCACGATCCTTCGCACGCTGCGCAAAATAACCGCGGAAGTATAGCGAGCGGGCCAGATCGACCCTAGACGACTTATTCGCCGGCGATGCCGGCGAATTGTTCAGGGTTCAGGGTTCGAGGTTCAGGGTTGAAGGAGGGGAGGACACCACGACTTCTCTATTCGCTTCGTAGCGCGCTCGCTACACTCCCGCCCCATGAAAACGCCTTATTTCGCCGTCGTCGTCGTCGTCGTTGCCGCGTGGTTGCACGCCGGCAGCATCTGTTCCCCGCTGCGAGCCGCCGTGCCGGAAGAGTGGCGCGACGATGCCGACTTGGTCGCCGTCGCCGTGATTGACGACCCTCAAGCCGGCAAGGCCGCGGCTTGGGCCTGTGGTGATCGCGGGGCCGTGTGGCATTCGGCCGACTCCGGCGCGACATGGCGGCGGCAAACGTCGGGCGTCGATTGCAAGCTCTACGGCGTCCACTTTCTCGACGCACAAAACGGCTGGCTCGTGGGCGGCGGCTATGAACCGTACACGCACCGCTCGCGGGGAGTCGTCTTGCGCACGGCCGACGGCGGCGCGACTTGGACGCCGGAGACGACCGCGCTGGTGCCGCTGCTGCGGAAGATTCGCATGGTCACGCCGCGCGAAGGTTGGGCCGTGGGTGAAGCGAGCGAAGTGTCGCCGGCCGGCGTCTATGTGACACGCGACGGCGGCAAAACGTGGAGCGGCGCGGGAGGCCGATTGCCGGCCGGAGTTGTCGCCGCGGATTTAGGTACGACCTTGCAAGGCATTTGCGCCGACGGGCGCGGTCGGATCGTGCGCGTTGATCATCGTACGGTCGACGCGACGCCGGCCGCGGAGTTCGGCTTACGAACGGTGCACGATCTTCTGATGCCGGACGACGGCCCGAGTTGGCTTGTCGGCGACGGCGGACTGGTGCGGGCGTCCGTCGATGGCGGTCGCTCCTGGCTCGTGCCGGGCCAAGACTTCGCCGAAGGCTCGGGCTTGCAATGCGATTGGCACGCGGTCGCCGCGCGGGGTGCGCGGCTGTGGATCGTCGGAGCGCCGGGCAGCGTCGTGCTGCATACTTCGGATAACGGCGCGACATGGACGCTCTTGCCGACCGGACAGACGTTACCGCTGTACGACGTGGCATTCCTCGACGAGCGGCGAGGGCTGGCCGTCGGCGCGATGGGCGTCATCCTTTCGACAAATGACGGCGGCCTATCGTGGCGGCGCGTTTCGCGCGAACCGCGTCGCGCAGCCCTGTGGAGCGGCTTTGCCGATGCGGAGTCGTTGCCCGCGGAGATCATTGCCCACACGGCCGCCGAAGACGGATTCCGCACGGTCGTCACGCTCCTCGGCC
>JAFLCO010000188.1 GCA_017303535.1 Planctomycetota bacterium
GGCCGGTCGTCGTTTCCGTGCCCGCCGCGATCGTGAGCGGTTCCCCTTTTTGTAGGCAGACCTCGTCGGCCTCTGCGGCGACTCGCTCTCGCTCGGCTCCCAGCGCCGTGAAATAGACGTCGATCGCTTCCAGCAGTTCGCTGAGAAAGTCCGTGCGGTCGACCAGTGCGCCGAGTTCGTCGCAGAGCGAGGCGGCAATCTGCGAGACTTCCGGCGGCGCCACGGCGACGGAGTTATTGACGTTCAGGCCGATGCCGACGATCTGCCGTCCGTCGGCCAGGCCTTCGACGAGGATGCCTGCCAGTTTCTTGCGGCCGATAAAGACGTCGTTCGGCCAATGGATGCCGACCGACGGGCTGCCAAGCCGGCGCGTGACGACGTCGACGATCGCCAGCGCGGCGGCCAGCGGAACCATCCCGCCGTAGCGCATTTCGATGTCGTAGCGAGCCGGATCGAAGAGCACGCTGAACGCCAAGCTCCCGGCGCCGGTCCACCATTTGTTCGCCCCGCGCCCGCGGCCGGCCGTTTGCTCCTCGGCCACGACGAGCATCCCGAGGCCCTGCGGTACCTCGCCGGCCAACCGCCGGGCCGCGTCGTTTGTCGAATCGAGAGACTGGGCGTACTCGATTCGTGAGATAAACTGCGGAGCGCGGAGGCGGTGCGGTTCGAGGAGCATCAAGCAGAAGTGGGGAGTGACGAGTGGGGAGTGGGGAAGTATCTGCGTATGGCCGGCCATCTCGCACTAGCCCCGCAGCGCAAGCAAGGGGGCATTAAAAGCGGCTGCAGCCGAAAGAAACTACATCGCCGCCAACTGCCGCTCGGGATGCAGGTAGATAAAGCTCTTGCCGAGTCGGCCGTTGTAGTTGCCGGCGGAAATCTTGACCAGGCCCGGCGTTTCCAGGGCCGCTTCCACAGCGCGGCGCGTGGCTTCGGCGATCGTCGGCAGATCACGGCCGTTGAGAATGATTTCCATGACGCTCGCGACGCCCGGCGGGAGCTTGGAACGCTCGCCGAGTTCATCGCGCAACGTCGGACAGAATTCGGCATAGGTACTGGCGATCGAAAACGAATACCGGCTGCCGGCCTTGGAACCGCTCCCCGCGATACCGCCGGGGAACGGCAAGATGACGCCCGGCACCATGGCCGCGGCATCGCGCGCTCGGCAAGCTGCGTCGAGGGCCGAGTCGACGGAGTCGCCGAGAAACCAGACGTTGCCTCCCATCAAACCGTCGCGATATCCGAATCGCCGATCGAGCGTAAACTCGCCGCCGAGAATCGGAATCGTCCAGACGCGCCGGCCGTGCCGCACGGACCGCTTTTGATGACCGTCGCCGAAGAACGCGATCTTGCGGCCGAGCTTGAAGTACTCTTCGGTGTCGAGCAAGTTGAAACACGCGGCCGTCGGACACGTAAGCACATTTTGGCTGAGCCGCACCAGGAGCGAGCGCTCGAGTCTGGCGGCGCGGTCTTTATGAAACCGCGGCACATGAAACTGAACGACCGCGCCCGGACGGCCGTCGGGCGTCGCAAACGACTCATCGCCGCCGGGCCCTACGTAACGGTCCAGGGCCGCTTCGCAATCGCAGAAGATTGTGCTCGAGGCATTGCCCGTCGCTGCGTTGACGGCGTGGTCGAGCCACGTGCGATCGCGGGCCGTGATCAGAACCTCCGCGTAGATACTGCGGAACGCTTCGGCGTAGGTGTCGTCGACCAATCGTTGAAACCGCTCGTCGGCCATGCTTCGTGCTCGCGGCAATCTGTTCGAGGTGCTTCGTCGTCAGAGAACGGCCCCAGGTATGCACCTGGGGCTATTGAAAGGTCGAGATCATCCGTTTCCGTAGCGTCCTGGAATCTGCCGTTCGTACACGGCGGCTTCCGTGATGATCTTGTCCATGAAGATGTCGTGCGGCATCGTCGGAATTTCGGGGAACATCTGGCACTCGAAGGCCAGCGCCACCAGCGGGCAATCCATCCGCGAATGTTCAAGAAGCTTGTCGTAGTACCCGAAGCCGTGGCCGGTACGGGCCCCGCGGCGATCGAAAGCCACGCCCGGCACCATGATCAGGTCGAGTTCGTCCGGCCGAACGCCCTTGTTCGGCAGATCGCGTAGTTCCGTCTTGGGCTCGAGAATCTTGTACATCCCGATCGCCAACTCGTTCATGTCCTCTAAGAGGAAAAGCTCGAGTTCGCCGTCGACGCAGTACGGCACGACGATCCGCTTGCCGTGCGTGAGGGCCGTCGCCAGGTAATGCCGCGTGCGGACTTCGCTACGCACGTCGACGTAGTACATTACCGTCTTGGCGGCCGCGTACTCTGGCAGGGCGACGAATTTTTCGCAGATTCCTTGGCTCAATTCGTCTTTGTTCGGCAAGGCGTTGCGAGCGGCGTGGGCCTCCTCGCGAATGACCTTTTTACGAGCCTGCATTTCGGAAAGCGGGGCGTCGTCGGCGGAAACTTGATCCGTCGTCATCCATGCTCCTTTAGGGCTGAAAACCGTGCGGGCCATCACTGCCGGCAGAGTCCGATATGGTAACGACTTTTGACGGATGAGGCCAGCAAATCGAAGTGCTTCGGAGTGCCGGCAAAACAGCCTCGATCTTGACCCGCGAACGCCCCGCAGTTATCTAACTCGACCCATTTTCCGTGCGGCCGGCTGCCGCTTGCGACCTTTCGCAGATTTGTGTTTGACGATGCGCGGACCTGAACGCAACTCCGTGTTTGCCGCAAAGCCTCGGCATCGCTGCGCGCTGCAATACGGGTTGTTGTGCGTATTGGGAACTTCGGTGTTGGTTGCAGTCTCGGACCAACCGGCATTCGCCCAACGCGTGCAGTTTCCGACGACGTCGCCCAGCAACCCATTCGCGACTTCGGCGCCTCCGTCAACCTTCACGCCGAACACGGGCGTGCCGTCGCTCACGACGCCGGCCTACACCAATCCCTACAGTTCCGCGCCGCAAGTTGCGCCGACTTGGGATCCTTACGCTTTGCCGGGCTCGTCAGCCGCCCCACCTCCGGCGCTTCCGGCCTATGGCACGCAGCCGGCTCAACCGAACCTCGGCTTTCCGTATCAAGACTGGACCGCCCCGCAAACGAAGCTCGTGCAAGGCGTCGGGATGCGGTACACGTGGATCCGTCGCGGCGGCGGTGCCGACGGATTCGGCGTGCAAGACGTCGACCTGACGGCGTCGCTGGCTTTTCCGTTTTTCTTCAATCCGAACATGGCCCCGCTCTTGTTCACGCCGGGCTTCAGCTTCCACTTCTTTCAAGGCCCCGGCCGCGCGGTGCCCGCCGACATTCCGCCGACCGTTTACGACGCGTACGGCCAGCTTAGTTGGAAGCCGCAATTCACCGAACGGCTCGGCGCGGACCTAGCCCTTAGCCTCGGCGTGTACTCCGACTTTTCGTACACCGATCATACAAGCCTGCGGTTGCTCGGTCGCGGCGTCGGCACGTGGCAGTTCAGCCCTAACCTGCAAGGCGTGCTGGGCGTCGTTTATCTCGACCGGCTCGATATCAAAATCTTGCCCGTGGCCGGCGTGATTTGGAAACCGCACGACGATGCACGGTTCGAACTGCTGTTCCCGCAACCGAAGCTGGCGCAACGAATCGTGAATTGGAACAACTACGACATCTGGGGCTACGTCGCCGGTGAGTACGGCGGCGGTCAATGGGCGATTTCACACGCCAACGGGGCGCGCGACGTCATCAACTACAACGACTTTCGCATTCTGCTCGGCTTCGAAGCCAATGGGCAGCGGTTGAAGGCCCACTTCGACGTCGGCTACGTCTTCCATCGCGAGATTTTGTATATCAGCGGCCAGCCGCCCGTGGACGCCGATGACAGCGTCATGCTTCGCGCAGGTTTCACCTACTAAGCTGGAGCGGCCTCGTCTATGCGCCGAACCCGGCTACTTGCGAAGGCTTCCGGCGTTCTTCGCGTTGCCGTCCTGGGCGTTCTCGCGCAGGCGGCGAGTTCGGCGACCGCGCAAGTTTCCGCACCTCCCCGAGCGTTGCCGGTGTCGTCGGCTTACAAGGAAGACGCCAAGGCCGGCGACGCTGCCTTCTACAACCTGCGGGCAAAGGCGGCGGTGCAATCCGATGTCGCCGAAAAAGTGCTGAACAGGCCGCAAACCCTTTCGCTGGCTCCGGTCGAGGTCACGCCGAAATTCGTTTCGACCAATCCGCCTTCGGAAGCCGCTCAAGAGTTGGTGCCGCTGCCGCCATACGCGACGCCGCAACCTTCAGGCCCGACGCTGCTTGTCGAGCCGCCGGAAGCGCCGCTGTTTAGCTTGCGGCCGACATACGTTCCTCCCGGCGCCAAGCAAGGCATCCTCCAGCAAAGTCTCGGCCGCTTCACGTACTTGCCGCGCATCGGCGACGACGGCTTCGGGCTCACGACCCTCTCGCAGCAATTTACGTTCGCACTGCCGCCGTTTATCTCCGGGTCGCCGATTCTCGTCACGCCGGTCGTCGCAACCCACTTCACCGACGGACCGGGCCCGACTCCGGTACCGCCGCAGTTGCGCGACTACGAAATCGAATTCCGCTGGATGAAGCAGGTGACGCCTCGACTAGGCGTCGACCTTGCCGTGGCCCCCAGCTATTTCGGCGACGGCGACAATGATTCGAGCGACGCTTGGCGCGTCACCGGCCGTGCGCTGGCGGCATGGAATTGGACTGAGACCGTGCAAGTCGTGTTCGGCGGCCTGTATCTCGGCCGCAGCGATTGGCCGGCCGTACCGGTCGGCGGCATCATTTGGAAACCGTCGCCCGACTACCGGTTCGACATTCTGCTACCCCGCCCCCGCGCGTATTACCGCATCTATGGTTGCGGCGCGAACGAGCAATGGATCTACCTCGGCGGTGAGTTTGGCGGTAACACCTGGGCCGTCGAGCGTCCCGGCCAAGTTCGCGACAAACTCACTTACAGTGATTTGCGCGTCGTCGCAGGTTGGGAGAATAAGTACGAGGGCGGGCTGAACCTGCGCGGCGAGATCGGCTGGGTCTTCGATCGTTCGATCGAATTCGTCAGCGGATTTCCGGGCTTCGATCCCAGCGACACGTTGATGGTACGTGGCGAAATGAGTTTCTAACGCCCAAAGGCCGTGCGTCGACGGCGAGGTTCCGGCACGAGCCCGATGTCCGACATAAGGAGCAGTGCGATGACGCCCGGTGAATTCGTCCGCCTGAGCATCCTGGCACTTTGGATTAACCTCTGTCCGCCGGTGGTTTGCTTCATGACGGGGCAATAGCCGCCCGTTTGCTCGCATCGCGTTAAATCCCGGTAATTTCGGCTTAGACGCGATTTTAGCCGGCGTTCACTGCCACTCGACGCCCCTGCGGCTTGCTATACAATGCATGTCGGTCGATGCGACGCATCCATCGACGGCAGCGAGGGTTACGATCGAATTCGTGCGACTAACGCGCGCCGTTCTGCGTGAATTTCCTCGGCAGCGTGAAAGATTTCACAATCGATGCCCCCGAACGCGAGTTAATTCGTCGGCCGGGCTTCGGTTGCCTTCGAGTATGGCAGACAACCTCACACATTTCGACGCCGACGGCGCCGCCCGTATGGTCGATGTCGGCGAGAAGCCGGTCACAGCCCGTAGTGCGCGGGCCAGCGGTCTCGTCGTGATGCAACCGGCGACGCTGGCGCTCATTCGCTCCGGCGGGCATCGCAAAGGAGACGTCCTCGCGGTCGCGCGACTGGCGGGAATCATGGCCGCCAAGCGCACCGGCGATCTCATTCCGCTTTGCCATCCGTTGCCGCTCGACGGCGTCACTATCGACTTCTCATTCGAAGACGAGACGACGCTCAAGATTGAAGCCGTGGTCCGCTGCACCGGCCGCACGGGCGTGGAAATGGAAGCGCTCACGGCCGTGTCGATATCGGCACTTACGGTCTACGACATGTGCAAGTCGGTCGACCGCACGATGCAATTGGAATGCGTAAGGCTCGAAGAGAAAGCAGGCGGACGCAGCGGGCACTTTGTCCGAGGTTCGTAATCCAAAGGTCGGCGTCGCCGACGCGGCAGTTGAGGTTACCGGAAGGAAGCAACATGGCAAGCGTCGTGCAACGAGTCGACAGCGCCCAACGAGCCTTCGGCTCGCTCTTCGATCATGTTCGCGGAGACATGGCCAAGGTCGAAGAGCTCTTGCGAGCGCAGCTTCGCAGCGCCGATCCGTACGTCGACCAACTCGTCAAACACGGCTTTCGCCTGGGAGGCAAGCGGCTTCGGCCGGCACTGCTGTTGCTCGCGGCGTCGGCCGTGGGCACGATCGGCCCGGCGCACATCACGCTGGCCGTAGTGATGGAAATGATCCACACGGCCACGCTCATTCACGACGACATCCTTGATGAAGCGGCGTTGCGTCGGCATCTCGACACCGTGAATGCCCGCTGGGGCAACAAGTCGGGCGTATTGCTGGGCGACTTCCTTTTCAGCCACGCTTTTTATCTCGCGGCGACGACCGACAGCGCTTATGCTTGTCGGGCGATCGGCCGATCGACGAACATCGTCTGCGAAGGGGAGATGCGGCAAATCAACAGCCGCGGCCGACTCGAACTGACCGAGAGCGAATACTTCGAAATCATCGACGGCAAGACCGCCGAACTTTGCGCCTGCTGCAGCCGCCTCGGGGCCCACTTCGCCGGAGCGACCGTCGAGCAAGAAGACGCCATGGACCGCTATGGCCGCAACCTCGGCATGGCGTTTCAAATCGTCGACGACTTGCTCGACCTGGAAGGGGACGAATCCGTCACCGGCAAATCGCTCGGAACCGATCTCGAACAACTCAAGCCGACGTTGCCGCTCATTCGCTTGCTAGCGACGTTGCCCGCCGCCGATCGCGCCGAGTTGCAACAGCAACTGTCGAGCGGGCAGGGTAATCGCCGAGCCATCCTCGAACCGTGGCTCAAGCGGAGCGATGCCTTGGCCTACGCCCGCAACACGGCTCTGCGCTACGCGCAGGCCGCCCAGCGTGATTTGCCGTCGTTTGCGGCAGGCCCGGCTCGCGACGTGCTGCATCGGCTCACCGAATACGTCATTCGCCGCGACGTCTAATTCCCGCGCGACGCGGCCGCGAACACGGCGGCGCCGTTCATTTCGCCGCCGTTGCCGCCGGATTCCGTCGGCAACATGCCCGGACGTACCGCGAGCAACTCCTCTTGGCAGCGGTGGCGGGCCTCGCCTTCGGCGGGAACATAACGCTGATGAGTGCCGTCGGGCAGTACGATCCGTGCCTTGACGTTGTCGCGCAAGTAGGCCGGCATGATCTCGTGCAAGATACGGTCGCGCAAGTCCGGCGCCTCGACCGGGAACATCACTTCGACACGGCGATAGAAGTTGCGAGGCATCCAATCGGCGCTCGCCAAGTAGATGCGGCAATCTTCTTCCGGACCGAATACGTACACCCGACTGTGTTCCAAAAACCGGTCGACGATGCTGCGCACGCGAATATTCTCGCTGAAGCCGGGAATTCCCGGCCGCAAGCCGCAAATGCCCCGAACGATCAAGTCGACGGGCACTCCCGCTTGTCCGGCCCGATAAAGGGCCTCAATCACACGATAGTCGACCAGCGAATTGAGCTTGGCGTAAATCCGCGACGGCAGCCCTTCTTTCGCCCGGCGCGTTTGCTCTTCGATCAATTCGACCGTCCGTCGATGCAAATCGGTCGGCGCGACGACGAGCTTGCGCCACTTGTGTCCTTGCGAGTAGCCGGTTAGCAGATTAAACAGCGCCGAAGCGTCGGCCGTCACGTCTTCGTCGGCCGTAAAGAGACCCAAGTCGGTGTAAATCAGCGCCGTGTTCGGGTTGTAGTTTCCGGTGCCGAGATGCACGTAGCGGCGAATCGCCTGGCCTTCCTGGCGAACGATGAGCGAGAGCTTGCAGTGCGTTTTGAGGTCCAGAAAGCCGAACACGACGTGCACGCCCGCCCGTTCGAGCTTGCGAGCCCAACCGACGTTATTCTCTTCATCAAAGCGGGCCTTGAGTTCGACCAGCGCCGTAACGTGCTTGCCGTTTTCCGCGGCTTGAATGAGCGCTCGCGTTACGGGCGAGTCGCCGCTCGTCCGATAGAGCGTTTGCTTGATGGCCAGTACATGCGGATCGTTGGCCGCCCGACTGACGAACTCCACTACCGCGTCGAAGGCGTCGTACGGATGATGCAATAAGATGTCGTGACGGCGGATCGCGGCGAACAAGTCTTCTTTACCGCGCTGCGCGCGTCCGCGCGGCGTTTGCGGAGTGAAAGGCGCATCGCGCAGATGCTCACGACCCGGCATCTTGAGCAATTCCATTAAGGCCGTCAGGTCGATCGGCCCCGGAATGCGATAAACTTCGCTGTAAGCGTCGGTCGACGTCGCTTCGCGGACCGCTTCGGGCTCGACGATTTCGCGAATGAGTTCCTCATCACCGTCGGCGGAAACTTCCAATCGCACGGCCTGTCCGCGCTGTCGCGCCTTCAGGCGGTCTTCGATCGTCTGCAGCATATCGTCCGACTCTTGCTCGAGCAGTTCGATGTCGCTGTCGCGCGTGATGCGAAAATAGGTGTGGTTCACCACTTCCGAGCCGCCGAAGAGTTCGGCTAGCCGGATCGAGACCGCGTCTTCCAACAAGATGTAAAGTTGCTCTTCGCCTTGCGCCAGCGTCACCAATCGCGGCAGTACCTGCGGAAGTTGTACGACGCCGAAGAGATTCTTCGGCCCTAATCCGGAGTGGCGGCGCAATCGCGCGGCGAGATATAGGCCGCGGTTGTGAAACCTTGGGCTCGGGTGCGCAGGATCGACCGCCATCGGCGTGAGAATCGGGTAAGCCCGCTCGTTGAAGAACTTGTCGAGCACCGCATGATGCTCAGGCGCGAGTTGGCTCGGATGCAGGATGCGAATCTTTTGCTCGGCAAGTTGCGGAACGACCTGCTCGTTCCAGCACCGATACTGGGCCGCGACAAGTTCCTTCGTGCGGGTGGCGATCCGTTCCAATTGCTGGATCGGTCGTAAGCCGTCGGGCGAGTAATCCTGCGGAGCGCCGTCTTCAAACGCCTGTTCGCGCAGGCCCGAGACGCGCACCATGAAGAATTCGTCCAAATTGGAACTGAAGATCGACAAGAACTTTACGCGTTCCAACAGCGGCACGTCGGGCGATTCGGCTTCTTCCAACACGCGGCGATTGAACTCGAGCCAACTCAACTCGCGATTGACGAAGTGCTCGGGAAGAAACTCTTGCTCGCTCACGATCCTGCTCCGCTGATCTCTCGATCGTCAAAGTTCGACGTCGCCGCGCCGTCCGCCGGGTGGCGGTTTCTGCACGGCGGCGATATATTTAAGTCTCGTTATAGTAGGCGTTTGTCAATTTTCCGTTACCGCTACGAAAAGAAAAGCCGCCGCTTCCCGTTTGACTGCGAAAACCGCGCCGCGCAGGGCGTTTTCGCTCCCGGACTTCGCGACGGTTCCGAATCGACCGGATAATCCGGCCGCGGCAAGCCCCCGAGGATTCACGGCCCGTGACCGATCGCTGGCAGGACCAATATCCATTTACGTCGCACTACCTGCAGGTACCCGGCGGTCGCTTGCACTATGTTGACGAGTACCCGGCGTCGCCGGAGAGTTTGACGGGCGGTTCGTCGCGTGACTCGCTGCCGGTCCTGCTTTGCGTTCACGGCAACCCGACTTGGTCGTTCTATTGGCGACATATCATCACCGCCTTTCGCGACCGAGTGCGCGTTGTCGCGATCGACCATCTCGGTTGCGGACTCTCCGACAAACCGCAAAACTACCCCTATCGCCTTGCTGACCACATCGGCAACTTGCAGCGCTTGATCGAATCGCTCGACCTCCGCAACATCACTCTCTTGGCGCATGATTGGGGCGGCGCGATCGGAATGGGCGCCGCCGGACGGATGCCGGAACGTTTCACTCGCTTCGGCCTCTTCAATACGGCCGCCTTTCGCAGCGATCGCTGCCCGTGGCGGATTCGGGTTTGTCGCATTCCCGTGCTGGGGGCCTGGGGCGTGCGAGGACTTAATCTTTTTGCCGGAGCCGCTATTACGATGGCGACGGAAAAGCCCGAACGATTCACTCCGGCCGTGCGGGCCGGGTACCTGGCTCCGTATGACAACTACGCGAATCGAGTGGCCGTCCATCGCTTCGTGCAAGACATTCCGTTGAGCGAGGCGCATCCCAGTTACGGAACGCTGCTTGAAGTCGAACAAGGCCTCGGTAAGTTTCGCGACATGCCGATGCTGCTCGCTTGGGGTATGCGCGACTGGTGTTTCACGCCGCATTTTCTCGAGCGCTTTCGCGAATTCTTTCCACAAGCTGAAGTACATCGCTTTGAGGACGCCGGGCATTACGTCATCGAAGATGCCCACGAGCGAATCATTCCGCTGGTCGCGGAGCTTTTGAAGCGCCCCTCGGCGACGATGGGACACGCAGACTCCGGTGGTACCGTGAGCGCGAGTGCGTCAACATGAAGTCGAGCGTGGAAGTCGGACAATGCGCGACGCTGGCTTGTTTGCTGGAAGTCACGGTCCCGAAGCCGGGCAATGTGCATCGCGGCGCGGACTTTGAAGACCTCACGTTTGCCGACTTTGCGGCCGCCGCCGTGGCCATCGGTCCGGCAATGGTAGCCGCCGCCGATGGACGCTCGCTTGGGGATTGCGTTTTGGAAGCCGTTCAAGCGACACGCCGGTGGTGCGCGACGAACGTCAATCTTGGCATCGTGCTACTGCTCACCCCGATCGCCGCTTCGGCAAGGAGTGCGACGTCCATCGAATCCGTTCATGCCGGCGTGCGCGATGCGCTTAAGCGTCTCACGCCCGACGACGCGGCGCAGGTCTACGAGGCGATCCGGTTGGCAAATCCCGGCGGCCTGGGAAAAGTCGACGAGGCCGATGTATCGACGGCCGCGCCGGTCGACTTGCTTCACGCCATGCGCCTGGCGGCCGATCGCGACCTCGTGGCACGCCAATACGCCAACGGATTTGCGGAATTGTTCGACGTGATAACTCCGGAACTACGGCGAAACGTTACAGTATGTTCCGGCTTGGCCGATGCCGTCATCCGCACGCAATTGGCCGTCATGCGTCAGTTTCCCGATTCGCTGATTGCCCGCAAATGCGGACTCGCGGCGGCGGAAGAAGTGGCAGTCGCAGCCGGACAAGTTCTCGAAGCCGCAACCGCCGGAGAGGAAGCATTTCAAGAAACGCTTGCCGACTTCGATTTTTGGCTTCGCAGCGACGGGCACCGCCGCAACCCCGGCACCACCGCCGACCTCTTGGCCGCCGCCTTGTTGGTGCTGCTGCTCACGGACGAAATTCCACAGCCCATTCGATTATAATAGCCGTCGGTGGTGCCGAACTCGGAGCGATCGAAACATGGCCGGCGAAACCTATTCGGTTCGATTGCGGAAGACGGAACTCGTCTTTTCCGCGGCCCACTTCATTACGTTCAACGGCAACATCTGCGAACGGCTGCACGGCCACAATTACCGCACGGCGGTCGAGGTCTTCGGCCCGCTGGACGAGAATGAGTACGTCGTCGACTTTATCGCGCTGCGCGACACGCTCAAAGAAATCGTGCTGGAACTCGATCACCGCATGCTGCTGCCGACGCGGCATCCGACCATTCAAGTCGAAGCCGGCGAGCACGAAGTGACGGTCCGCTTCAAAGACCGCCGCTGGATATTTCCGCGGCAGGATTGCGTACTCTTGCCGCTCGTGCAGACGACTGCCGAACTCTTGGCCTGCCATATTGCCCAAGCGCTCGTCGAGCGTCTGGCTGCAAAGTCAGGCTATC
>JAFLCO010000189.1 GCA_017303535.1 Planctomycetota bacterium
GCTGCACGAGATCGCCGGTTGATTTCAGCAAGCAGCAACCGTGGAGGCAGCCGCAACCGCCGCACGAGCTGCCGCAGCAATCGCCGCCGACCGCGCCGCCGCCGTTACCGCAGCATTGGCCGCCGCCGGCCGGAGCCGGGCCACCGTAGCCGCCGCCGGAGATGCCGTCGGCTTGCGGAGCGCCGTAGGCCGAGCCCTGCGCGCCGAAGGCAGAACCCTGCGGAGCGCCGTACGAAGCGCCTTGCGAGGCTTCCCACGGCGAGGCGTTCATGCCGGAGTTCCAGTATTGTTGCGGCGGGGCGACCGGCGGCTTGGCCGGTGCGGTGTTTTGCGCCGTGGAAACGTTTGTGCCGGTACGGCTGGCCATGAGGATCCGCTGCGTCGCGGCCGACGGCGGGTTCACCGGCTTCAGGCCCACGGCCGGCGATCCGGCATAGGTCGTGGTGCCGGGCCGCATCGCGGTCGACACCGGTTGCACGGCGTAACCCGGTTGCTGGTAGCCGCGTTGCTGTTGCGGCGCGTAATACGCTTGCGCGGCCGGAGCCTGACGCATCGCCTGCTGAGCATACGGGTTGTACTGAGCCGAGGCTTCGCCCGCCAAGCTCAGAGCCCAAGCGGCCGCGGTCAGCGAGAAGAACAACTTCTTCACCGGGATCTCCTTTTCCACCACGCTCGTTCGCGCGGCGCGGCGCGGGGCCCCAATATGGAACCTCGATCACGACGGCCGGGGCGCAAACGTTCAAGCGACACGACGCCCGTTCCGCGCGCTCCGTCGCGCACGTCCTGAGGGAGTCGTCTGCGGTAAGTCATCGTCGCGCTCGCGCCGCAAAATCGCCTGTTTCGGCATGCCGGCAGATAACGCGCACGACCCGTGCAAGCGGCACAATACGAGCGCCGGCCATACGCGACGCACGACCGTCGGAACCGTTACAAATTTCGCCGACCGCTGTGCGTTCGAGGCTCATCGGCCGTGAGGATTCACCCCTCGTGGCAACGAGGCCGCATGTCGACGGCAGGCAACATGCGTGTTGCCGCGCGGCAACATCGGGGCGGCTTCCTTCCGAGTGACTCGCCGCCGCTCGGCCTCGCGCAACACGCCGTATCCCAACGGCTTGCGCTTCGTCCACGCGGCACTCCGCGGTCGGTCCGCGATCTCGGGTATCGGCTTTGCCTTTAAGGCTTGCCACGACCAGATGCCCTTACACCGAGCATGACCGGCAGAGCTTACCATGTCTCCTTCGACGTCCGCCGCCGACCAATTGTCGCCGTCGCACCACACCGCGCCCGAGAAGCAACACGAGAAGCAACACACGACCACGTCCGCCCAGAAACCGGCCGCCGCGCCGAAGCCCGCCGCTCCCGTCGTCGTCACGGCGGATAACTGGCACGGCGGCGTGCCCGTCCCCAACTTCGGCGCTTGGTTGACCAAGGGCGCTCCGCTGGTGGCGCCGGCCGGCAACCTTTCATTCGCCTACCGCTTCGCAAAGCGCACGCTGGATATCGCCGGAGCGCTCGTGGCACTCGCGCTCTTCGCGCCGGTGATGCTCGTGACGTTCGTCGCGCTGTGCGTGACGACGCGCGGCAATCCGCTGTTTCGCCAGGAGCGCGTCGGTCTCGGCGGCAAGCTCTTTCCGATGTACAAGTTTCGCACGATGCGGCTCGACGCCCTGGCCGTGCAACATCAGGTGCGGAACCAGCACTCCGACGGCCCGATCTTCAAAAACCGTCGCGACCCGCGAATCACGCGCCTCGGCCGCATCCTCCGCAGCACGAGCATCGACGAAACGCCGCAACTGTTCAGCGTCTTGCTGGGACACATGTCGCTCGTGGGTCCGCGCCCGCCGATCGCGGCGGAGGTCATGCGTTACGAGCCGTGGCAAGTGGGCCGGCTGAGCGTAAAGCCGGGCCTGACGTGCCTCTGGCAAGTCAGCGGCCGGAGCGAAGTCGGCTTCGTCGATTGGGTGAAGATGGACCTGTGGTACGTCGAGAACCAATCGCTGTGGACGGACCTCAAGCTCTTGGTCCGCACGCCGCTGGCGCTCTTGAGCCGCCGCGGAGCGTATTAACGCTTCTTCGACTTACCGGGCCAGTGCCGGACGAGCGGCGACGCTTCCCGGCCGGCCCCCTTCGTACACCGAGAACTCGGCCCAAATCGGCAGGTGGTCGCTCACCTTCAGGGCCTGATCTTGCGTGAGGTTGTACTGCCGCACGATGTCGAGCACGCCCGCCGATCCGGCGACGTATTCCGTCGTGGCGTTGGAGTCGAACACGATGTTGTCGTACGACTTATCGCGCCGGGTGTTGGTCGGAGCGCCGTCGATCGCGCAAAAAATGTACGGCACGGCGCCAAGCTGCCCGAGGTGCCCGGCGTCGGTGTTGAAGTCGCCGAGCATGATCACGTCATCTTCGCCTCGACCATCAAGCCGCACGGCGCGGAAGACGTCGTCGAGCGCATTAACTTCGGCATCGACTTCGTCCGGGTCGGTATGCACGTTGACCAGCGTGAACGTGAAGGCTTCGTTCGGCGGGGCGTTGCGAGCCCGAAAGCCGGCCACATACGGCTCGCGGTGCAGCAGGTCGTCGGGATCGCGGACGGTGTAGGTGCCCGACGGCGAGCGATCGATCTCCACGCGCGACTGATCGAAGATATAAGCGTATTGTTCTTTGCTGTCGCTGCGGCCGAGCCGGGGCCCGACGACGTAGGCGTATTGTTGACCGGTGCTGTTGACGAGCCGCAGGAAACGATCGAGAAAGTCGGGACTGCTCGCACGGATTTCTTGCACGGCGACGATATCGAAATCGCGAATCACGCGAGCGATGACGTCGATCGATTTCGGGTCGCTCGCTTTCGATTCGCCGAAGACTTGAATGTTCCAAGCGGCGATCCGCAGCGTGTTGCCGGGCCGCACCGGGACGGTGTTTTGCGCAGGAGCGGCTTGTTCGGTGCGCGGGCGGATGCCGAGGTTGCCCAGCCCGGCGATCTCGTACTTCTGCAAAAAGAAGTAAGCGGCGACGCAGGCGATGATCGGAAAGAACTTAATGAGCAACCGAATCACGGGCCCCTCCCCGGGCACATGCTGAGGCGACGTGCGAGAACTTCCGCTTTGGGTGGCTGGGTCTGGAGCGTACTCGCGAAGACCCAGTAACTGGGCCTCTCAACCACTGGGGCACCGCTGCGCTATGCCCCAGCCACCCGACGCTTCCGCGCAGCGGCAACCGCAGGGGCCGCCGGCGCTATCGGTATGTATCGAATGTTCCGGCGAGGAGAATGACGAAAACCTGCGCGGTTGCGCACCGCCGGCAGTGACGGCGTGGACCTTAGCCCCCGGTTCTTCAAACCGGGGGCAATCGACGCGAGAGCAATCGCTCGACGTTGCAACCACACACTAGCCCCGCCGCGCCAGCAAGGGGACATGCGGAATGATCAACGGCACGATCATTCATCAGCAACGCGCATTGCCCCCGGTATGAAGTACCGGGGGCTAAGGTCGGCGCCTTATCGCCGCGCCTCGCGCACCACGTGCGCCAACTCCGGCGCGATGAGCCGCTCCATCGCGAGACGCACTCCGCCTGGCGAGCCCGGCATCGTGAAGACGACCGTTCGGCCGATGAGCCCGGCCGTCGCGCGGCTGAGCATCGCCGCGGGTCCGATCTCTTGAAAACTTAGCAGCCGAAAGATCTCGCCATAGCCGGGCAGCGGCTTGGTGATGAGCGACGTCACGGTTTCAAACGTCTGGTCGCGGCTCGAAAGACCCGTGCCGCCGGTCAGCAGCACCGCGTCGATATCTTCCCGCCGCGCGAACTCCTCCAGCAGCGGCCGCATCCGGGCCGGATCGTCGGGCACAATCTCGCGCGCCGCCGCTTCGTGTCCGGCCGCTTCCAAAAGCTCGACGACCGTCCGGCCGCCGGTGTCCGTCTCGAGCGTTCGGGTATCGCTGACCGTCACCACGGCGCAGCGGACCTTCGCGGGCGACATGGCCCGATGCTCGGCCGAGGAAGTGCTCATTTTTGCTCACTTTTTGCGGGAAACGCCGCGGTTGTTACGGTCCGACCAACGCGCATCTATAATATAGTGAACATGTTGCGTCGGCAGAGCGCGACATCGAGAAACTTGCCGGGGACGTTTCCATGCGAATCGCGCTCATCGCCGTCGTCGCGTCGTCATCAATCTGCACCCTTTCGCGCGCCGACGACTTCGTGCTCTCCGGCGGCGGTCGCATCTCCGGCCAACTCGCCAACGCCGCCGAAAGCCCGCGAGCCAAGTACGAAATCAAGCTCCCCGACGGCGGCAGCATCACGCTCGACAAAGACCAAGTGACGACGGTCGTCGCTCCGTCGCCCGAGCAACTCGAATACCAACGCATTCGCCACGAGCAGCCCGACACGGTCGAGGGTCAATGGACGCTCGCCGAGTGGTGCCGCGAACACAAGCTCACCGTCGAGCGCAAGCAGCACCTCGAGCGCATCATCGAGCTAGACACCAACCACGTGAAGGCCCGCAGCGCCTTGGGCTACAACCGCATTCAAGGCCAGTGGCGCACGCAGGCCGAGCATCTCTCGGCGCTCGGCAAGGTGCAATACAAAGGTCAGTGGCGCTACCCGCAAGAAATCGAAATCATGGAAGCGCGGCAGAAGGCCGACCAAGCGAAGTCGCTCTGGTACGGCAACATGAAGCGCTGGCGCGATTGGCTCGGCGGCCCGAAGGCCCAACAGGCGATCACCGAACTCGAGCAAGTGACCGATCCCGCGGCGGTGCCGGCCATCTGCGAGTACATGGAGAAAGAGGAACACGAAGATATTCGCCGCCTGTATATGAAAGCACTGGCGAACATCGGCACGCCCGCCGCCGACGTTTATCTGGCCGAGCGATCGCTCAAAGATACGTCGAGCGACATCCGCGTGAGCTGTCTCGACTATCTCGACGACGTGCCGCAGCAGAGCTTGGTGAACTACTACATTCAGCAACTCCGCAGCAAAGACAACGACGTCGTGAATCGCGCCGGCATCGCCCTCTCACGCTTCAAAGACCCGCGCTCGATCGCGCCGCTCATCGACGCACTGGTGACGACGCACAAATACGCGGTGACGACGGGCAACGGCGGCAGCCTCAGCGCCAGCCGCGGCACCGGCGGCTCCGGCCTCTCGACCGGCAACAGCACGCGCATCGTCAGCATGGAAAAAGAAAACCAAGGCGTCCTCGACGGCCTCGTCAACATCCTCGGCGGCCGCATCAACTACCGCTACGACCTGGCGGCCTGGAAACACTGGTACGCCGGCCAGAAGAAGCAGAAGGCGCTGGACGTGAGACGGTCGTAGGTTTTTAGGTTCAGGGTTCAGGGTTCAGGTTTTGGAGTTCAGAGCCCTTCCGAGGCTAGCGTCGCAACGTCCGTGCGACGTGTCCGAACGTCGCTACCTTATCGGACCGTGGGCGTCTTTGAAGGTCATTTCTTTTGTGATCTTGCGGCCGGTGTCGCGCTCGTAGAGTTCTTTGGCCGCTTGAATTTCCGCGGCCGTCACGTCGCAATCGACGGCGTGCACGGTCGACAGTTTCGGGGCGGCCCAAAACTGTTGCAGGTAGCGGACCGGCAGATAATTGTCGTCGTACACCAACAGCCCCAGCGCCGGATGTGCGCCGATCGCCGCCGCGAGTTCGTCTTCCTTCAAGCACAAATGGCCGGCCACGTTCAGAAACTCCAGCGTACGATTGGCGCGGAGCGCGGCGATCGTCCGTTCACCGAGACGCAACTCGTCGAACCCCAGCGACTTGATGTGCGGCGCCGCGAGCAAGACGGCCATGCCGGCGTCATTGACCTCCGTTCGTGAGACGTCGATCGCGCCGGGCCCGATGGCCGCCGCGCCGATGCGCTCCAGGCACGCGCTCGTGATCTTCGTGCCGGCGATATCAATGGTTTGAATCCGCTTCTGGCGCAGCAATCGCTCGGCGGCCCCGTCCCCCAGCGAGGTATCCGAGAGATCGAGCAGTTCCAACTGCGGGAACCGCAACGCGACGTCGATCACATCGTCACGGATTCGCTCGCCGTGGAAATGAAGATACTTGAGCTGCGGCGCTCGCGCAAAAATCGTTTCGAGCCCGCGGCTAGTGAAGAGCTTGCCCGAGACGGTGACGCCGATCAGGTTCGGCAGCGGCGGCAATCGCTCCAGATCGGCGTCGGCGACGAAGTCCGATATGATCTCCAGGGCGAACGTTCGCGCGAGCGGGCCGACGTCGTCGAGCCATTCCGGCGCGGCATGCTTCACGAGCCGCACATCCCAAATCTCCCAAGACGGTTCGAGGAAATAACGCGCGAGCGGATCCTGCCGTCGCAGCGCTTCCCACATATCCTGCGGCACGCCTTGCGGCACCAGCTCCACATAGCCGCCCGAGAGCCGAATGGCCTTCACGGCCTTGTGAAACTTCCAAACCGGATAAAACCACAGCCCGGCAAACAACACCGCCCCGGCACAAACGCCGAGTACGACGAACCACCAACGAAAGCGACGTTTAGCGGGAGGGGATTCCATGGCGTCTACGGCATTGCACGGAGAGGTTCATCGCCCGATTGTAGCTCTCGTCACCATGCGACGCACTTTCTGCCGGCGAACGGGCCGGGCCCAAACTCGGAATTCGGCGTCTGCTATAATTCGTCCCTTTGTCGGGTCGGCCAGCGATTGCGGAAGGGCGCGGTCGGTCGGCCGACGCGTTGCATCAAACGAACACTGAACCCTGAACCTCGAACCCTGAACCTATACATGCAACCAGTTCTGATTGCCGGACAGTGGCGGGCTGCCGATGCCGCCGGGAAGTTTACGGCCTTTAACCCGCAGACGGGCGAGGCCCTACCCGACGTTTATCCGACGAGTGCGTGGACCGACGTCGAGGCCGCGCTCGATACCGCGGCGGCGGCGTTTCAGACGCTCCGCACTTTGCCCCGGGTCAAGATTGCCGAGTTTCTCCAAGACTTCGCTTCGCGGATCGAAGTTCGTAGCGAAGAACTCTGTGCGTTGGCCAACGCTGAAACCGGCTACCCCGTGAAGCCGCGATTGGCAGACGTGGAACTGCCGCGCACGACCGGCCAATTGCGCGCGGCCGCCGCCGCCTGCGAAGACGAATCTTGGACGCAGCCGACGATCGATACCAAGCTCAACATTCGCACGCGGTTCGAAGCGCTCGGACCCGTGGCCGTGTTTGGGCCCAACAACTTTCCGTTCGCGTTCGGGAGCTGCAGCGGCGGCGATTTCGCGGCGGCCATCGCGGCCGGCTGCCCGGTGATCGCGAAGGCCAACACGTCGCATCCCGGCACGACGCGGCTCTTTGCCGAACTCGCCCAGCAAGCGGCCGAGGCCGTCGGGCTGCCTTCCGGCACCGTGCAATTGATCTATCGCACGTCGCACGCCGACGGCGAACGCCTCGTCGCCGATCCGCGACTGGGCGCCGTCGCGTACACCGGCAGCCGCCACGCCGGCTTGAAACTCAAAACGGCCGCCGATGCGGTCGGCAAGCCGATCTATTTGGAGCTGTCGAGCGTCAACCCCGTGGTGATCCTGCCCGGCGCATTAAAGGAACGCGGCGAGAAGCTCGTCGACGAATTTGTCGCGAGCGTGCTCATGGGAACCGGCCAATTCTGCACAAACCCCGGCCTTGTCGTACTGCTCGCCGGCGCCGAGACGGAACAGTTCCTCACGGCCGTCGGCAAGAAGTTCGAAGCCGCGCCGGTCGGAGCGCTCCTGTCGGGCAACGTCGCGGAGTCGCTGGCTCGCGGCGTCGAAGTGCTCACGCATGCGGGCGCGAAGGTCGTCGCCGGCGGGAAGAAGCCCGACGCCGCTGGGTTCCGTCAGCCGAACACGTTGCTCCGGGCCACGGCGAAGCAATTCATCGCCGAGCCGCACGTGCTGCAAACGGAATGCTTCGGCAACGCGTCGCTCGTGGTCGTGTGCGAAAACATCAACGAACTCGTCGGCGTGATCAAGAGCCTGGAAGGAAATCTGACCGGCTGCGTTTACAGCGACACGGCCGGCAGCGACGACGCGACGTACGACGCCGTCGCACCGGTGCTGCGCGAGCGCGTCGGCCGGCTGCTCAACGACAAGATGCCGACGGGCGTGGCCGTTTCCGCGGCCATGAACCACGGCGGACCGTTCCCGGCGACCGGGCATCCCGGCTTCACGGCCGTCGGCATTCCCACGGCCATCCCGCGCTTCGCCATGTGGTGCTGCTACGACAACGTGCGCGAGCAGCGCTTGCCGCTTTCGCTACGGAACAAAAACCCGACCGGCGAACTCGCGCGACTCGTCGACGGCAAATGGACGACGAGCGACTGTTGAGACATAAGCGCTAAAACGCCCGGAAAAACGCCGTCTCATAAAAATTGTCGCCGGCCAAAAACCGATTTGAATTTGGCCGGCGGTTCCTCTAATATCCGCTTCGTTCGATTTGCGAGCGGTATCCCGAAGAGCCTGACCTAACCCAGGTATCCCAAGAGCCCTCGCCGAGAGCATCACGCTTTCGGCGAGGGCTTTTTTTTTGCGCGCATTTTTCCAGTCACAAACTCACCACGGAGAGCACGGAGCACACGGAAAACACACTAGGGGACTTTGGGGACCTAATACGGGGACTAGGGGGACAGGAATCGAAAAGAAGAAAAGATCGTCCCCTCAGTCTCCTGCCCTTCGTCACCCATTCTCCTCATGTGTTTTGTCCTCCGTATCCTCCGTGTGCTCCGTGCCTCCGTGGTGAATCAAGCCTTTCAGGAGTTTGAAGATGCCCGACGTCGCCGCCTTGCCTGACTTCGGCGCATTGAGCGCCACGGCTGTGCTCGCTTGGTACGCCTGGCACACGGCCACGCATACGCTCCCCGAGTTGGTTCGCGCGTTTCGCGAAGAAATGGCGGCCCTACGCAGCGACTGTGCCGCCGAACGCGAAGCTCTGCACGCCGGACTGGCCGCCGAGCGCGAGCAAGGTCACGCCGACCACTTGCTGCTCGCCGAAGCACTCCGCGAACTCACCGCACGACTGCCGAAACCGTAGCGCGGGTGCCTGGGGCAAAGCGCAGCGGTGCCCCAGTTACTGGGCCTTCGCCTTCGGCTCCAGACCCAGCCACCCAAAGCCACAAACATTCAAAAACGACCGAGGTCTAACTCATGTCCGTTCGTCGCCAAGACATCCGCTTCGGTCGGCCGATCCGTTACCGCTTGCCGCCGTTTCGCGTCGCTGCGGCTTACACGCAGCTCAGCGAAACCGTCGACTGGGGTCTGGCGCTGTTGCGTGTGCCTGAGCAATGGCGACTCACGCGCGGCGCAGGCATTCGCGTCGCCGTGCTCGATACGGGCATCGAAGCCTCGCATCCTGACCTCGTCGGCGCTATCGACCAAGTGCGCGACTTCACCGCCACGGCACGCTCGCCCGGTTCGGCCGTCGCCGCCGACCGCGTCGGCCACGGCACGCATACGGCCGGCGTCATCGGCGCTCGGCAGAACGATCGCGGCGTGGTAGGCGTCGCGCCGGAGTGCCGACTGCTGATCGGCAAAGTTCTCGGCGACGACGGCGCAGGGGCCGACGACTTCGTGGCGGCGGGCATCGATTGGGCCGTCGCCACGGGAGCCGACGTTCTTTCGCTCAGCCTCGGTTCGCCGACCCCGAGCAATGCGATCGCCGCCGCCGTCGCGAGGGCCGTGGCCGCCGGTCGGTTCGTCGTCTGTGCGGCCGGCAACGACGGGCGCGATCGCAGCGTCAACTATCCCGCCCGGCTCGACGACGTCGTCGCCGTCGGTGCGGTCGATCGCCGCGGGCAACTCGCCGACTTCTCCAGCCGCGGGCCTGAGGTCGACGTTTGCGCGCCGGGCCAAGAAATTCTCTCGACGTATCTCAACGCCGGCTACGCGCGACTGTCCGGCACGAGCATGGCCGCGCCGTTCGTCGCCGGCCTCGCCGCCTTGGTGCTCGCGAAGCACAAAGCCCGCGGCGGCGACACGCCGGTCACTTCGCCGGCCGAGTTGCTCGAACACTTGCGCCGCACCGCTACCGACGCCGGGCCAGCAGGCCGCGACGACGGCTACGGCTTCGGCCTCGTCGATCCCACGCGGTTGCTGGCGGATGCCGCCGCGCCGACGACCGGCGACCGCTGCGAGATCGGCACCGTCTCCCTCAACGGACGCTCCGGCAAGTTCGTTTTCGTCCCCAACGCCTCCTCCATTTAGCCGCGGAGCTTGCCTCTGCGCTTGGATTACGACCCATGCATCTGCCGCACTTGCTGCTTATCACCGTCGCCGCCGCGCCGCTTGGTCCCAACGACATGCTGCGCGCCGCCGTGCACGACTTGGAAACCTCGGTCGCGCCGTCGGAGCGCTACGGCACGCGCTACGCGACGCTGCACCACCTGCCGGAAGCCGAACGCTCGCGCGCCGGCGACGTCCTTTCGTGGGTGCTCAACAGCGTTTCGCGAGCGGCAGTCATCATCTGCCCCGAAGCGGTGCCCGGCACGCATGACGCATTGTGGCGCATCCGTTACGCCGACTATGAGTTGCCGCCGGAAGTCTGGGAACAACTCGCGGCCCGCGATCCGTATTTTCATGTGCGCACTCGCGTGCTTGTTCCAGGTTCAGGGTTCCAGGTTCAGGATTTGGAGAGGAGGAAGCCAACGCGCAACGGCAGTTCCTCAACCCTGAACCCTGAACCCCGAACCCTGAACGAACACGAAGTGTTCACCGACGGCGGTTGGCTCGATCTGGCCGCGGCGGCCCGACTGCGCGAGCTGACCGGTAGCGGCGGGGCGGTGTTGCGCGGCGATCACCTCATCGCGCAAGCCGCGACGACGCTCGACGGCGGCGTTTATTACGCGCTCGCCGGAGTGCCGGAGACCGAAGACCAGTTCTTCGCTGCGCTAGGGCTCGACGTCGCGACCATCGGTGAGTTGCAGGCCGACGCGGGCGCGAACCTGTTTCGCTCGCTCGTGACGTTCAAGCCGCGGCGCGTCGTACGTCGGCAAGGCCCGCTCGGTGGGGCTTGGCACACTTACGACACGGCCGCGGCGACGCCCGAGCGCGATCCGATCCGTAATCCGCTCGATTTCGTCTACGACGCCGGCGAACACATCGCCGCCAAACGTAACGGGCTGCACGTTTACGCGCTGTTCGACGCCGCCGGTCGCCGGCAGAGCACGGTGCCTGACGTGATTGCGAAAGACGCGAGCGATCCGCACGGCGCCGGCATCGTCGTGCCGATGATTTCCTGCGTGCGTTGCCACGTGGAAGACGGCCTCCGGCCTGTGGCCGACGACCAGCGACGCCTGCTCGCCGCGGGCATCGAACTCTTCACCGCCGAGCGCCGCGACGCGCAACGCTTGGCCGCGTTCTACTTCGCCGATCTCGACAAGCAACTCCGTCGCGATCGCGAAGACTATGCGGAAGCCGTCGGCGCGGCGACCGGCGGCATGACCGGCGCGGAAGCGACGGCGGCGCTTGCGCAAGTCGTCGATGACTACGCCTTTCGCTTGGTCGACCTCACGCACGCCGCCGCCGAACTGGGAACTTCGGCCGACGCACTCCGCGCCGCGCTGCGCAATTCGCACGATCCGATCCTGCTCGCGCTGTCGGCAGGCATGGCCGTCGACCGCAAGCAATGGGAAGCCAGCTTCGCCGAAGCCGCAGTTCTTCTCCCCTCTCCCCTTGCGGGAGAGGGGTCGGGGGTGAGGGGTCGGAACATCCAACACAGTTCGCTTTCTCCCTAGTCCATCTTGATCACGACTCCGGTCGCTCACGCTCCCGGCTCGCTGGAATAACTTCACTCGCTC
>JAFLCO010000019.1 GCA_017303535.1 Planctomycetota bacterium
ACTTGGGCCTCTACGAGTTTGTGCCCGGCCGCAGGTTGGAGCCGCATGAGGTGGATGCCTCGGCAGTGCTGCAGGCCGCAAAGTTTGCCGTGGAAGTCAATCGCCACAAGCATACCGAAGCCGCCCGCGCACTACCGGCGGCCGCGGAAGCCTGCTTCAGTCTCGAAGCTCACCTCAATTGCGTCACAAGACGCTTGCGACGGTTGACCGACCTCCATCTACACGAAGTCTGCGGAACGGATGCCGACATCGATCGGGCGGCGGGCGAACTTGTGTGCGACGTGCTTCAGCCTTTGTTCACAGAACTCGCTTGCGAAACGCAGCGGCGAGCCGGACGCATCGGCATCGATCTGCGCCAAGAAGTCGCTCTCGAGGATCGCTGCCTCTCGCCGTCGGACTTTGGCTTTCACAACGCGTTGACGACTCCCGGCGGCCTTAAGTTTCTCGACTTCGAATACGCCGGTTGGGATGACCCGGCCAAGCTGGCCTGCGACTTTTTCTGCCAACCGGCGGTTCCTGCTCCGCACGAATACTTCGCCGATTTCGTAGCGGTGCTGACGGCCAGGCTTTCGGATCCGACGATGCACGCCGCGCGCATCGAACTTCTGCTGCCGGTTTACCAGCTGAAGTGGTGCTGCATCCTGCTGAATGACTTTCTGCCGATCGACGGTCGCCGCAGGGAATTCGCCGTCGAATCCTCCGCAGGCGGCGAGGAAGCGCGCCGTGTGCGCAAAGCGGCCCAATTGCGCAAAGCCGATCGGATGCTTGCCGCATTCGAGGCGAGTTGGACTCGTCAGTCGCACTCTGTCCGAACGCTTCAACGCCGCACGCCTTATCAAGCGGCGTAGCATTGCCGGCAGCGCCGGCTGCCGGCGAACTCGCGTTGACGTTGCAGGCCGCTATGCCTTATCAAATGGCGAAGCGGCAAAGGTCGCGTAAGCTGACCGTCGCGCATCAACGGCCTGATGCGCCTTTAATGCCGCCTATCCGCGCCTGAGTGTGAGAACGGAGTCTCCGCGAACATGTCGTTGCTCGGCAACTTCTCGGCCGCAACTCTCGACGCACGTCTCACGTTTACTCGCGTCGATGCGCTCACAATGCAGGCAGTGTCGTCTTTTGTTCGTCGGCAACCTTAGGGGGAGTTCGTGGCCTACCTGGATTTTCTTACGCCGATTCACTCGCGAACCAAGCGCGACTACTTGGCTCGCGTCAATGAGTTTCCCAAAGCGGAAGCGGCGAAGCTCGCGAAGAAATTCGACTTCGACTACTGGGACGGCGATCGCAAGGTCGGCTACGGCGGCTACAAGTACGACGGCCGCTGGCGCAAAGTCGCCGATCTGCTCGTGGCCCAGTACGGCCTGAAGCCCGGCGATCGCGTCCTCGACGTCGGCTGCGGCAAAGCCTTCTTAATGTACGACCTCACGCAAGCCGTGCCGGGCCTTGAGGTGCGCGGAATCGACATCTCGCGCTACGGCATCGAGCATGCTAAGGAAGAGATGCGGCCGTTTCTGGAAGTCGCGTCGGCCGCGAGTCTGCCTTTCGACGACAAATCGTTCGATCTGATCATCTCGATCAACACGCTGCACAATCTGTACTGCTTCGATCTCGACAAAGCTCTGCGCGAAATTGAGCGGGTCGGCAAGAAAAACAAGTACATCGTCGTCGAGTCGTACCGCAACGAAGACGAGAAGGCCAACCTCCTCTACTGGCAATTGACCTGCGAAGGGTTCTACACGCCGGAAGAATGGCAGTGGTGGTTCGATCGTTGCGGCTACACGGGCGATCACTCTTTCATTTACTTTGAGTAACGCGATGTCGATCTCCACGCTCTCCGCCTCGGCTTCGTCGACCGCTCCCCTGCCCCGTACGTCGCGGGCTGCGATACTCGTCGAACAGCGCAAGCCGTTGGTCGTCGATACGATTGAGCTTCCCGAAACGCTCGCGTACGGGCAGGTGCTCGTACACTTGAACCACAGCGGCATCTGCGGCTCGCAACTCGGCGAGATCGACGGTGCCAAAGGTGAAGACAAATTTCTGCCGCACCTGCTGGGCCACGAAGGTTCAGGCGAAGTGCTGGCCGTCGGGCCGGGCGTGAAGTTCGTGAATCCAGGCGATGCGGTCGTGCTGCACTGGATGAAAGGTCGCGGCATCGACGCGCAGCCGGCCGTTTACGGCTGGCAAGGCAAGCGACTCAACGCCGGTTGGGTGACCACGTTCAATGAATTTGCCATCATCTCAGAAAACCGGCTGACGCCGATTCGTCCCGATTTCGACCGCGAACATGCGGCGCTCTTCGGCTGTGCGGTGACGACCGGCCTCGGCGTGGTGAACAACAACGCACAGGTCCGCATCGGTGAATCGGTCGTGGTGTTCGGCGCCGGCGGCGTGGGGCTCAACGTCGTACAAGGCGCGGCTTTGGCCGGGGCGAATCCGATTATTGCCGTCGATCTTTTCGACAACCGCTTGGAACTCGCCGGCCGTCTCGGCGCAACGCACCTGATCAACGGTCGCAACTGCGACGCAAAAGAAGAGATTCGCAAGTTGCTCGGCCCGGCGGGCGCCGACGTCTGCATCGACAACACCGGACAGCCGACCGTCATTGAGCTGGCCTACGAACTCACGCAAGCCCAAGGCCGAACGGTTCTCGTCGGCGTACCGAAGAAGGGCAACAACATCTCGATCTACTCGTTGCAACTTCACTTCGGCAAGAGCCTGAGCGGATCGCACGGCGGCGAAACGAAGCCGAACGAAGACATAGCGCGGTTCACGAGATTGAACGACGCCGGCCGCCTGGACCTCGCCGAACTCATCACTGATCGGTTCTCGCTGGAAGACATCAATGAAGCCATCGCCAAGATGCGCAGCGGCGAAGTCACCGGGCGGGCCATGATCGATCTGCGCAACTAATTGCATCAAGCAAACACAAGAGGCCCTCGCCTCTCCAAAGAATATCGTCACGGAAGTAAAGGACAGGATCATGGACACGGTCGTCGTCATCGGCAGCAACTCTTTCTCGGGCAGCGACTTCGTCGACTACCTGCTTACGGACACCGACTATCAAGTCGTCGGCGTGAGCCGATCACCGGAGAAAGACTCGCTCTTTCTGCCGTATCGCAAACGGCAGTCGCTCCTGCATCGCTTCCGCTTCGTGCAGGCCGATCTCAATCGCGACATGCAGGCCCTGCAGGACCTGCTTTGCGAAGTGAAGCCGGCGTATATCGTGAACTTCGCGGCCCAAAGCGAAGTCGGCCCGAGTTGGGCCCATCCGGAACATTGGTTTCAGACCAACGGCGTGGCCATCGCGGCACTCGGCAACTATCTAAAAGACCAGAAGTGGCTCAAGCGATACGTACATATCTCCTCGCCGGAAGTGTACGGCACGTGCGAAGGCGTGGTGAAGGAAGATCACCCGATGAACCCGAGCACGCCGTATGCGGCTTCGAAGGCGGCCGGCGATTTGATGCTCTTCACGCTCGTGAAGAACTTCGACTTCCCGCTGATCATGATTCGCGGCACCAACGTCTACGGCGCTCACCAGCAACTCTTCAAAATCATCCCGCGGTCGGCCATTTATTTGAAGCAAGGCAAGACGATCGAACTGCACGGCGGCGGCGTGGCCGTAAAGTCGTACATCCACATTCGCGATATCTCGCGCGGCGAATTGCTCGCCATGGAAAAGGGCCGGCCCGGCAACATGTACCACCTCTCGACGCCGGCCGGCGTGGCGGTGCGCGACGTCGTCGAAACGATCTGCCGCAAGTCTGGCAAAGATTTCAACGCCTGCACCAAGGTCGGTCCGGAGCGTCTCGGGCAGGACAAAGCCTACGTGATCGACTCGACCAAGGCCTTCCAAGAGTTCGGCTGGAAGCCGCAGATCACGCTGGATCAAGGAATCGAAGGGGTGATCGGCTGGGTCAATGAGGATTGGGACCGCATTCAGAAGGAAACGCTGGATTATGTCCACAAGCAATAACGCCCCGCGGCTGAGAATCTACCGCAGCATGAACGCCGCCCCGGCCAAAACGATCGTCTTCGGCGCCGGCGGTTTCGTCGGCCGGCACTTGCTGGCGGCGTACCGTCGCAGCGACCCGTCGGCCGTCGGCACGGCGCGAACCTCCGCCGCCGGCCTGGCGGCGTTTGATTTCGCCGACCCGAGCTTGAGCCGCCTCGATGGCGCTGAGCAAGGAGCGGAGTACGCCGTCATTGCCGCGGCCATGACGAATATCGGGCGTTGCGAACAAGATCCTCAAGGAGCTTACGTCACCAACGTCGTCGGGCCTTTGGCGCTCGCCGAACAATTGCACGCCCGCCGCATCACGCCGATCGTTTTCTCGTCGGACTACGTTTTCGACGGCATCACCGGCAGCTACGGCGACGGCGCGGCGTTGCGTCCGTGCAACGTCTACGGCCGCACGAAAGCCGAACTCGAGCACCGTCTCCCTGAAGTTTGCGGCGACGACTACCTCGTGATTCGCCTGAGCAAAGTCTTCGGACTCCGCCGCGGCGACAAAACCTTGTTCGATGAAATGGCGGCCCGCTTTGCGCAAGGCCTCCCCGTGCGGGCCGCGATCGATCAGGTCTTCTGCCCGGCCTGGATCGACGACGTCGTTCACGCGGTCTTGGAACTGCAGCGCATCGGCGCGCGCGGGACGTACAACGTCTGTTCGTCGGAAGCGTCGTCGCGTCGCGACTTGGCCGTGCGCCTGGCCGCGGCGATGCACGTTTCAGCCGACTTGGTCGAGCCGATCTCGCTCGACGATCTTGGAGAATCGTTCGTGCGGCCCAAGCGCACGAGCATGGTGTGCAATAAGCTCTGGAACATTCTTCCGGCCGGATTCCGTTCGTTGGAATCCTGCCTGCAGGATATCGCCTCTCAGTATCTAGTGAGGAAGGAAGTCGCATGACGCAATCCGCTCTGACGGAGAAGGAAGCCTGGACTCGCGTGACCGACATGCTCGGCAACGGCTCCAAGACCTTCGGTCGCCACTGGTCGTATAATCTGCGCAACGATCCGAAGCGCCTGGGCTTCGTGCTCTCGCGCTATAAGTTCGCCGCTCGCATGGCCGCCAAGAATCACTCGGTGCTCGAACTCGGCTGCAGCGAAGGGATCGGTTGCCCGTTCGTGATGGAAACGGCCACGCGTTATGTCGGCGTCGATCTCGATCAGCCGGCCATCGAAACGGCTCGTAACAACTTCGGCAGTGACAAGTGCGAATTCGTCTTTGCCGACTTCCTCGGCAAGCAATTCGGCAAGTTCCAAGCGATCATCTCGCTGGACGTGATCGAGCACATCCATCCGGACGAAGAAGAAAAGTTCTTCGACACGGTGTACGACAATCTCGAAGACGACGGCATCTGCGTCATCGGCACGCCGAACATCACGTCGGCCCCTTATGCTTCGCCGGCCAGTCAGCGTGGCCATATCAATCTGTACGACGCCAATCGGCTGGCCGCGTCGATGGGCAAGGTCTTCCACAACGTGTTCAAGTTCGGCATGAACGACGAAATCGCTCACACCGGTTTCGATCCAATGGCCCACTACCTCATTCAAGTCGGCTGCTACAAGCGCCGCCGCGGAGCATAACCATGGCCGAGAGCAAATCCTGCTGGACCGAAGTCACGGAAATGATGGAAACGCCCGACGTTTCCCTCGGCCGCTACATGGCGTACTGGTTCAACCGCACGCCGCGCCGCGCCTTGTACTGCATGTCGTATTACAAGTTCGCCGCGAAGATGATCGGCAAGAACAAGCGCGTGCTCGACGTCGGGTGCAGCGAAGGCTTGGGCACCTGGGTGCTCGCCAAAGAATGCGGCTTCGCCCGCGGCATCGACTCTGATGAAGCGGCGATCGAAGTCGGCAAGCAAAACTGGGACGACCCGCGCATTGATTTCTCGTGCGAAGACTTCCTCACGGCGACGCCCGAGCCATACGACGCCGTGACGAACTTCGACGTCATCGAACACATCCTGCCGCAAAACGCAGGGGCTTTCGTCGGCCGGATCGCCGAGAACCTCAAGCACGACGGCATCGCGGTGATCGGCACGCCGAACATCGTCGCCCAAGTGTACGCCTCTGAAGTCTCGAAGGCCGGCCACGTCAACTGCTACTCCGGCGAACGCCTGGAAGCCGAGATGCGCGAGCATTTCCATCACGTGTTTATGTTCGTCGCCAACGACGAAGTGGTGCACACCGGCTTCCAGCCGACGGCCAACTATTTGCTGGCCGTCGGTTGCCGAAAGAAGTAATCGCGATGACTCGGGCCGTATTTCTCGACCGCGACGGCGTGCTTATCGAGGACGTCGGACTGCTGACCGAACACTCGGCGGTCCGCGTCCTGCCGGGCGTCGCGCAAACGCTCGGAGCGCTCCGTGCGCGAGGATATAAGCTCGTCGTGGTTTCGAACCAAACCGTGATCGCTCGCGGTTTGGCGACGGAAGGCGGCGTCGCCGACGTCCATCGGAAATTGCAGGCCGATTTGAACGCGGATGCGCCGTCGACAGTGCCCGAGATCGACGCTTGGTATTTCTGTCCGCATCATCCGCATGCGAACGTCGCCGAGTACCGGAAGGATTGCGAGTGCCGCAAGCCGAAGCCGGGCATGCTTATCGATGCCGCCTCACGGCTAGGAATCGATCTCAAGCAGAGTGTGATGATCGGCGATCGACTGACCGACGTTGCCGCAGGTGCGGCGGCGGGCTGTCGTACGATCTTAGTGCAAACCGGTCAGCACGACGCTCCGCCGATCGTCGGCGGTGAAGCGGCCGCGGCCGCCGCGAAGCCCGACCATGTGTGCGCCGACCTGGCCGCCGCAGGGCGCTGGATTCTTGAAGAAAGGTAGCATGCGGTTATGCACGCCTTGATCCTCTGCGCCGGTTTTGGCACGCGACTCGGCGAGCACACGCGCGAAATCCCCAAGCCAATGCTCGACCTGGGCGGTCGACCGCTCGTCGAATACATCGTGCGCAACCTCGCGGCCTGCGGGTTCACGTCGATTGCTATGAACCTGCACTTTCTGCCGGAAGTCATTCCCGCACACTTCGGCGACGGCGAGTCGTGCGGCGTCCGCATCACCTACTCGTACGAACCGCAACTCTTGGGAACGGCGGGCGGCGTGAAGAAGATGGCGGACACCGTTTCGCCCAACCAACCGTTTCTCGTGCATTACGGCGACGTGCTCAACGACGTTGATTTCGGCCCGATGGTCGATCAGCACCGTCGCACTGGAGCGCTCGTCACGATGCTCGTTCACCAGCGACCGGGCTCCAACAGCATCGTCGGCTTCGACGAAGAAGGCCGCGTCAACCTCTTCCTCGAACGACCGACGGATAAGGAGCGTCACGGTATTACAGCCTCTTGGGTCAACTCGGGCGTCTGGATCTGCTCGCCCGAACTGCTTGAGGCGATTCCCGAAAACACCGCCTGCGACATGGCCCGCGACATCTTGCCGAAGCTTGTTTCGCAAGGCCGAGTATTCACGTATAAGCTCGACGGATATCGCTGTGCCGTTGACTCGGAGCAACGATTGTTCGCCGCTCGCAAGGCGATCGCAGAAGGAACCTATAAGCAACGTTGGCTCTCATGGACCACGGAGAGCCGTCGCGCCGGTTAGTTGCTGCGCGATCCGGCGGATATTATGGCGACGCTCACCGTCTTCATGCCGAACTTCAATCACGCGACCTACCTGCCGCAGGCGATTGAAGCGGTGCTCGGCCAGTCGCGGCAGCCCGACGAGTTTCTGATTCTCGACGATTGCTCAACGGACAAGAGCGCGGAGATCATCGAGTCGTACGCTCGCCGGTATCCGGTCATTCGCTTTCTACGGCGAACGACGAACCAAGGTGCGGTCGCTTCGATCAACGAGTTGCTCGCCGCCGCGAAGGGCGATTACGTCTACGGCGCGGCCGCTGACGACTACGTTCTTCCCGGTATGATCGAACTTGCCATGGCCGCGGCCGAACGTTATCCGCAGGCCGGCATCGTGTTCGGCAAGATGACGATGGTGAATGCGGCAGGCACGAAGCTGCGCGATATCCCGGCACCCGAGTGGCCGACGACTTGCTATGTCTCACCGCGGCAGTTCTTGGACGAGTATTTAGAACGTCAGCCGCCGTACGCGTCGCTTTCCGGAGCGACCGTCTATCGCCGTGATCGCTTGGCCGAAGTCGGCGGATTTCGCGGGGAACTCGGCCACTGGAGCGACACGTTCGCCATTCGAGCCATCGCCTTGCGCTATGGTGCGGCCTATGTGCCGCAATCGCTGATGGCTTGGCGCAAAGTACCCGGCAGCTTGAGCAACAGCGCTCAGCAGACCCTTCGAAAAAGCCTCCGGATCATCGATCGCGCCGCGTCGCTCATGCGGTCTCAGGATTTCGTCGACCGCTTTCCCGAAACCCATGTCCGCCGCTGGCGACGAGGCTATCGTCGGGCCGCGCTGTTGCTGTATTTTCGGAGTCGTTTGGCGTCGCCGTGGCGACGGCTAACGAAAAAGGTCGCATAGCGGCCGGTGCGCTGCCGCCGGCACCGCCGGCGTAGAACGATCGCCCTTGTTGCCGGCCAGGGCAGCGAATATGTTTTTGCGCATCACGAGGCCCGCCTCATTCGACGGGCCACACGGACGGAACCGCACGGCGACGCACGGCATGACGCCATCGCAAAGCTCGACATTATCCGCGGCGCCTCGCGCGCACGCCCAGCGGTACCATTTTCTTGTGCCCGTCTGGGGGCTTGAGTACGTCGATCGTTTCATCGAAACCGGTCTTCCCAGCCAGTTGGCGCCGGGCAACTTGCCGAGTTTGCCGGCGCAACACTGCCTGTACCAGATTTTCACCCGAACGAATGATCTGCCGCGCTTGCAAGGGGCGAAGAGTTTTCAGCGGCTGCAATCGCTAGTGACGGTCGTCGTCACCGTCATTGACGAGATGGACCTTTCCCAACCGTACAATGCCATGACGGCGTGCTACGAGCAGGGGATCCGCGCCGGCCGCGGCGTCGATACGGCGTTCGTGTTTCTTACGCCCGACAGCATTTGGTCGGACGGAACCTTTGCGACGATGGATCGCTTGCAACGCGCCGGCAAACGGGCCGTCGTCGTCACCGGACTGCGCATGCGCGAAGAGCTGGCGGTCGACGCGTTGCGCTGTCGCTATTTTCGACGCGACGACCAATCGCTGGCAGTACCGCCACGCGATCTGGTCGCGCATTGCCTCGACAATTTGCACCCGCTGTCGGTCGCCCATCTTTGCGACGACGCCGGCAATCACTCGTTAGGCCATTATTACTATCGGGTCGGCGCGACGGGGCTTCTGGCCCGTTGCGTTCACATTCATCCGTTGATGGTTCGCCCTGCCGTCGCCGAACAACCGATGGAAACGACGCTCGATCACGAATACGTGCGCAGGTCTTGTCCGGACTTTAACGACGTGCATGTGGTGACCGACTCGGACGAGTTGTTCTGCGTGGAGTTTTCGAAGTCAACGCTGCACGCGAACATGATCAGCGTGGAGCCGATTGGTGACAGGTCAGTCGAGCATTTTTTGTACTGGTGGACGAATGCCTTCCACCGCGAATACTTTCGTCGCACGGTTCGCATTCATAGCGTAGAAATAGATGAAGCGGCTTGGGCCTTGGCTCAGCGGCAATCCGACGCTTTTGTCGACAGAATGCTACGCCGATTGTTCACTTCGCCGAAGTGGGACGGACTTCAGGAAATGCGCGTCATCTACAGTTCCCGCTTGGAATTGCAATCGCCCAGATTCCTTCGCCGCACGTATCATCGCATCAGACGTTTGACTCGCCGCACGCTCGGCATGACTTACCGAGGCTTGGCCGCTCTGCTGCCGATCACCCATACGACCAGGCGACTGCGTAAGGACGTCGATTTACTGGCGTCGCATTGCCTGACGCTCAATGACCGGATCGCGCGATTGGAGTCGGCTCTAGCGGAAATCCGAACGGCTCAAGGCGCCGGCCGTAGGCAAGATGTCGGAAACGACGGTCAACCGGTTATCGAACCGCCGTCGAAAGGCGCGAACCTTGCGGCTTAGACTCAAATAGATTTGCTCTTTCCGCTCCTTCAAACGTCTGATTCAGCTCGGATCCTCGTTGCTCTTACGATTATCGAACATCCTATGCCCGTCGTCGCCAAGACTGCCGGAATGCCTTCATCCGCTCATGAAGTTTGGATCGAACCTCCCCGTGCCTGGGCGGGGGCTAACTGGAAGCAACTGTGGCGTCATCGCGCACTACTTTGGACGTTGACCTGGCGTGATATCAAGGTGCGGTACCGGCAAACGGTGCTTGGTGCAATTTGGGCCGTGTTGCAGCCGTTGACCACAATGGCGATCTTCACGGTCGTCTTCGGACGCTTGGCTCAAATGAGTTCGGACGGAGTGCCCTATCCGATTTTTGTCTTCATGGGCCTGCTACCTTGGCTATTTGTTTCCCAGGGGCTGAACGTCGCGTCGAATAGCCTTGTCGGCAACGCAGGACTGATCACTAAGGTCTACTTTCCAAGGCTCATCATCCCCACGGCCAGCATCCTCTCCAGCTTGGTCGACTTTGGAATCTCGTTCGGAGTGTTGGTTTGTCTCATGGCTTGGTACGGGCTAGTCCCGTCGCTTTCTTGGCTGCTGCTCCCCATGCCGCTTGCCCTTGCCGTCGTCACGTCGTTAGGAGTTGGAATTTGGCTTTCGGCGCTCAACGTAAAATTTCGAGACGTGCGGCTGACCATCCCGTTTCTCACTCAAATTTGGATGTTCTCTAGCCCGATTATCTTTCCGACGAGCCTCATCGAGCCGAAGTGGCGCACCTTGTACGGCTTGAATCCTATGGTCGGAATCATCGAGGGATTTCGCTGGTCGCTGATTCCCCGCGGCGTTGCTCCCGACCTCGGATCAATCGTCATGTCAACCGTAGTCGCCCTGGTTCTGTTGGCGACCGGGGTGCTGTTCTTTCGCCGCGTCGAACGAAACTTCGCTGATTTGATCTAACGATTAGTCACGGCGCCCCGCCCCCGGCGCTTTCATCCGAACAACACTGTGATCAATGCAAGACCTCGCGATTGAAGTCGAAGAACTGGGCAAGAGATACCATATTGCCCAGGTTGCGGCGCCGTACCAGACGCTCCGTGATTCCATCGTCAACCTGTTCGCGGCGCCCGCGAGAAGGGCTTGCTCCGTGTTGCGCGGCGTGGCCCCGCAGGCCGACGCCCGTTCGCGGGAATTTTGGGCCTTGCGCAACGTGTCGTTCGACGTACGACGCGGAGAAGTGCTGGGGATTATCGGCCGCAACGGCTCCGGCAAAAGCACGCTGCTAAAAATTCTTTCTCAGATTACCGCGCCGACGGAAGGTCGGGCTCGCGTCGTCGGCCGGGTGGGCAGCCTCCTGGAAGTTGGGACAGGCTTTCATTACGAACTTTCCGGACGCGACAACATTTACTTGAACGGTGCAATGCTCGGCATGCGCCGGGACGAGATTCGCCGCAAGTTCGATGCAATCGTCGACTTTTCGCAGGTCGCCGAATTTCTCGACACGCCCGTCAAACATTACTCCAGCGGCATGTACATGCGGTTGGCTTTTTCCGTAGCGGCGCATTTGGAATCGGAAATCCTGTTGGTCGACGAAGTGCTGGCGGTCGGCGATTTCGACTTCCAAAAAAAATGCATCGCCAAGATGCAAGACGTCACCCGCGACGGCCGAACCGTGATCTTCATCTCGCACAGCATGGGCTCGGTGAAGGAGCTTTGTCATCGGGCCATGATTCTCAACCACGGCCGGCTTGAAGCGATCGGCGGCGTCGAAGAGATGGTCGATCTGTACGAACCGCGACCGGAGGTCGTCGCCGCCGGTCAGGTAACTTGGAGCGGCAAGGATCACGCTCCCGCCAACGACTTCGTGGAGTTGGAGTCGGTGGCGATTTGCGGCCCCGACGGCGTCGCGCGAGCCGAATTCGCCGTGGAAGAGCCGGTCGACGTGCGAATTCGCTTTCACAACAAGCGAGCAGGAACCGTTTACCGTGTAGAAATTCGCCTCCGCGATAAGCACGGCAATTGGGTGCTCACAAGCGAGAACGGCTACACAAGCGTCGATAGTCCGGACCCAGGCTTAAAAACTCCGCTGCCCGCCGGCCTTGTGGAATCGTGCTGCAGGATGCCGGCCAGTCTGCTTAACGATCAAGAATACGTCGTCAGCGTCGCGGTCGTTCCGGAAGAAGCAGGCACGGACGGCGGACAGCTGTATGTGGAGAATCTTCTGCAGTTCCAGGTAATAGACCCCGCCTGCAAACAAAACACCAAGTATCTAGGCCTCGTGCGGCCGCGTCTGGCTTGGCACACCTCGCAACTCAATGCCGCTTAAGGGGCCGCTCCATGTCGGCTGCGGGATCGATTTCACATCGTGCCGCGAATCTTGGTCGTGGCCGTGATTCGACCGACGTCGCCGCGCGGCCGCTGCTCCATCTCGTGAACGTCGTGTGGGGGGGCGAGTATACGCGGCTCTATCTCGACGTTTCGCTCCCTTCACAACTCGCGCCAGGCAACCTACCCGCGCTCGAACGATCGGCCGACGGCGTCTATCGCATCTTCACGACCGCGGAAGACGCGACGATCATTCGTCCGTCGCCCGCCTATCGACGATTGCAGAGCATCACGCCGACGGAGATTGTGACCGTCGAAATTCCTGCTCGCACCGATCCCTACGAGACGCTGACCCGCCTCCAAATGCAGGCCTTGCGCGAGGCGGCGGCCGTCGGTGCCTATGCCTTGCTGTTGGCGCCGGATATCGTGATCGCCGACGGCGGTATCGACCGACTCGCTCGCTTGGCCGCCGAAGGTAAGAAGGCCGTCATGGTGCTGAGCGTCCGAGTCGCCAAAGAGTCGTTCGCTCCCGAACTGCGACGCCGGCTCAGCCAGGGCCCCGATGCCGCCGTCAAAATATCGTCGGCCGATCTGGTCGAACTGGCGATCAAGCATTTTCATCCGACGAGCCGTGCGCTCGTCTGGCCGCCGACGACATCGTGGCCGTCGCATCTTTACTGGCCTGTGGAAGACGCCGGTTTTATCGCCGCCGGTTTTCATCTCCACCCGATCCTCGTAGCCCCCGCCAAGACCGACGGCCTCCTCGGTTCAACGATCGACGGCGACTTCGTCGCCCGGAATTTCTCCGCCGACGAAGTGCACGTGGTCGACGATTCGACGGAATTAACGGTGTTTGAAATGAGTTCCGCGGCGCAAGCCGTCGGGCGCCCCGTCGCTCCGCTCTCCGCGTCGGCCGTCGGGCGCTGGGCCGCTTGCAATGCCGACGAAGGTCACATGCGGTTATTCGAACGCAGCGTTACGTTCCGAACCGGCAAACCGTCGTCGGCGTGGCAGGCCGCGCACGATTCGACCGCGCAGATCTCAATTGAGATTCGCCGCTACCGGAGCCGCTTCGGCTGGTGGGGGCGAACGGTCAACGTCCTGCGACCGGTGGTACGACTCGCGAAGCGCTGCCGGCGTTGGCCGGGGCGACTTGTCGCGAAATGGATTTCCAAGTCCGCGACGGAAGCAGCCGCCTGAAAGCGAAAAACGACACGGTTGCAGTCGACGCCGTATCCCTGCCGATGCTAAAGAGAAGGCCTGCAAATACCCTCCGGGCACGGACGTTATGTTGAAATCACTGTTGCCTGCGCTAGCATTCACCGTCATTGCCGGCGGAATGTTCGCCTCGCCGTGCCAGGCCCAATGGTCGTTTAGTTTCGGCTACACCGAAGGTTACCGCGGACACCACCATCATCATCCCCACTGGCACGGGCACTACGGCTACTGGTATCGGCCGTCGTACTACTGCGTCGCTCCGCCGCCGGTGTATGTCGCTCCGACGGTCGTGACCCCCGTCGTTCCGCTCGCGCCCGCCGTTTCCGCGGTTGCTCCGATTGCGGCACCCGTCGCCGCCGCACAACCGGCCGCGACGCCGACTCCCGCCCCGGCGATCGTCAAAAGCAACTCGCTCCCCGCCTACTCCGGTTCCGGCGTTACCATCCGCAACCCGTCGTCTTCGGGCGGCGGCGTGGCGTTCGTGATCGACGAGCGCACGCAGGTGGAACTCGAGCCAGGCGAGTCGACTCCGCTGAGGGAGAAGGCTAGCTACACGGTGACCTTCGATCGCGGCGGCAACTTCGGCACGACGCACCGCGTACTCGGCGAAGGCTCCTACGAATTCGTCGCCACCGACAAAGGCTGGGAACTGCGCCGCGAAACCCTCGACGGCGCTGCGCTGCCGAACTTGCCGACCGTCCGCCGCAACGAACTTCCGGAAACCGTCGTCCGCTGACGACTGCCGGCGTTACGCAACATTACAGATGCAAGAAGCCCGGCCGTTGCTGCGGGCCTTGGTTGCGAATCCAATCCGCCGTGGCCCGCAACCCTTCGGCGAGCGACGTTTGCGGTTCCCACCCGAGTCGGGCTCGTGCCACGCTGGGGTCGGATTCCAGCACCAATACTTCGCTGGCATCAGGCCGCATCCGCCGCGGGTCTTGCCGCACTTCCGCTTGTACGCCGGCCGCCGCACAGCACGCTTCGAATAACTCGCCGATCGAAACCGAACTGCCCGTGCCTAGCTGAATGGTCGCCCCGTCGATACCTTCAGCCGTCGCGGCCCGCACGAATCCGTCGACCGTGTCGGCCACGAACGTAAGGTCGCGCCGCGTATCGAGCCGGCCGAGTTCCACGGTCTTCGCGCCGCCGAGCAATTGATGCAAGAGCGTCGACGTCACGGCTCGGGTCGATTGCCGCGGCCCGTAAGTATTGAAGGGCCGAAGCACCGTCACCGGCACGCCGAAGCTTGCGTGGTAAGAAAGCGAGAACTGATCCGCCGCGACTTTCGAGGCTGCGTAGGGAGATTGCGCCTGCAGCGGGTGGGTCTCGCGAATCGGCAGTGTCGCCGGTGTGCCGTACACCTCGCTGGTCGACGTATGCACGATCCGACGCGGCTTATGTCGCCGGGCCGCTTCGAGCACGTTAAGCGTGCCCGAGACGTTCGTCTCCAAATAGCTCGAGGCCGCCGAATAGGAATACGGTATCGATATCAGGGCCGCGAGGTGGAACACATAGTCGATTCCCTCGGCGGCTTCCTCCACACAGCGGGCGTCGCGAATGTCGCCGAGACGCACGTCGAGCTTTTCGCGAACCTCGGGCCTTGCCTGATCGAGCCAGCCCCAGGAGCCGTGCGAGTTGTAGAGGCAGAAGGCCCGCACCCGCGCGCCGAGTTCGACGAGCCGCTCCGTAAGATGGCTACCGATGAACCCGTCGGCCCCGGTCACCAACACGGCGGCATCTGCAAGCCCGACGGCCATTGATCCATCCTTGTTTGAAACAGGCCGTGCGTGAGTCGGACTTGTGCGGGACGGGAAATCCCTGCTTCCCCTCCGGCACGTTTTACGTCAACCGCCGCCGGTGGGCAAGCGGACGGCATCGTCGAAGCGACGGCCGGCGGCGACTTCCAGGCCGCCGCCGGCCGACCGATCGCGTCAACTTCGTGCGGCTATTTCGCCTTCAGCTTCTCGATCAGAAACTGATGCGTCATCGCGTGCCGGACGTCCGGAGCGCCCGGATAGACCAACTCGCACTCAACGCCGACGCTCTTGCACTTCTCTTGTAGCCCGACGCCGAAGTTCGCCGAGTGCGTCGGATCCTTTTGCTCTTGTCCCATCGCCGGCGCCGCGCCGTAGGCCAAATGAATCGGCGGGTCATCCGACGTCACAAGTTCGTACGGCGAGTACTCCTTGATCAGCGGCAAGATCGTCTCCCGGCCGGCCAAGAATACGTCGAACTGCGTCAGCTTCTTGGCGTTGTCGAGCGCGAAGCCGAAGGCGTGGCCGCCGTACTTGCTGTTGGGCATCCATTCCTTCATTTGCTTCGGATCCAAACTCGTCTGAGCGCCGATCACCGCCGCGCATGAGAGCCGCGTCGACTCCCGCGCGATCGGGTCTTCGCTCTTCGCGTCGGCGAGGTCGTCGTGAAACGCGAGCCACAAGCTGCTACAAGCGCCGGCCGAACCGCCGGTCGCGCCGATGCGTGTCTTGTCGATGTTCCACTCCTTCGCCTTGCTGCGAACGAACTGCAGTGCGCGAGCGGCATCATGCAACGGCCCCTTCACCGGCGGCTTCACGCCGTCAGCCGTCGCTTCCGGAATAAAGCGGTATTCGACCGAGACGACCGAAATTCCTTCGGCGTGGTAGGTCGCGATCGCTCCGACGCGGTCTTTGCTGCCCCCCATCCAGCCGCCGCCGTGAATGTAAAACACCAGCGGCGTCGGCGTGTCCGACTTCGCTTGATAGAAATCTATCACCTGCTTCGGGTGGGGACCGTACGGAACGTTGGCCATCGTCGGCTTCGGGCCTTCCGGAGCGGCCGGTTGTTTAGCGCCGGCCGGTTTCGTGGCGTCGACACCTTTTTTCTTCGTCGCCGGAGCATCCGCGGCCGTTGCCGAAATGCCTGCGGCAAAACAACCAAACACAGCGGCAACGGCGACGAAATCCGTCAGTTTCTTCATAGCAAATCCTCCAAGTGGGCGGGCTGATCTGATGCGCGATTGTAATGCCTTCCTACGACGCGCGAAAACGAGCCCGCGCACGGCCGCTGGAGTCGCAGAAATCAAAAAAAGAAACTGGCGCTGAAGCTCCTCATTATTAGGGAATTGTTTCATGCCGGTCGCGCGTCGAACATAAGTGCCGTCTCGCAAGCACGCTCAACTCTGCGACGCCCGCCATGCATCCACAAGCTAGACAAGTCTCGATTCGCGTTCCCCTCGATCGTCTGAGCGTCTGCCGCATTTGCGGCGATCTGCACGGCGTCGTCCTCCGCGGCGAACCGGAGCCGGCCGGCGCCGCCGAAGTGGTCACACGTTCGTTGCACCAGCAATGCGCCTGCACGTCGACCGCGCGGATCACTCGCTGGGAAGGTTACGATTTCAATCAAGCCGTGACGCTCTGCCGATGTTGCACGCGTCGGGTTTTGGTCAGCGGCATGCGTTGGTCGGAATGGTTTTGCGGCGACTGCCATCCGCAGATCGAAGACCTCAACAACCGCTGCCGCGCGACCGTGATTCCTTCCTCGCGGCACACGCTGATGACGACGATTGCCGGCAACGAGCAATGCCCCAGGCCGCTGCCGAATTTCGCCGTGCCGCTGGGCGATTGGTTCGATCGCGTCGAGCTTCTCGAAAAGCACGCGCTGGCGATGATTCATGAAAACCTCCATAGCCTCGGCCTCGAGACGCTCGACACCGATGTTTCACTGGCCGACTATCTCAAGCATCTGCCGCTGACTCAAAGCGTGCAGCAAGCTTCGTTACGCGCGTTGGCCGCCGCCTTTCGTATTCCGGCGAGTCTCCTGGTCGGCATCGCTTAAATCGCCGGCGAGTGTCGTTCGTCAGTCCTTAGCCAGTCGGGCCGTCGGGATGCGCAGGAAGAATAGCCCCGGCCCTCCTTCCTGCTGTTTGTCGATGTCGTAAAACACGACGCCGATCGTCGCCGCATCCAGTTGCACCGTGCGGGGGCACGCGCGGCCATTGATCGCTCGGCCGGGATTGTAGTACTCATACGATCGCTCCCAGGTCAGCCCGTCGTCGTCGGAAATGCGATAGCGAATCCGCTCGCCCCCGAAGCCGGGCCCCAAGATTTCCGAGGCCAGCAATCGTCCGTCGGCCAGGCAAACCATTTCGTGCCGCCATCCTTGCGACTTCAAATCCGGAAAGCCTTCGATCGTCGACCACGTCTTCCCTTCGTCGGTCGAGCGGAGCCCGAAGCCGCTGACCAGCGTCCCTCGCGGCGTGCGAACGATCGGCACCAGCCCATGCTTGCGGCCGTCGCCGAGCGGTTCGGCTTGGGAAGTCGTCGGATCGAACACGAGCGTGCGATCGTCGAGAGACGCCAGCCAGCGGTTCGGCGCGAGTTCCACGATCGGGTGCCGAATCACGCTCCGCACTTTTTCATCGCGAGGAAACGGCTGCGGTTCGCTCCATGTCGCGCCGTCGTCGCTCGAAGTCGAGTGGAGCACGCTCCGCGGTTCGGTTTCCACATTCGGCCCGCTCCAGCGGTTCCAGCAGTGCAACAACCGCCCGTCTTTCAATGTCGTGAGCGACCCGGGGTAATAAGTCTTGCCGAGAGTATGCACAAACGGCTCCGGCACGCTCCACGTTCGGCCGCCGTCGGGCGAGCGCGTGATTCGCAAGTCGCGGTGGTTCTTGTGCCCGTAGATCACGACGAGTACGCCGCGCGGCGAAAGGCAAATCGACGGATGAATGTGACCATCGATCGGCGCCGCGATCCGCACCGGCCGCGACGTCTCATCGCTCGCACCTTCCGCGGCATCGGCAACGGCGGCAAGTAACGACCAACCGACCAGCGCCGCCGCGAGCAGGTTTCTTCGTTTCATAGTTCCGCTCCCCCTGACTCAGGCTCATGACAATCTCTTCCCGCGCGATCATAATCGGCCCGACGAACCTGCCGCAAACTTTATGTAGTCCGCTCTCTTGCCGGAGTCGCCGCATCTCATGACCGCCGAACGCTCGAAGTCCGCCGCCGCCGCGAAGTCGCGTTGTCCCTGGGCTCGCGGCGAGCAGTACGTCGCCTATCACGACGAAGAATGGGGCGTTCCGCTGCACGACGATCGCGGGCTTTTCGAAATGCTCATTCTCGAAGGGGCCCAAGCCGGCTTGAGTTGGGAAACCATTCTCAAGAAGCGCGACAACTACCGCCGGGCCTTCGACCAATTCGACGCCGCAAAGATCGCTGGCTACGGCGATCGCCAAAAGGAGCGACTGCTCAACGACGCGGGCATCGTTCGCAACCGACTCAAGATCGACGCCACAATCATTAACGCTCGCGCCTTTCTCGAACTGCAAGACCAACTTGGCTCGTTCGACGACTATCTCTGGTCGTTCGTCGACGGCCGGCCGATTCAAAATGCTCGCCTCTCACTTAAGGACGTTCCGGCCCGCACGGCCGAGTCGGACGCGATGAGCAAAGACCTGAAGCGCCGCGGCTTCAAGTTCGTCGGCACGACGATCTGCTACGCCTTCATGCAGGCCGTCGGAATGGTGAACGATCATCTCGTCGATTGCTTCCGACACAAGCAAGTCGCGAAGCTCGGCAAGCCGACTCGTCGTTAGTGCGGCGGCACGTCAATTGTTACTCCATAGCGCGGGGCCGCGGCCAGCAGACGCTCGATCTCTTCCTTCGACGGCGGCGGCACGGAAGTCGCTCCTGCTTCCATGGGCACGCCGGTTTCGAAAAACATCCGCTCGAGCCCGGCCGGAAATACGCTGATGATCATCCGTGCGGTCGCCGTGCCGTTGTTGCGAAAGGCGTGCTTGCTGCCGATCGGTAAGTGAGCGAACCCGCCGGGCCCGGCGACGTGCGTCGTGCCGTCGACCGTAAACGTGATTTCCCCTTCGATGACGTAAAACGACTCGTCTTCGCGCGCGTGAACATGCGGCGGCGGCCCACCTCCCGGCGGCACGACGGCCTCCCACATCGCATATTTCCCGCCGGTCTGCTCGCCGACGGCCAGAAACCGATACAAATCGCCGACCACTCCGACGACCGGCCCCTCCCCTGCCCCGGCGATCGTCGCCCCTTGCTGACTGTTCGTCATTGGATCGCTCCCTAAGAACATTAATCACGGCTCGCCCGACCATCATGACGGCATTCGAAAATCGACGTAAGTCCCGATTCGCTTGCGCGACTTACGACGAAAGCGCAATTCAGTTGCAATTACGAGTGCGTACTATTTTGGAAAAGAGTACGCACCCTTAGTTCCTAGTGTCGGAGTGCGTACTTTTTCGCGCGCGAAGTGCGCACCCCGTTCCAGATGTACGCAGTGCGCGTCGACGTAAGTGCCGATTCGCTTGCGCGACTTACGTCGATTCCTAGACCTAGCGAGCGGCGGGGTTTATCCCCGCCGTCCGGTCTTTTCAACGTGAGAACCGGCGGCAGCAGACGGCGGGGATAAACCCCGCCGCTCGCTACAAACAGAACCGAATTGCCAAAGAACTAACCCCGTATTTTCCACTTTTACGGAGTCGATTCAAATCACTTTTTGGCCGGCCAAAAAGGGCTCTTGATTTTGGCCACGGCTTGTCGTCTCGCTGCGGTCCAAGCGAGGAGCGTCGCGCGCATCGCTACTTGCCCGCGTATCCGGCTTGCGGCGGCGCGGCAACTCCGCGGGCGGCCGCAAGCGCCTGCTTCGCCGCGGCGACGAGCATCCACGACGGTTCGCCGATGCAAAAGAAGTTGTAGCCGCGCTCGACCAAGTTCTTCGCGTCGCCGATCATCCACGTCGGTTTGCCCGCGGCGACGGCCGCCGCTCGGATCTGTTCGAGAGCGCCAAGTAGTTTCGGGTCGTCCATGACGCCGCAGATGCCGAGTTCGGCCGAAAGATCGTAAGGTCCGACCGCCAGGACCGACGTCACTTCATGGGCCGCGATCGCCGCAAGATTTTCCATCCCGAGCTTCGTTTCGATTTGCGGCATGACCAGGAAATGATCTTCGACCGTTTCCTTCCACGCCGGATAGCGATAGTTTTCCACCCAGCGATTGCCGACGCCGCCGGGACGCCGCCTGCCGCGCGGGGGCATGAAGATCGCATCACGGACCGCGTCGAGATCCGCCGCCGTTTCTACACTTGCCAATAAGAAACCGCAGCAGCCCAGGTCGATCGCCAATCGTAAGTTGGAATAGTCGTTGGCTCGCGGCCGGATAAGCACCGGAAAGTTCAGTCGGCGCCCGGTCGCGCAGACCTCGGCGACTAGCTCCGGCCCGTGCGGTCCGTGTTCCATATCGACGATCAGATAGTCGAGCCCGGCCCGTTGGCAAAGCTCGACGAGGTCGGTCCAAACGTGATCGGTCGCCAACATCCCGGCGACCAACTCGCCGCGCTTGACCCGATCTAAAAGCTCTTTCGCCGGCTGCATTCATTCGTCCTTATTTACCACGGAGCCACAGAGACACAGAGAAGAAAAGGAACCACAGATGAACGCAGATGCACGCAGATAAGAAAACAGAAGATGCCTAGAGATAATCTTCCGTCTTGCCTTCATCGGTGTTTATCTGCGTCCATCTGTGGTTAAGTTTTTTCTGCTGCTTTCCTTTGTGTCTCTGTGCCTCTGTGGTTCAATTACTGTGCGTCGGCCTCTTCCAAGAGTTTCAATAGCGGCCGGTATGCGTGTTGGTTCATCACGGCGATGTAGGCCCGATCGCTCGGCGTACGGGCCACCGCCGCCATCGCATTGCAACAGTTGCTTGCCGAGTCGATCGCTTTTTCGAGTTCGGTGATCTGCGTTTCCTTATCCCCTTTGCGTTTGGCAGCTCCGGCGCGGCGGAGCGACTCGCAGACGTTGACGTACTCGGCCGCGAACTCAAACTTGCGGGCGTACGGCAGCGTGAAGGCCCGGCCCCCTTCGCGAGCCCGAGTGTTGGCGCGGTACATCTCGTTCATCGCATTGAGGTAATGCGTACGGGCCGCGTTCCACCAGCCCGGCACCGGCTCGGTCGCTTCGAAATGCCGCAAGAACATCTGCGGTCCGAGCACGCCGAATTGATCGTCGCTGCGGTTCACAAGCAGCGTCGCCCGTTCGTATTCCTCGAAGGCCCGAGCGACTCGGCCGCCCACTTCGGTGCCGCAGATTGGAGTGAGAATCTCTTCGTAGATTGTTTGATGGGAAAAATGCGGGTCGACGTCGAGCCGGCTGTTGGCCGTGAGGTAATAGTCGACGTGCAATGCATTCAGGGCGTCGGTTTGTGCGACCACGGCGCCGCTGGGCGCATCGACCACTTCAATGCCGAGTCGCTTGCCTTCGTCGCGGATCGTTTGCAGGAGCTTGGTCGCCGCGGCGGCACGCCCTGCGGCCATTGTCGAGGCGGAGGCGAGGTAGGCGTTGTCGAAGGCTTTCGCGCTTTGGAAGGCCGCGCGGCCCATCGTATCGGAGTTGATTTCGATCGGCAGGCCGGTCTCTTTGCCGGCGAGATTCTTGGCCGAGGCATCCAGCACGACCTTGCGGTAACGGAGCTTCGACAACTGGTGCAACAGAGCTTTCCAATCGCCGACGCCCCAGGCCGCATAGTCGAGCGGTGAAGCGAACGTCGCGTTAAAGGTCAGGTCGCGCTTTTCCGACGGGCGACCGACGGCGTCGATCTCCGCCTTCTCGAGCGACGGCGGCTCGGCCGGGTACAAATCGCCGAACGTGAAATAGCGGACTCCCAGCCGCCACCCGAGTTCATAGGCCGCATCTTTCACGGCCGCGGGGCTCGCTCCGACGACGGCGACGACCGGGCGAGCGCCGTCGTGATACGTTTTCACGGCGAAGTCGTTCCGCACAACGGCCGGCAGATTAAGCTTGAGCTGTCCAAACGCCGGATTCGACGACGGCGTGCCGACCACGACGACCGGACCGTTGCCGGCCGGCAACGCATTTCCCACTCGGGCTTCGGCGCCGTACAGCTTCTTCAGCAGCGCCGCGGCTTCGTCGGCCGCGAGCTTTTCCAGGGCATCGGCCTTCGGGCCCACGACGATGTCGATCGTCGGGCCTGCGGCATGGACCACGCTACACAACGACGCGGCGACGACGAAGACCGCCGAAATGCGAATGTTCATGTCGGGTTACTTTTCTTGAGCGCAAACGAGCGAATTTTTCGTCCGTACGAAAATGCGACCCGCGGAAATAGCGGGCGTGGAGATGATCGAATCGCCCAGTTCATTGCGAGCGAGCACGTCGAGTTCCGGCCCGGCCTTGAGCACGATTACGGAGCCGGGCTCGGAGGTGACATAGATTTTGCCGTCGCCGGCGATGGGCGAGGCGTAATAGTCGCCGAACTTGCCGAGCCGCTTCAATTCCCAGTGCGACTCGCCGGCCTTGGTGCCGAAACTGCTGGAGATGCCCCCCTTCTTCACGACGAAGAGTTGCTCGCCGGCCACGATCGGCGACGAAAGATTCGAAGGGCTCTTGTTCTTCACGTTCCAGAGCACGTGCGTCTTGGTGACGTCGCCGGAGCCGCCGCCCCGTATGGCCTGAATCGTCGTGCCGCCGCCGACCATATTGTCGGGCGATTGAAAGGCCGTGTCGAGTTCGGCTTCGCGGAGAACGCCGTCGCCGTTTTTGTCGGACTGATTGAACCGCGAGGCGAACTCTTTCGGAACTTCGGCCAGCGTCAGTTCGCCGTTCTGATTCGTGTCGAGCCATTCGAGCAAGGCATACTTGAGCGTGCGCGTTTCGTCGCCGTAGCTCTGCACGGAGATATAGATGACGTCGTCCCGCACCACGGGCGAGGTCATCACCGTGCGCGGCATCGTGTTGCAGGTCCAAAGTTCTTTGCCGATCGCCGGATCGTAACCTTTGAGCTTGCCGGAGCCGGCGAGCACTAGGTCCGTCCGGCCGCCGGCGGTGCAGAGCACGGGCACGGCGTAGCCGGCGAGCATGTCGGTCCGTTCCACCTTCCAGCGAAGCGTACCGGTTGCGGCGTCGATCGCGAAGAGCGTCGGCGCCAGATCGTCGTCTTGGCAGAAGTAGACCGTGTCTTGATAAACGATCGGCGACATCGCCGCGCCCCAGTCCATGAGGTAGGCGGGCTTGGGAAGTTCGAACTTCCAGTCGACCTTGCCGGTTTCGATGTCGAGCGCGATCAGGCCGAGCGTGCTAAAATGAGCGTAGACCTTCTTGCCGTCGCTGCACGGCGTCGACGAGGCGTGGCTATTCGGCGGCGTGATTCGCGGCAGTTTGCCGGTGGCCAGTTTCGTGTGCCAAAGTTCTTTGCCGGTCGCCGCGTCGTACGCCAGCACGCTGAAGGTTTCATCACCGCTCATGGCCGTGGTGATGCAGCGATCGGCCACGACGATCGGGCAGCCGATGCCGTCGCCCAGCTTGACGGACCAAGCGATGTTCTTGCCGTCGTCGGTGGAGAATTCCGTCGGCAGCGAATGCGTTTCCGCGGAAACTCCCGAACCGTTGGGCCCACGAAACTGCGGCCAATCGTCGGCATTGGCGATGGCGGCCAACAGAATAACGAGGCACCAACTGTAGCCGACTGTCCGCATCTCGAACTCTCCGAAGTGCCCGCTCTTCGCAGTACCTGGCCCCTGCTCCGCGATGAACTCGCGGCTTGTGCGGCGCATGATAAACGGCCGCGCGGCGCGAAGCAACGAACGGCGCGGTTATAGAGAATCAGCGGCGCCTTCTCAGTTCAGTGGCCTTGTCGCGCGCCGGCGACGAGTCCGGCGGCGATGTCGTAGAACATCGCTTGAATCTGCTGCGGCGTTTGACCGAGCCGGCGCGAGGCGCGCTTCATGGCCCGCAACTGTTCGTAGCGCGTGAAGGTCATCCGCCCGTCGCAATGCACCAAGCTCAGCGACTGGTTCGTTTCGGAAAGGTACGCCCAGGCATAGCCGAAGCTGATGTACTTTCCGCGCAGGACGCCGACCGGCACGTCGTCGCTGCCGTACATCACGCGGTTCGGGTCGACGTTCGAGAGTAGCGCGTCGATCGCATCCGTCTCGCAAACGCTGGAGACGTCGTACCACAGGTTCGGCAGCTTGCGCAGCACGGGGCCGGCTCGTTCGATCGCCCAGTGCGAATAGCTGCGGGCACAGTGAGCCAAGATCCAACGCACGTTCGGGTACTTCGCCGAAAGGTCTTCGAGGTCACGAAGGTTCTCCGGGTCGGCGATGGCGTCGCGCTTCGAGATGTGCATCATGACGATGAGCCCGCGGCGATCGGCGATCGACAGGAATCGCTCGGGCAAAAAGTCCGTCATCCGGCAGTTGGCGGCGTCGCCGGTCGCGGAATAGAAGCGGTACGGCTTGAAGCCGATGTGTCCGTGCCGGTCGAGTTCGGCCTCCGCCTCTTCGTCGCTCATCCGCGGATGCGCGAGCATCAGCGAGGCCGAACGTGGGTCTTTCGCCGATTCGCGGGCCACCCACTCGTTCGACGCGGCGAAATCGCAAGGGTACGGAAAGGGAAACGGAAACGAAAGCCGGCTGACGTCGCGGCCCGGCATGAGCGCGGCATCGACGGCCTGCGCGAGTTCGTAGGGCACGTCGACCCAATCATCGCCGACGAATTTTTTGTAGGGGCCGGCGTCTTTGTTCGGATCGAGGTTGAACGCGAAACGGTAAAGGTGCGTATGAACGTCGAACACGCGCTGCGGGACGTATTCGTCGAGCTCCTCACGCCAAATGCGACGATCGACGTCGTTAAGTTCGAGCGATTTCATCGGTGCGAATTGGGTTAGCGGACCAAGCGCTGAAAGGGTTCGTCTTGCAACTTGCTTTCGACCAGCGACGTGAGCGAGCCTTCGTCGAGCCCGCGCCGCATCAAGGCGAACGTTTCGCGGGCGGCGGTGGCCGTTTGCTCGAGTTCGGCGTCGCCTTGCGCGCCGTTGAGATAGAACGATGCATAGCCGTGGCAGCCGCGCTTGGCCATCTCCTGAATGTAAAGCGTGGTCAGCAGCTTGCGCTCCGTGGCGTCTTTGCCCGGCAGATGCAGGTGCGGGTGAACGGCCAGCCCGCCGCAGTGAACGTCGATGCCGACCTCGGCCGCCGTTTGGTTGAGCCGCGTTTGCAGACGAGCGCCGAACTCGGCGACGTACTCGGCCGTGCGGCGGCGGCGCAGTTCGCGAATGGTCGTCAGCGTCGCGATGAGGCCGATCGCGTCGCTCCAATAGGTGCTGGAGATGAACATTCGCGCGGCCGGAGCCATCACGTCGCGCCGGCCGACGACCAGGCCCATCGGGTAGCCGTTGGAGACGCTTTTGGCGAGCACCGCCATGTCGGGCACGACGCTGACGAATCCTTGTGCGCACTCCATACCGAAGCGGAATCCGGCCGAGACTTCGTCGAAGATCAGCACGGCGCCGTGCTCGCGGCAGAGCTTCTGCACGCCGGCCAGGTAGCCTTCGGGGGGCAACTGCGAACGGAGCGGCTCCATGATGACGCAGGCGACCTCGCCTCGGTTGCGGTCGAGCGCTTCGCCGAGCGCCGCGAGATCGCCGTAGGGAAACGGAATCGAGGTGCCGGCCAAACCGCGCGGCACGCCGATCGGTTCGATGCCGGGCAGCAAGTGCGCGTCGAGCGAGCCGCCGGCGTCGAGATTGGCCGCGAGATACCAATCGTGCCAACCGTGATAGCCGCAGAAGAGCACTTTGTCGCGACCAGTGACGCCCCGCGCGATCCGCACGGCCACGGTGCACGCCTCGCCGCCGCATTTCGTATAGCGGACCATCTCCGCACACGGAATCGTGCGCGTGAGTTCCTCCGCCAGTTCCACCTCGAGTTCGGAACTGATCGAAAAATTGACGCCGCGGCCGATCTGCTCGCGCACGGCGTCGTCGACCACCGGGTCGCAATAGCCGAGGATGATCGCCGCGATGCCGCTGGCCCAGTCGATGTATTCATTCCCGTCGACGTCCCAGATGCGAGCGCCCTTCCCGCGCACGGCATACACGGGGCTCGTCCCTTCGGCAAACCGCGAAGGACGCCGGCTAACGAGCTGCGTGCCGCCGGGGATCAGCGACTTGGCTCGTTCGTAAAGTTCGGTGCTGCGAGGGACGCGGGACATGTTTTTCGAGGGCGGAGGGGGGAAGGCGGAGGGCGGAAGGCAAACAAGCTAAACCGTTTAGCCGCATCGCTTGCGATGCGCGTATCTCGTGACTCGTGCAATCATGCAGAGCTACTTCCGCGTCACGTACGTGAAGTACGCGCCGCTGAGTTGTTTGCCTTCGGCGTCGTAGAACCAGGATTGCATCGTCGTCTTGCCGGCGGCCAATTTGGTTCGGAATGTGATCGACTTGTCGTCGGCTTTGACTGGTTGCGATTCGTCGAAGCTGGCGCCGATTTGCAGTCGGGCCGAGGTGATCGGCAGCGCGACTCCGGCGGCCAGCGGCTTGCCGACTTTCGGTTGAAATGGCGGAACGCCGCCCGCGATCGGAGCGTCGGCTTCGCGCGGCCAGCGGCGTAGCTCAATCTCGTAGTCGCCGGCTTGCTCGACTTGCACGACCCAGGCCGAGTTTTCGTTCTTGCCCGCGCGGAGATTGTTCATGTTGTCGCAGTAGACGTTCGTCCAATCGGCGGCCGTGAGCGTGACCGGATTTTCCTGCGGCGCGCCGATGCTGATCGGGCTGAAGTCCTGCAACCGCGGCTCGATTTCGGCCCACCACTTTTCGTAGTGTTCGCGCAGCTGCTTGACGACCTCCGGAAGCTCGGCGGCGATGTTCTTTTCCTGGCCCGGATCGCGGCCGACGTGATATAGCTCTTCGCCGTGTACGAGCCGCCACTTGTCGCGTAGCACGCACGATTCCCATTTCACCGGATTCTGGCCGTACTGCACCACGAGCGTTCGCTCGGGAAGTTTTTTCGACTCCTTGCCGAAGAGCGGCATCAGCGAGACGCCGTCGAACTTCGCGTTGCCTGGTCCGTCAATGCCGCAGAGATCCACGAGGGTCGGAAACAGATCCTGCACGTGCGTGAGCTGGTCGATGTCGCGCGTCGGCCCGGCCCAGCTCTCGTCGGGGAACTTGATGAAGCACATGGCCCGATGGCCGCCGTCGTAGTATTGAGTCTTCCGGCCGCGCATGCCGGCGTTGAAGAGGTTCACGCCTCCGGTGCCGCCGTTGTCGTTGAAGTAGACGACGATCGTATTCTCGGCGAGTTTGGTCTCTTCGAGAAACTTGTCGAGCCGGCCGAGGTTTTCATCGAGGTTGGCGATCATGCCGAAGAACTCGGCGACGCCTTTGTGCTCGCGATACGGGGCGCTGTATTTCGGATCGACCCAATGCGGACCGTGAGGAGCGTTGGTCGGGAGATAGACGAAGAACGGCCGGTTTTCCTCGTCGCGCTTGCGCATGTAGTTCATCGCTTCGTCGAAAAAGACGTCGGTGCAATAGCCGGGATACTCCTTCAGTTTGCCGTTGTGCGCGAAGCGACCGTCGAAGCAGTCGTTCCGCCAAAGGTCGGCCATCGACGTGATGCCCCAGCCGAGGTGATAGACGGTCTCTTCGAAGCCGCGCTGGTGCGGCAGGTTCGGGTAGCTGTCGCCGAGGTGCCATTTGCCGAAGTGCCCGGTGCGGTAGCCGCGGGCCTTGAAGAGTTCCGGCATCATCGGCGTGCCGCGGCGAATGAACGATCGCCCGGCGCACACGCTCGAGGCCCCGCTGCGCAGGCAGTCGAGTCCGGTCAGGAGTTGCCCGCGGGTCGGCGTGCACATCGGGGCGACGTGAAAATCGGTAAGCCGAAAACTTTCGCTGCGGAGCTTGTCGAGGTTCGGCGTCTTGAGCACCGGGTTGCCGTGGGCCGAGACGTCGCCGTAACCTTGGTCGTCGCTCAAGATGACGAGCACGTTCGGTCGGCCGCCGACAACCGCTTCGGCGCGCGGTGCCGCGAAACTTGCCGCGATCGCTGCCGGAATAAACCATTTCCACGTGGCCATGCGAAAAGCCCCGAGCGAAGAGCTGGAAAACCGAAGACGTCCGGTCGGCGATTGTCGCCCGTCTAAGGAGGCAGGTCAAATCGACGGCCGCGATCGGCAAGCGAGCTACGGAAGCCGATGATGCCTCCGCGCGAGCAACTTCGAGACGCGGCAAAAAGAAAAGGCCGTCGGACGGCAGACATCCGACGGCCCAATTCCAATTCCGACGTACAAACCGATCTGCGGTCTACTTCTTCTTCAGATCCGCCGGCTTCGTGAGGTTGTGCAGGTTCCAGCCCGTCGCCGTCAGGGCATCGAACATCTCCTGCTGCGTTACGTCGCCCGTGTACTCGAAGTATTTCTTCTTGAGGACGTTCGTCCCCTTGTTGATGACGCCGGCCGCCACCTTCGATTGCGGCGCGGCATAGGCCGCAAACTGCTGCGCCTCGGTATCGATCGTCAACACGTTGTCGAACTCCTGCCGCTGCCGATTCTTCACGAACACCAGCTTCTTGTAGAACACGTACGGCGTCTTGTCCTTCTTCCCTTCCAGCAGTCGGGCCTGCTGGGCTCGGCGCTGTTCGAGCAAGTCGAGCATCGGGATCAAGGCTCGATCGACGTCGACGTCGCCGTCGCCGTTGTTCTGTTGCAGAACCTTGAGATCTCTGCCCCGGAGTACGACTTCGTCGCCGAGTCGAATGCGGGCATCCGTCTTATAGCCGGCCTCGTCCATGGCGTCGGACCACGCGAGGATGACGCCTTGTAGACTCTCGGCACGTGCGCGGTTCTGAGGTTTTTTTAGCTCGCCGATGAGCTGTACGATGTTGTTCGTCTGAGTCTGCACGTCCCAATAATTCGGCGCCAGCGGCGTGAAGGAAAGGACACGGGTAAACGCCGTAATCTCCCCTTTGGCGTTTTGCTTCGACTTCTGCTTGCCCGTTTCCATGAGGTTCTTGAACGGCCCGGCCGCGTCGACCACGGCCTGATAAGCCGCCTGCACTTCCAAGTCGACGGTTCCTTCGCGCGTTTCCGCCAGATCGACGTCTTTGCCGCCGGAGACGAACGCCTTGGCGTGCGCCTTCGATTGGGCTTCGTCTTCCTCGTTCTTCGGTCGGCGAAACACCTCGCGCTTGTTCGTCCGCAGATGGCTGTAGGCTCCCGCCGACTCGAACTTCACGTACAGCCGGCGTTCACCGTTCTCCGCGATGAACGGATGGAAGAGCACCGTGTTCATGCCGCCGGGAAACGCGCCGTTGCAATCGATGCCGCGGCCTTGCGCGCCGCCCGTTTGTTGCTGGGGCCGCAGGTGGCTCGAATCGCGCGGGTAAATGTCGGGGCAACCGTCGATAAACTTTTGCAACTTGCCGTCGGGGTCCGGGAGCGTCAGCGCGCCTTGCTGGTAGGCCGAACCGAGTTTCTCTTGGGCCATCCCTTTGAAGTACCAGCACATGTCGATGACGGTTTCCTTCGTCGGCGCGACGTCGCTGAGCGACGGATCATTCGTGAAAATGCCGGCCGTCAGGTTTTGGCCGCGGCAAACCTTTTGCCGCGTCTCTTCGATCTTCGCCGTGCGCCCATTGTCGTCGAGGTCGTCGAGGCCCGGCACGTCGTTGACGAAGATGCCCGAGCGCGGCGGCAGGCCGTTGAGCCGTTTCTTGACGCGCGTCTTGCGGATCGTGTCGGCCAAGTGCCTGCAAGCGATCTTGAACGCTTCGAGAAATTGCATGTCGACGTTTCGATCGGTGTTCGTCGACTGATTCTCCGCTTCTTCCTGCAGCACCTTGTATTGCTGCCGATAGTTTTCGAGCACGTCGTCTTCGAGATCGACCTTCTCGGCCCATTCCAGAGCCTTCTTTACTTCATCGAGCGCAATGACCGCCTTCCCCAGCCGAATCTTGGCGTTGCGGTTCTTGAGCGGAACGTGAACTCCAAACGCATTCTTGAACGCGTCGAGCGCGTCGCTGTCTTTATCGCGGGCCATCGATGTATTCCTCTCGGCAAACTTTTGTACGGATGAATGTTCGGCGAACGGGCGGCAAGCAAACGGTCGACGATCAGCGACGGCGCGACTACGCGCCGGTCACCGCCGTCAAACCTTGCTCAAGCGCATCGAAGCCGGGCTTCAGCGTCGAGCGGAGTGAAACCGCGACGCCGAAGGGGTTTTCGTCGCAGGCTTTGACGACTTCGCTGGTTTCGACATGTTTGCGGAAGTCCGCGACGAGCGCCTTCACGCGGCGGGCGGCCGTCTTCAGTTGGTCGGCCGGCGCGGAGTCGAGTTCCATCAGGGCCGCCGAGAGCGGAACCATGCGCGATTGGGTGACGGCGCCGAGCCCGAACTCGCCGATGTTTTGCAGGTCTTCATCTTCGGTTTTCACGAGGTACGACTGCAGCTGCGCGAGTTGATCGCGCGACTTCGCGACGGCGTCGTCCCAAGCGTCGACGGCCGCATCCCATTGGTCGTGGAACGCATCGGCCGCTTCGGGACTGACGCTCCCCAACGAACTCAAGAGTTTTTCCAGCGCCTTCAAGGCCGTGTCGGCGGCCGTCGGATTGCCGGCGGCGAGCGCCTTCTCGACGTCGCTCTTGAGGGCGGTGATCGCGGCTTTCTGCTCGGGAAAAGCGCGCAGAGTCTGCGTGATCTTCGGAGCGAGGAACCGCAAGGCGGCGGCGAGCTTCTTGTCGGGGGCCGTCGGCGGCGGAGGTGGCGGCGGAAGGGGAATCGAGTTTTCAGGTTCGGATCCGTCGCCGATGCCTGCACGCTCGAGGACGTCCTCGAGTTGTTCGAGGAGTTGCAAACCTTCGGCGAAACGACCTTCGCGGGCCGCATCGCCGACTTGGCCTGCGAGCGTCGCCACCTCTTGGCCGTCGGGCGAGGCCTGGCCTTTTAGCTCATCGATGCCGGGCTTGAGTTGCTTGAGCCGATTCAAGAAGTCGACCTTGGCGTCGCCGGTCGCGGCGCTCGACGGGGCGGCCGACGTTGCAGGCGCAGTGGCCGTCGGCGCGGTCGTCGCTGCCGTCGCCGGCTTTCCGAGCATTTGCTCCAAGGTTTTTAGCTTCGCCGTTGCGGCCTCGTCCTGATCTTGGTCGAGGTCGACCGCGATCTGCTTGCACAAGCTGCGGAGATCGGCGGCTCGCGAAGCATCGGCTTGAGCGATTTGCTCGGCTTGCTTACGCAGAGCCAAAAACCGCTGAACGAGCGGATCATCTTCGTCGAGCAGCGGATCGTGCGACGGCACGACCTGGAAGCTCGGCTTGCATTTGAAGTCGGCCTTCTCTTCGAGGAAGGTGCGAATCGTCAGCGCCTTGACCGGCTCTTTGCTGAAGCCGTCGGTCTCGGCGATCTTGAAGGTGATGTCTTGTCCCTTCCCTTCGACGATTCCCGTGCACACTTGCCCGGGCCCCGCCGAGAGCGCCTGCTTGCGATACTTTTCGTAGGTCCCTTTTTTGAAGACGATTAGGTTCAGAATGTTCGTCCCTTTGGTGACCATGACGAACTTGCGCGACTTCCCTTTGCGCACCTGATCCAATTGCTCGATGCTCTCTTTGTCGAGCTTCGCGACCCCTTCATTGGCCATGACATATTCCTTCGGAAAAGAAACAGAAAACCCGGCGTTAACGGCCCGGCAATCCGACCGGCTTCAGCGTGCGCGATTGTAGCGAAAGTTTTGCGACCTGCATCCGTGCCGCCGGCGAAACGGCGCCGCGATCGGGTCTGCGAAGACTTGCCGATTCGTCAGATCATGAGGCGTTGATACGCAACGGCGCCGCGATGGTTCGCGGAAATGTTCCGGGTGGAGCATTTTCGCGTACTCGCCCCGCGCCGCCGCTAGAGCGGTGCGAACCGTTTCAAGATTCTCACGCAAGCTGGTTCGCAACCAGGAAACCTGAACGTGCCACTGCGTGGCAATGCTGTTTTTGAGCCGATAGAATTCGTCCGGCGGCGACCGCGGCCTAGCAAAGTCTCTTTGGCGGCAGAGCATGGCCTTGGGAACCGACGATCCGTCGCAACACGTGTCGCAATTCGGCTGTCGAATATTTGTTGTGTTATGTGGCAAATGCCATGACCGTGCTACTTTATCGAACTCCGCCTCGCCACCGGACTCACCACGATTCGTCGTTTTCGCTGTCGTCTGCGACTTTCAAATTCGACTTGTCCTTGGTTAAGCGCAGATTTCGCGAAAGGATCATGTCACACGACGAGTTCGCGGCCAAGTACATAGTTGGTCGCGGACATAGAGACGAACGTGAACGCCTTGAAGAGTCGCTCCGCGATTTAGAGTCAGTCGCGGACACCGAGACTGCAGAGTGCTCAGACTCGGTCGCAATGAACTTCGCGTATGCGATGGGGCCGTCGCTCTATGATCAACTGATCGCCGTTCATTGCGACAAATGTGGCACGGAGTATGTGCGACACAATCTGGTTAAAACAAAATGGGTCTTATCCAATGGTGACGGGAGCGGTAGTACTGGTTCGCGTCTCGCCTGTCCCAATGGCCACTTCATATATGCAAACGTTGACTCTGTGACAGATTAAACCCACATAACAACACGTTGCAGCAGTCGCGAGCCTGCGGTTACCTTGCAGAATCGTTTGCTCCGGATTGGTGAACGTCAGTATGCGGCGGCGGAGTGATCGTGTCGGAAAGATTCCTGACCCGCCGCACGACATTGGATGACCTAGCGCAGCTGTGGAACGTCTCTAGTTTTAAGGGCAAGGCGGCCGACGCCTAGCGTGCGTTGCGGACGGAAGTCGAGCGAGAGTTGGATCGCGGCGGCGAGCTATGGGAATGGGAGTCGGCAGGGCTCCGGTCGTTCGCCGGCGTTTGCGGACTGGCCGTTGTCCGTGACGGAGCTTGGGTCTGGGAACGCCAAATAGGGCGATCGTAGCCTTGCAGACCAACTGCGGGGCGTGGCCAAAATCAAGAGCCCTTTTGGCCGGCCAAAAAGTGATTTGAACCGACCTCGGAAAAGTGGAGAATACGGGGTTGGTTCTTTGGCAATTTGGTGTGATTTATAGCGAGCGGCGGGGTTTATCCCCGCCGTCTGCTCTTGCCGTTGTTCACGTCGAAAAGACCGGACGGCGGGGATGAACCCCGCCGCTCGCTAGGTCTAAGACTCGACGTAAGTCGCGCAAGCGTTCTTGGACTTACGTCGACGCGCGCTGCGTACATCTGGGACGGGGTGCGTACTTCGCGCGCGAAAAAGTACGCACCCCATACTTAGGAATTAAGGGTGCGCACTAATTTCGAAAATAGTACGCACTCGTAATTGCAATTGAATTGCGCTTTTGCCGTAAGTCGCGCAAGCGTTTGGGCACTTACGTCGATTTCAGATACTAGCCCCGAAGCGCAAGCAAGGGCGTATGGTCAGTCCGGAAAACCGGAAATGTCCCCTCGCTTGCGCGTCGGGGCTAGTGTGAAGTGGCTGGCGTTCGCGCCGACCAAACGTCGCGGCGAAATTCCGTCGTCATGCTTTACTCGTTCCGCCGCGGCATTTAGCATGGCGAGCCTCGCCGCCCCTTCGTGGGCCATGTTCCCGCCCTGCCGACTCCCCGGAGAATCCTCGCCATGCGTTTGTCTCGCTTCGTCGCGTTCGCTCTGCTCGCCGCTGCCGCTATGACCGCCGGCTCCGTGCGGGCCGCCGATGAGTACGTGTACGACCTCGTGCATTCGTCGGTCAGCTTCAAGGCCCGGCATTTGGACCTGAGTTGGATTCACGGCCGGTTCAATCTGGTCGACGGCAAGTTTTCGCTCGACCGCGAGAAGCCGGAGAACTCGACGTTTCAACTCACGGTGATGGTCGACAGCGTCGACACCGGCAACGTGGCCCGCGACCTGCATTTGAAGCAGAACGACTACTTCGACTTGGCGAAGTTCCCGACGATCGAGTTCAAGAGCACGCAGGTCAAGCCGATCGAAGGGGGCTACGAAGTGACGGGCGATTTCACGATGCACGGCGTCACGAAGTCGATCACGTTCCCGCTGATGGGGGGCCGCGAAATCGAATGGAAAGGCGTGAAGCGCGTCGGCTTCTCGACGGAGTTGAAGCTCAAGCGGAGCGACTTCAATTTCGACCCGAAGGCGATCGGCCCGATCGGCGACGAGGCGATCATCATCATCGACTGCGAAGGGATGAAGCCGCCGATGCCGGCCGCGAAGTAGCGCTAGCAGAGGCATCTGTAGGGAACGCCCTCCGTGGCGTTCCGCGCGTCGCGTTGGGCACGGAACGCCACGGAGGGCGTTCCCTACAGGCTTTTTCCGCCTTTTTCGGCCGCTGCGCTGCGTTTTTGGCCGGTTGTGCGATAATCGAAAGGTCCGCCGACCCTGAGCTAGGGTTAGATAGGTGGAACTCCCGACTTTTCGAGACCTTCCGATGCCCAGCCTGCGCACGGTTTTCCCGCTTCGAAATTGCCTCGCGGCCGCGATGGTCGCCCTGGCCGTCGTCCCCGCTTCGCTGCGGGCTGCCGATCAGGAATTCGTCGGTGTGTTGGCCTTGGCCGTCGAGAAGGACGTCGCCGAGCAGTTGCAGCTCAAGGACGATCAGAAGAAGAAGCTGCTCGACCTGATCGACCGCCGTGAGAGCGACGTCCTGGAGATCGCTCTCAAGTTGCGGGGCGCGCCGGCTGCCGAACGTGAGGCGGCGCTGGCGCCGTTTCGGCGCGAATCGGAAGCGGCCGGCCTGAAGTTGCTCGACGAGAAACAACGAGCCCAACTCGAACAGATCCGCTTGCGACGTGCCGGGGCGGAATCGCTCATTGAGCCCGATGTCGTCGCCCGGTTGAAACTGAACGACGAACAGAAACTGGCGCTCGCCAAGCTGGCCGCCGAACGGAAAGAGCAACTCGGTCGGGCCGGCGGACAAGAACGCGAAGTGCTCCGTAATGCGTTCGAGCAGCGGACGTTTAGCCTGCTCACGCCCGAACAACGGGCCCAATGGGAACAGCTGGCCGGCGTCGTCTCGCCGACCGCCGCGACCGTGGCGCGTGCCGACGGCGGACCGGCCGGCGACGACGTTAACGTCACCGCGAAATCGGCAAGCGGACAGATGCCGGTTGCCGCACCTACGAGCGGTACGAAAGCTCCGGCGACGGCCGTCGCCGCTAAGCCGGTCGATAAGGCCAACGTCAAACTGAAGTTCAACTTTCGCTTTCAGCCATGGGGCGACGTGCTCGACTGGTTCGCGCAGCAAGCCGACCTATCGCTGGTGATGGATTCACCGCCGCCGGGCACGCTGAACTACACCGACACGCGCGAGTACACGCCGGCCGAAGCGCTCGACCTGATGAACGGCGTGCTGCTTACGAAAGGCTACACGCTCGTGCGCCGCGAGCGGATGCTGATGGTCGTGAATCTCGAAGACGGCATCCCGCCGAACCTCGTGCCGTTTGTGCCGCTGGAGCGGCTCGACGCGCTCGGCGAGTTTGAGCTGGCCACCACGCTCTTCCCGCTCGGCAAGCTCT
>JAFLCO010000190.1 GCA_017303535.1 Planctomycetota bacterium
ACGAAGGCGAAGTTGCAGCCGTTCGTCGTGACCCTGTGCGGGCTCTTCATCTATCGCGGGCTCGCGCGGTGGTGGGGGAACGACACGAACTCCGGCCTGGGGCTCGGCTTTACGGAGTTTCGCACGGCGTTTGCGGAGTACCAGATTCTGGGTTTGCCCGTCGCGTTTTGGTATCTCATCGGCACGGCCGTCATTGCCACCGTGCTGCTACATCGCAGCGTCTTCGGGCGGTATCTGTTCGCGATCGGATCGAACGAACTCGCGGCCCGCTACTCCGGCATCCGCGTCGACCTCTACAAGATTCTCGCATACGTGTTGTGCTCCGTTTCGGCGGCATTTTTCTCCGTGCTCTACTTGGCGGAGATCGCCAGCGCACAGCCTTCGAGCGACGGGCAAATGCTGGAGCTATACGCTATTGCCGGCGCAGTCATCGGCGGCTGCAGCTTGCGAGGCGGCGAGGGGACCGTTGCCGGCATCGTCGTCGGCACGGCCATCCTGTTCGTCATGAAAACGGCCGTTTACATGGTCGGCGTGCCTGATCGGCTGCTGTATACGGCGATCGGCCTGATGCTTCTGGCGGGGGCGATGATCGACGAATTCTCAAGGCGTCGCGGCACCGTAGGCGGCAAGTAGCGGCGGCGGGCGAATGACTTAATGACGGGGCGGTTCGACGACGATACCTAGTGAGATACGGCGCACTCCCGCTTGTCGCCGGCAGCACTAGCTATCCCGCCTCGCCATGCAGCCCGCCTTGCTCATTAAGTCCAACGTCGGCAATTGGGAACTCGGCACGTTGCTCCACCGCCGCGACGGCGCGGCCGTGTACGAAGCCGGCCCGCGCGGCTCGCTGAACGTTCGCGCGAAGTACGTCGTGAAGCTGCTCGACGAAGGGGCGGCGACGCCCGATCGCCTGGCTCGCTTCGTCGCGGAAGCGGGCGCCGGCCGCACGGTGTGCTCGATGCACGTCGTGCCGGTGCTGGCCGTGCATTGCCGTCGTGCGCCGTACTACTTCGCGATGCCGCGGCTCGTCGGCAAGACCGTCGCCGAGGAACTTGCCGGTCGGCGACGCTTCAGTGTTGCCACGGCCCTACATGTCGCTCGTCAGGCGGCATCCGGTTTGGCGGCTATGCACCAAGCGGGCCTCATGCATGCGGATGTGCGGCCGAGCAATATCTTCGTCGGCCGCGACGGGCATGCCACGCTGATTGATCTTGAGCACGCGCGACCGACCGGCGCCGACGCCGATCCGCTCCCGCGCTGCGTGCCGGGCACCGTCGAGTATCTGGCTCCGGAAGCCGCTTGTTCGCGGCACCGCGTCGACGGCCGCAGCGATCTGTATTCGCTGGGCGTCGTGCTTTTCGAAATGCTCGTCGGGCGATTACCGTTCGAAGGCGCAACGGTCGAAGAACTCGTCGCCGCGCACAACTCGATGGAGCCGCTGCGGTTGCGCGAGATCGATTCGTCGTTGCCCGCCGATATCTGCGAGTTCGTCCGCAGGCTGTTGCACAAGCAACCGCTGCGCCGCCCGCAATCGGCGGCGGAAGTCGTCGATGAGTTGGCGCGGTTTGAAATCGCGTACTTGGAGCTACGCGCCGCGTAACTTAAACCGGCGGCTTTTCTTTGCGGTAGCTCAGGTCGAGCAAATCGATAGGGTGGGCGATCCACAATGGCTCGCGGCGTACGCGCGCTTCGCGAGCGATCTGCAGCAGGCATCCCGCGTTGGCCGTTAGCACGGCACGAGCACCTGTCGACAAGATGTTATCAAGCTTGCGACGGCTCAAGATCGCCGACATCTCCGGCTGCGTTAGGTTGTAGGTGCCCGCGGCGCCGCAGCAAAGCTCGGTCTCCGGCAAATCGACAAGCTTGAGGCCCGGAATTGTGGCCAACAGCTTCCGTGGTTGTTCGCGAATCTTTTGCGCGTGTCCGAGGTGACAAGCGTCGTGATACGTGGCCGTGAGGTTGATTTCGCCTTCAGGCTGGATCAGGCCGAGTTCGTCGAGGAATTCGTTGATGTCGCGCGTCTTGGCGGCCAGCGCCGTGCGATCGGCCGCGGCGTCGTCGTGCCAGTGATGCCCGATATCCTTCAGCATCGCGCCGCAGCCGGCCACGTTGACGATGACCCGATCGACTTCGGCAAACGACTTCACGTTGGCATCGACCAATCGCCGGGCCGGATCGGAAGCTCCGGCATGAAAATGAATCGCTCCGCAGCAGGCTTGATCGCGTGGCACGATCACGTCGCAGCCGTTTTGCTGCAGTACGCGAGCCGTCGCCCAATTCGTATGGCGAAACATCACGTCGTTCACGCAGCCCGTGAACAGCGCTACTCGAGCACGGCGGCGACCTATCGCCGGCAGAAACTCCGGCAGCGCCGGTTCGCTCGGCAACTTCTCCGGCAGCGTATAAACGAGTTGCCGCAAACGCTGCGGCAACATTCGCATGAGCCCGAGCTTTTCCATGCCGCGCAAAATGCCGAATCGCTGCGCCAGCTTGGCGGGTAGCAGCGCCCAGCGCAGCCGTTTCGGATGCGGGAATAATCCGAACAGCACGTACTTGTGAAACCAATCGTGCGGCGCGCGGTCGCCGTCGTGTGCTTGGTCCATCGCGATGCGAAACGGCTCGATCAGCTTGCCGTATTGCACGCCGGAGGGGCAGGCCGTTTCGCAGGCTCGGCAGTCGAGGCAGAGCTCCAGGTGCTCACGGACCTGATTGTTGAGCGGCAGCCGACCGTCGGTGACCGAACGCATGAGGTAAATGCGGCCGCGCGGGCTGTCGTTCTCGTTGCCGGTGACGACGTACGTCGGGCAGGAGGCCGTGCAGAGGCCGCAGTGAACGCAATCAAGGAACAGCTCGTAGTCGATGCCCGCGCCGGGGTTCGGCTTCGCCGAAAAGGCGTGCATCGGCGTCGCAGGCGAGTGCGACGGTGCCAAGGGTGTTGATACGGTCGGAGCGTCCAAACTCGTCATCCTCAATAAATGAACCGACCGGGATTGAGAATTCCGTGCGGGTCGAACGTTTGCTTCACGCGGCGCAGCGCGACATCGCTCTCACGCGCCGGGCCCCAGCAGACCGCACGCGTCAGGTCTTCCGGAGCGGGCGAATTCCAAACGACGCACTGCCCGCCGCACTTCGAAGCCAGCGGTTGCAACACTCCGAGCAGCGACTTGGCAATGTCGTGAATGGTCGACGTGCCGTCGAAGCGAACGAGCAAAATGCCGTTAGCCGCATGAGCCAGCAGACCGGCCGAAGGAAACAGTTTACGGACCTCGGCGACCAGTTCCATGAGTCGACTCGGACGAACGTTGCATTTCAGGACCAGCGGCGAAGCTGCGGACGATGCTTCGCAGCCGAAACTGGTGAGTCGCGCTAGTAGTGCCGCCGACGCCGCACCTTCGGCAAATACACGCATGCGCTGCGGACCTGACAATTCTTCTTGCAACTTCGACGTTATCCAGCCGGTTTCCGCCGCCGTTCCTTCGAAGCCGATGAGCACGCGGCCGGCCGACTCGGAAAGCTCACCGCCGATGTCATCCGCCTCTCCGTTCCAACCTGAACCTGCGAGAAATTCGACTGCGGTCGGCGTCGTCCGCGAAGCCGCAACCGCCGCCAAAGTGATCTCCGCCTGTTCGAATGTTGTCGTGTCTACGGCCAACCACGCCGCGCTCATCGGCACCGGCTTTACCTTCAGCGTCAGTTGTGTGACGACGGCCAACGTGCCGAGCGAGCCGACGAGTAATTTGCAAAAATCATAACCGGCGACGTTTTTCACGACGCGGCCGCCGGCGTGAAACTCCTGGCCGCGGCCGTCGACCGCCGTGATGCCGATGACATAGTCGCGGAGCGTACCGTGCCCGTAGCGGCGCGGGCCGCTCATGTTGACGGCGATCGCGCCTCCGAGCGTGGCGACGTCCGGCTGTGCGACGTCGACCGGCAAATGCTGACCTTCCGCCGCGAGGACCTTCTGAAGTTCCGCGATGGTGATGCCGGCCTCGACCGTGATTGTTAGATCGCGGGCCGGATAATCCACCACTTTATTGAGCGACGCCGTGCTCAAGCCCCAGCCCGGCATTTTCGCCGCCAAACCGTATGACAAAGCTGTGCCGCCGCCTAGCGGGTAAATCGGCGTCCGCGCGGCATACGCGGCGCGCACGGTTTCCGCCAAGTCGGCCTGCGTGGCCGGCGTGTAGATTTCGGAAAGCGGCAACGTTTTGGGCGGGGCGGCGATCATCGGGCGATAGTGATTCCGAGTTGATTAAAGTGCGGCGCGGCGGCCGGGATGCGAACGTTCGACCGTCGGCACGGCCGCACCGTGCGGCTTGTGTTCGGCGCCGCAACCGGCGGCCGTCGGCAGCAGTTTTCCGGGGCTCAGTCGTCCATCGGCATTGAAGGCGTCGCGCACGCGGGCCATCACGTCGAGGTCGCCCGGTGTGAATAGCTTCGCCATAAACGGAATCTTCTCGACGCCGATGCCGTGCTCGCCCGTCACGCTGCCGCCGCAAGCGATGCACTCCTCGAGAATCTCGCCGCTGGCATCGAGGGCCGCCTTCACTTGGCTCGGCACTCGTTCGTCGAACAGCACGATCGGATGGATGTTGCCGTCGCCGGCGTGGAACACATTGACGATTCGCACCCCGTACGTTTCGCCGATTTCCGTGATTCGGCGAAAGATGTGCGGCAGCTTCGTGCGCGGAACCACGCCGTCTTGCGTGCAGTAACTTGGGCTCAAGCGACCGATCGCGCCGAACGCCTGCTTGCGGCACTTCCAGAGCTTGAGACGCTCCTTCGGGTCGTCGGCCCGGCGGACCTCGCGTGCCCCGGCGGCTTGGCAAAGCGCGACTACGCGATCGCGCTGCTCATCCAGCCCGGCCTCGAGTCCGTCGAGCTCGATAAGCAAGATCGCCTGGGCGTCGAGCGGGAAGCCAAATTGAAAGGCCTGCTCCAGCGCGATCAGGATTCCTTGGTCCATCATCTCCAGTGCCGCCGGTACGATGCCTTGGCCGATGATTTCGCTGATGGCCTGCGTCGCCGCATCGACGGAGTCGAAAATGCCGAGCATCGTGCGATAGGCCTGCGGATCGCGCGTGAGCCGAACCCAAACCTTCGTGACCACGGCCAACGTTCCTTCGCTGCCGACCAGCAAGCCGACGAGGTCCGGCCCGACGTAGTCTTCCGCCGGACCACCGAAGCGGACGACCGAACCATCGGTCAGCACCGCTTCGACGCCGAGCACATGGTTGACGGTCACGCCGTATTTCAGCGTGTGCGGGCCGCCTGAGTTGGTCGCCACGTTGCCGCCGATCGTGCACGCCCCCTGGCTTGAAGGGTCGGGGGCATAGTGGAACCCGGTCCCTTTGAGGGCGTTGGTCAACCACACGTTAACCACGCCCGGCTGCACGACGGCGTACCGATCCCGCAGGTTGATCTCTTCAATCGCCTTCATCCGCGTGAAGACGATCAGCACCCCGCCGCCGACGGGCAGGCAACCGCCGGCAAGGCTCGTGCCGGCCCCGCGCGGCAAGTACGGCACGTCGTACTCGTTGCAAAGCTGCACGATTCGTTGCACGTCGGCCGTGTGGCGCGGGAAGCAAACGACGTCGGGGCAGTTTTTCTCAATCGTAAAGCCGTCGCACTCGTAGACGACCATCTCCGAGTGGTTCGCCAGCAGATGGTCGTCTCCCAGCAGACGCCGCAACTCGGCCAACAGCGATGGAAAACGAGAGGCAATCACAGTCCGGCGGCTCGCAAGAGTGATACGGTTACACGAAGGTTCGGCAGCGGAAAACCGTCAATTCTAACTGCCGGCCTCAGGCCTCGCCGGCCTCGGCAAACTGCCGCAAGAGCGCTTTCTCGGCGGGGATGAAGCTTTGATCGCCGGCGATGTGAAAAACGTCATGTTGTCCGGATTCTTCGCAGCCGACTATAATTGGCAAGCTACGGCGACTTTGCGAGGTCGCCGTAGCGGGCAAGCTGTCGTCGCCCGACGATCTTCAGATCGACCCAGGCGCGAGCGGCCGGAGTTCGTTTCTCCCGAGGCAGTGGAGGTTCTATGCTGCGTCAGCGTTGGTTCGTCGCCGTTGCCATGTTGGCCGTCGGAACTGCAAGTTGGAACGCTTTGCCCGGCGACGAGCCGAAAGCCAAAGACGCCGCTCCAGCCAAGAGCGAGCCGACCAAGGTTGACGAATCGGACGACGACGCTGAAGCCGCTGCCAAGGAAAAGGCGGCCAAGGACGAAGAATACTACGAACTGTACCGCGTCTTTTCGGAGACGATGTTCCAGGTCGAGCAAAACTACGTGAAGAAGAGCGACCGCCGCAAGCTGATGGAAGCGGCGATTCGCGGCATGCTCGACGAACTCGACCCCTATTCGAATTATATCAGCCCCGACGAAATCGACCGTTTCAAGACCAGCGTCGAAAGCCAGTTCGGCGGTATCGGCATTCAGATCACTCAGGAAAACGGCGAGCTTCGCGTCTTGAGCCCCATCGTCGGCAGCCCGGCTTACCTGGCCGGGTTGGAAGCCGGCGACGTGATCATGGAGGTCGACGGCAAAGAAACCGAAGGCCTCGGGCTCGACCAAGCCGTGAAGTTGCTCAAAGGCGAGCCTGGCACGAAGGTCAAGCTCACGGTCTTCCACGCCCACTCGCGGAAGAAGGAAACGCTGACGATCGAGCGGAAGATCATCGAAGTTGAAACGGTGCTCGGCGACAAGCGGGGCGACGACGACAATTGGAACTTCATGCTCGACGACGAAAAGAAGATCGGCTACATCCGGCTCACGTCGTTCAGCCGGTCGACCGCTTCCGACTTGGAATCGGCACTCAAGAAGCTGAAGAAAGAAGGGATGAAGGGCCTCGTGCTCGACCTCCGCTTCAACCCGGGCGGGCTTTTGAAATCGGCGATCGACGTAGCCGACCTGTTTATCCCCGACGGCCGCATCGTCAGCACGAAGGGCCGCAATACGGACGAGAAGCCGGTGAACGCCCGCAAGGCCGGCACGTTCGAAGGCTTCCCGATGGCGATCCTCGTCAATCGTTACAGCGCCAGTGCAAGCGAGATCGTTTCGGCCTGCCTCCAAGATCACAAGCGGGCGATCGTCGTCGGCGAGCGAACTTGGGGCAAAGGAAGCGTGCAGAACGTCATCGAACTTGAAGAAGGGCACAGCGCACTGAAGCTCACGACCGCCGCCTACATGCGACCCAGCGGCAAGAACATCCATCGCTTCCCCGACGCCAAGGAAACCGACGAATGGGGCGTGATGCCCGACAAGGGCTTCGATCTCAAGCTGCCCGACGGCGAACTCGGCGACCTGGTCCGCACCCGCCGAGATCGCGACCTGCTGCTGGTGAGCCATTCGCCGGGCATCAAGCGCGAAGCGACGAAGGTGGCCGATGACACGGAGTCGAAGCCGAAGACGGAGACCAAAACGGCCGACGCCGAGAAGCCTGCCGCGGATTCGGAGAAGAGCGACACCGAAAAAGGCGGCGCTGAAAAACTTGACCCCAAGAAGGAAGCCGCCAAGCCGCTGCGAGTTCCGCCGGGTGCTCATTCTCCTGCGAATCCGTCGACGAAGGACTTCGTCGATCGGCAACTCAGCAGGGCCCTGGAGTACATCGCCGAGCAACAATCGGTCGAGCAAGCCAAGGCCGATACGAAAACGGAAGAGGCTCCTGCGAAGTAACGACGCTGGGTGGCTGGGTCTGGAGCGTACTCGCGAAGACCCAGTACCTGGGGCACCGCTTCGCTATGCCCCAGCCGCCCGCCTTCGCGGCGTTACAGACATCGAGGCACTCACATCCCGCGAAGCCGCGCCACATCTTCGCGAAGCTCCTGTACTTCTTCTTTCAGCGCCGCGACTTCGGACCTGAGCGTATCCACCTCGGTGCGCCAATCGCCGCCGCTTGCGTGGCTTGGCGAACGTGGCGCGGCGTTTGCTTGCGGCACCGCCGGCTCGTCGTCATCCGCCGTCGTTGCCGGTCCCGCCGCTTCGAACTCTCGCCGCACCTTCTCCAGCTCTCGCGGCTCGTAGAGGTTATGCGTAATCACATGCCCGCGCCCTGCGGAGGTGAGCGAGATCACTAAGCCCCGCTGTTCGAGATTCTTAAGAATCGTCCGCAGTTGCGGCAAATCGGCGATCGCTTCCATCCGCGAGGCCCGCTGGCGAAGTTCCCCTTCCGTCTGCGCGCCGCGCAGCAGAAGCTCGGTCATCACGGCCAGTTCAAACTTATCGACGCCGAGCCAATCGCTCAGATAGTGACGATACTTCTCGACCCGGCCGCTCCCTTGCACCAGCGCGATCGCGCCGAGGTTCCGCAATCGCTCCAGCGGATCGTCGAGCTTGTCGGGCTCAAGCTGCATCAGCGGGTAGCGGTTGTTCTTCTGATTGCAGCCTGTGACGATCCCGTTGAGCGTCATCGGGTAGCTCTCGGGCACCGTCTTCGCCTTTTCGACGAGCACGCCGAGGATACGGCGCTCGATCGCGGGCACGGCGGTCCAACGAGGACGAGGGGAGTCTTGGCCGCCGGCGGGCGATGCGGAAGTGGAGTCGTTCATGACTTGGGGGCGCAACGAAAATATAGGATGCGTAGCGATGCGTCTCAGTCGGGCGAGTCGGCAATTGTAGCGGCCCGCCGGCGAGAATACATTGACGGCTCCGCAAATCCTCCCACCTCTCGCGAGCCTCGCCCGCCATGCGTATCGACGCCGTCGAACTGTTTCATGTCGCCATGCCGCTCATCAGCCCTTGGCGCACGGCCTACGGTGAAGACTACACCGTCGAATCGGTACTGGTTCGCATCGAAGGGGAAGGGCGGTATGCCTGGGCCGAGTCGTCGCCGCTGGCCGCGCCGTGCTACAGCCCCGAGTGGGCCGGCGGCATTTTCGCGGTGCTCAAGAAATGGCTCGCTCCGGCCGTCGTCGGGAAAAGCATTTCCTCCGGCGACGACCTGCAAGCGAAGCTCGGGCACTTCAAAGGCAACTCCTTCGCCAAGGCCGCGCTCGACAACGCCTGGTGGGTGCTCGACTCCGTGATCCAAGAAACGCCGCTCTACAAGCGGCTCGGGGCCGTGAAGAACGAAGCCGACACCGGCGCCGATTTCGGCGTTTGCGACTCCATCAACGAGTTGCTCGACGACATCGGTCGGGCCGTCGACGACGGCTACAAACGCGTGAAACTCAAGTTTCGCCCCGGCTGGGACATCGAAATGCTCCGCGCCGTGCGCAACCGGTTCCCCACGCAAACCTTCCACATCGACTGCAACAGCGGCTACCGCATCAGCGACTTGGAAATGTTCTGCCGCATCGACGATTTCCAGCTCGCCATGATCGAGCAGCCGCTGCAATACGACGACCTCGTCGACCACGCTCGCTTGCAGGAGACGATAACGACGCCGATCTGCCTCGACGAAAGCATTTGCTCGGTCGATCGAGCCGTCATGGCGCTCGACCTCGGCAGTTGCCAATGGATCAACATCAAGCCGGCCCGGGTCGGCGGGTTGACGAACGCTCTGAAGATTCACGATCTGGCCAAAGCGGCCGGGGTGCCCTGCTGGGTCGGCGGGATGCTCGAAAGCGCCGTCGGCCTACAGATTATGATCGCCCTGTCGATGCTCGACAATTTCACGTATCCGGCCGATATTTTCCCGTCGGCCCGCTTCTATACCGACGACGTCGGCAAGCCGGAAGTCGCGATTTCGCGTAGATCCGACGGCAGCCCGATCGTCCGCGCCTCGGAAGCACCGGGCATCGGCTGCGAGCCGGATGCGAAGCTCTTGGAGAAGGTCACCGTGGCCCATGCCCGGATCGAACCGAGCTAGGAGAATTGACGTAAGTGTCGATTCGCTTGCGCGACTTACGACGACGCCCGGTTTCAAAGCTGGCCGCGCACTGCGCACTGATCTTCCGAATGAGTGCGCACCCCTGTTGGTAAGCGCTCCGACGCGCACAAAGTGCCCGAAGTAGTGCGCACTTTCGCCGCCGTGCGCACATTGGTCTGTCGACGTAAGTCCCGATTCGCTTGCGCGACTTACGTCGATTTTTTGACGGCGCAGAAAGTCCCTTCTCCCTCTTGAGGGAGAAGGTGCGGCGAAGCCGCGGATGAGGGGGCCGATCCTCTAACCCATCGCCGCAAGTCTCAGCGCTATAAAGACTCCGGTCGCTCATGCTCCCCGGCTCGCTGTTGATGTCTAACGTGACATCTGCCGAGGCGGAGCCTGGGAACGAGAGTCAAATTGCCAAAGAACCAACCCCGTATTTTCCACTTTTACGGCGTCAGTTCAAATCGGTTTTTGGCCACATGGCGGAATGCTGAAATGCCGCGATTTACGGGGTTTTAGACGAGTTCGGCGATCTTGCGGAAATCCTTCCGCAGCGAGTGGTAGAGCCGCTGATATTCCGGGAATGCGGCGTCGTACGTCTTCACTGCGGACTTCTGCGGCGCCGTTTCTTTTTCCACGCGAATCGTCGCGGCGCACGCCTCTTGGATATTCTTGAACGCTCCGCAACCGACGGCGGCCAACAGGGCCACGCCGTACGCCGGGCCTTCTTCCGCATTGAGCGTGACGACCTTCTGGCCGAAGACGTCGGCCTGAATCTGCCGCCAGAGCGGGCTGCGCGAGCCGCCGCCGGAGCCTCGGATTTGCTTCACGGGAATCTTGAGTTCACGGAAGATTTCCAACGCGTCACGCAGGGAGTACGTCACTCCTTCCATGATGCTGCGGGTCAGATGGCCGCGGCCGTGCGAGGTGTTGAGGCCGATGAAGCAGCCGCGGGCATTGGGGTCGGCGTGCGGCGTGCGCTCGCCCGAGAGATACGGCAAGAAGAAGAGTTTCTCCGAGCCGGCCCCGACGCCGGCCGCTTCCTTCGTGATGAGGTCGTACGGTTCGATTCCCTTCTTCTTCGCTTCCGCATGAAGCTCCTGGCAGAGCGCGTTGCGGAACCATTGCAGCGACCCGCCGGCCGAAAGCGTGACGCCCATCAAATGCCACTTGCCGCGCACCGCATGGCAGAACGTGTGGACGCGACCTTCCGGGTCGATCTTCACCTCGTCGCTATGGACGAACATCACACCGCTGGTGCCGATCGACGTCGATAGCACGCCCGACTCGACGATGCCGTTGCCGACGGCCCCGGCCGCGCAATCTCCCGCGCCTCCCACCACTTTGCATTCGGTGGATAGCCCCAGTTCCTCGGCTGCCGCGGCCGTCAGCGTGCCGGTCACTTCTTCCGATTCATGTACCTTGCCGAGCAGGCTTTCGTCGAGTTCCAGCTTGGAAAGTAGCGTCTTCGACCATTTTCGATTGGCCACGTCTAACAGCAGCATCCCGCTCGCGTCGCTGACTTCCGTGGCGTATTGGCCCGTCAGGCGGCGGCGGATTTCGTCCTTCGGCAGTAGCACTTTGGCCAGCTTGTCGAAATGCTTCGGCTCGTGATTGCGGAGCCAGAGAATTTTCGGCGCGGTGAAGCCGGTGAGCGCCGGATTGGCGACCATCTTGATGAGCTTCTTACGGCCGCCGGCACGCTCTTCGATCCCGGCACATTCGGCCGTCGTGCGCTGGTCGTTCCAGAGCAAGGCTCGCCGGATCACGCGGTTCTGCTTGTCGAGGAACACGCTACCGTGCATTTGGCCCGAGAGCCCGATGCCTTTGACGTCGGCCG
>JAFLCO010000191.1 GCA_017303535.1 Planctomycetota bacterium
CAGTGGAGTTTGCAACTCGGCATGGTTCGCCCGCCGCACGTCTACAAGACTTCGTTCGGTCCTGTCGACGGTCTGCCGCTCTCCGGCGATTTCAACGGCGACGGTATGAACGAGATGGCCATGTATGTCGATGGCCGCTGGTATGTCGACTTCAACGGCAACAGCCATTGGGACGCCGACGACTTGTGCGTCGCTCTGGGTGGGCCCGGCGATCAACCGATCGTCGGTGATTGGAACGGCGACGGCAAGGACGATCTCGGCGTCGTGCGGAGTGCGTCCGCGAATCGAGCCGACGTCATTCTTGCCGGCGGCGAGCAAAAACTTCGCAGCCGCAAGAGCGATGCCTTCTCGTTCGGCCCGGCTCGGGGAACGCCCGTCGTCGGCGACTGGACGAACACGGGCGTCGACCGCATCGGCGTGTTCGCCGACGGCATCTGGACGCTCGACATTGACGGGGACCGCCGCTTTACGCATGCCGACGCCGTCGTGCGAATGGGCAACCCGGGCGACACGCCGATCGTCGGCGACTTCAATCGCGACGGCCGGGACGATTTGGGAATCTATCGCAACGGCACTTGGCAAATCGACACAGCCGGTGATCTACGCTTGGGCCCGGATGACCTTACGTACCAACTCGGCGACGACGAGCACACCCCCGTCGTCGGCGATTGGGATGGTGACGGTCGGGACCAGATCGGCGTCGTGAACCGCGCAGCCCGCGGAAGTCGACCTCCTTCCGCAGGCTGACCTTATACACACGTGTCGCCGAGTCGACACGCGCCAAACTTCGATGTGGCGGGCCGGCCGGAGCTTCACCCCTGAAGCCTCCGGCCGGTCTGTTTTGTGCGTGGGGCGTTTCCCAATTTCCCTCTCCCCTTGTGGGAGAGGGGGTCGCGCCGGCAATGCCGCTGCGACGGGTGAGGGGTATAACGATGCACGGAATTATTTCAGCTTCTCAAGCTCCGCCTTCGCCTCGGCCGTTTGCTTTTCGAGGCTACGCACCTCGACCGGATCATCCATCTGCGCCTTTGCGGCGGAGAGCAACTGCTGAAGCTTCTGCAACTTCTGCTTTAGAACGTCGGCCCGTTTCTTATCGCGTTTGTCCATGCGAACTCTTACCTTCGATACCGCCAGTAACCGGGCCGCCGGCTCGAATGAGCGACCGCGACCACTTGAATGGCTGCCTCAATTTGTTCGTAGATGATGCTGAACGGGAAACGATCTACGATGACGAACCTCGTCCCGACGTCGAAACTCGGAAAACTCTCGGGAGCAGCGATGATTCGACGAACGGCCGTCTCGACGGCATTTTGAAACTCGATCGCCGTGGCATTGTTTCGCTCGGCGTACCAGATGAGCGATGCCAAATACTCGGCGGTCGCGTCCTCGTGAAACTTCAAGCTAGCCACGCGTGATCTCGTCGGCACGGCGCTTAACTTCTTCCCAGGCGACGCCTGCTGCTTTGCCGGATCGCAACTCTTCCGAACGACGCCGAACTTCGGAACGCCACTCTTCCAAAAACGGATGCTCATTCGGCGGCAGCGATCGCTCAACGGCCTCGACAATTTCTAACCGGTCTTCAACGGAAAGCCGGAGAATCGCATCAAGGACGGTTTCAGCTTGAGGGTTCATTTGCGCACCCGCGGTCGATGACGGTTAACCTCTAAATTCTACCGCACTAGCGTTGTACCGCAAAACCCCGAATGGCGTCGCCCTACTCCGCGTGAAACACTTCGTGGCAGTCGTCGCAGCTTTTGCCTAGGCGGTCCAGCGCCTTCTTAAAGCCCGCTTCGTCTCCCGCGTGGGCGGTCTTCGAAAGTTCCGCGGCTGCGTCGCGCATTTCGACGGCCATCGCGTACCACTTCGGTAGGTCGGCCGGGTTCTTCACTTCGTGCGTGTCGTAGATCGTGGCTTGTGCGAAGGCCGCGAGCACGGCGGCCCCCTCGGCGCTATCGTCCTTAGTGCGATCGAACCGGCGCACGTTGCGACGTAGCCGGCTATTCACTTCGGCCGTCTCGTGCATGAGCTTGCCGAGCGACGCGAACTTCTCCCACTTCGGAGCCCCGGCTGCAGGCGAGCCGGCGATCGCGGCCGTCACCTTGTCGTGGGCTGCTTTCGCCGCGGCAAACTCTTTCGCGCGCGACAACTCGCGGCCGGCGTTCATGACGTCCGACGCTGCGGCCTTAAGCTTGCTCGATCCGTCGTGCAGCCCGAGCGATTGGGCCAGCGCGACGAGGGCATTCGCCTTTTGAGCGAGTTGTTCTTGATTCTTTGTGTAGCTCGCTTCGTCGGCCATGAAGCCCGCGATCTTCGTCAGGTAGTTCGTCGCGGCCACTTCCAAATCGGCGGCAGGCACGATCGTCGACAACGCCGGTTGAGCAGGCGGCTCGGCAAACACTAAACCAACGGCGCCGACGGCAGACAACAAAAATCCGGCGGGAGCCAAGAACGACGAACGGCGGCGATGCTGCGACACGGAAAACCTCACAGGTCGGGCGAAAAGGCGGAAGACACGGCAGCGCACAGTCTGATTGCCTCGCGCGGCGACTGTCAAGGCGCACGCGGGCCGTCTTTTGCCGGACGATCCCGGCGGTTTGACAATCCTTGCCGGCGGCTTCTAAAATCTCGCTTTTATCGCGGCGGGAGCGGTCGATACTCATGGCGAAGGCCACATACAAGGATGCCGGGGTCGACCTGGAAGTTTACGACCAGGCGATGGCTCGGCTACCGCGACTGCTGCACCGCACGCAAACCCCGCGCGTCGTCCCGCTCGACGGCGGCTTCGCAGGCCTGTTTTCGCTCGACTTCGCCGGGCCGCTGTTCGCCCGGAAGTATCAAGACCCGGTGCTCGTGAGCTGCACCGATGGCGTCGGCACGAAGCTCAAGGTCGCCATGCATTGCGACCGGCACGAGACGGTCGGTATCGACTTGGTGGCGATGAGCGTCAACGATGCGCTGTGCGTCGGCGCCGAGCCGCTTTTCTTTTTGGACTACATCGCGATGTCGCACGACGATCCGGTGCGGCTCGAGCAGATCGTCAAAGGGGTGACCGACGGTTGCTTGCAAGCCGATTGCGCGCTGCTCGGCGGCGAGACGGCGATCATGCCCGACATTTATGCCCGCGGCGACTATGACCTCGCCGGCTTTTGCGTCGGCGTCGTCGAGCGCAAGGGCGTCATCGACGGCAAACAAATCACGCCGGGCGACGTCGTGCTCGGCCTCGCTTCAAGCGGCTGCCATTCCAACGGCTACAGCCTCGTGCGCCGCGTGGCCTTCGACATCGGCAAACATAAGGTCGACGACCACGTGCCCGAACTCGGCCGCACCGTCGGCGAGGCCTTGCTGGAACCGACGCGGATCTACGTGAAGCCGGTTCGCAAAGTGCTTGCGCATTACGCGAAGAAGCACGTCGTGCACGGTATCGCCCACATCACCGGCGGCGGCTTGCAGGGCAATCTGGAGCGAATTATTCCTGCAGGCTGCCATGCCCGGATTCGCCGCTACGATTGGCCGATTCCGCCGGTGTTCCCGTGGTTGCAGAAACTCGGCGAAATCGAAGCCGATGAAATGGATCGCGTGTTCAACATGGGCATCGGCCTGACGCTCGTCGTCAGTTCGTACTACGCCGACAGCATCCGCAGCCAGTTGCAAGACTGCGGAGTTGAAAGCTTCCCGATCGGCGAAATCGTCGCCGGCGGCGAAGGGGTGGTTTGGGCGTAACTGCGAAGTGCGCCAGATGCGGCCGCTCGCCGCCCTCAGCGCATTGTGATTTTCACGTCTCCTTTGCCCTTGGAAGGTCCGGCCTTGCGGAGGGCCTCTAAGATTTGGTTCTGCGTATAGCCGTCGCCGAAGACGATCGGCTGGTTCGGTCGTTCTGCCGAGAAGATCGCGATGACCGGCACGCTGCGCTGATTGAGTTTTTCCAAGAGCGCCGCGAGTTCCGGCGGCCAACTCGTCATGTCGGCTTCGTAGGTCGTCACCCCGAGTTCTTCCACGACTTGCTTGGTTCCCGCCACGTCGAGATTCGCGGCCTTGAGAACCTTGCAAGTCAGACACCAATCAGCGGTAAAGTCGACCATGACGGTTTGACCGTCTCGTAAAGATTGCTCCAAACCCGAGATCGTAAACTGTCGCCAAGGTAAGGTATCGCCACTCGCTTCTTTCTGAGCGGCGGCGACGTTCGTACTCTTGAGACGGTCGGCGAGCTGCGAGTCGACGAAGCGTTCGACGCGATGATCGATGACGGCTTGCAATTGCGCATAAGCGAACCAGCCAAGCACCGCGCTCCAAGCCGTCGCTTGCGCCCAGGCCGCAATTTTTTGTGACGTTTCGGCGTAAACCGGCACTCGACCGATCCACCAGCAGGCGGCCCATAACCCAAACAGAAAAGCGATCGTCGGAATCAAGCGAGCAACCGGTAGCGCCATGAGCAGCCACACGACGGTGCCCAGCAAGACAAACCCCATGATCTGTTTGAACGTATCCATCCATTCGCCCGGACGAGGAAGCCACTTCAACAGCGACGGCTTTGCACCGATCGCCAAATAAGGCGCAGCCATGCCGAGCCCCATGGCCGTAAAAATCGAATACGTGACGAAAATGTTTTCACGAAGTGCGAATCCCACCGCCGTGGCAAGGCCGGGACCGCTGCAGGGCGTAGCCAAAAGCGTTGTGATAATGCCTTTAACGAAGGCCCCGGAAGCGCCCTCCTTCTCTGCGACTTTCTGCGCGGAGTGGCCGCCTGCGAAACCCGGGATCGGTATTTCCCAAACGCCAAGAAAGCTGAGCGCCATCACGAATACGATGGCCGTAAGCGTGATATTGAATCCGTCAAAGCTGAACTGCTGTCCCCAACCGAACGATTGATTAAACGACGCCCGCAGCACGACCGGCAACGTGGCCAGCACCCAAAACACCACCAACATTCCCAGCGCATACCATGCATTGAGCGTTAGAATGCGTCGGCGGTCGTTGCCGCTTTGCTCGACGAACGATAGCACCTTCAAACCGATGACGGGCAGCACGCACGGCATGAAGTTCAGGATGAAGCCCGCACCAAATGCGACGAGCAGCATCCACGGCAGCGACGCACTCTCGGAGACGCTGTCGACCTGCAACTTCGTAAGGTCGACGGCTGCGTCCCCGGCGGCCGGATCAACCGGTTCGGAAGATTTCATCACGACGTCGTTAAACGCCTTCACGTGCTCACGGTAGGCTACGGGCTCGACAAATCGCACTGGCTTCGACGGGGGAGCGTCAGCCGGTGCGGATGCCGCCACGATCAACGAAGTTTCCCATTTGACCGCTTCCGGCGCTAGGCAATTTTTCCCTCGGCAAGTCTGAAATCCCAGTGTTCCCGTCAACGGATACTCGCCCGGCTTCGCGTCAGCCGGAATATCAATCTCGGCGTTCCAAGTGACCGACTTTTCGTAATAGGGAATCGACGACGTCTCTCCGAGATGCTCGCTGACCGGCGTCTGGTTCGTCGCCAGAAAGCCCCCCTCTAAGCCGGAGGTTTGGTTGAATACCAGCGAGGTCGCTTGATTTCCGCTCGCCGGCAACGGAGCGGCAATCGCGTAGTAAACGTGCCACTCCGGCTCAGGCGTCATCGTGACGGCGAGCCGAGCCTTTTGCCCCGGCTGCACCACGGCCGGGATCAGAGCGGCCGACAGCTTCAGTTTGGAAACGCGCGGCACATATTGACCGTCCGCGACCGGCGCAGACTCCAGCAATTTCGCCATCCCTGCAGGCAATCCGCCGACGACGCTCGGCGATGGTGGCCCGCCGGAACCTCCGGGCATCGGCGGTGCCGCACTCACGGTGGCGGTCGTCGAGATAGCTGAGTCAGGATAAACGGAGCCGCCGGTGGAAGGCGCCGGCGACGTCGAGGCCGCCTCCTTACCGAGGGCCGCCGTAAACTTGTAATCCTGCGGCGGCAAACACACGTTCGCACAAGCCTGGGCGAATACGGTGCCTTTCAACTCGAGCTTCGTGGGATCGACTCCCGAAGCGAACTCGATCGGAGCCGTCCAGCGGGCCAAGTGCTCGTGGGTCTCGACGACCATATCATCGAACGCCGGCTCTTTTGATTCATGCGGCTTGAGCAAAGACGTAAACTTGCCGACGGTTACGCCTGCCGCGGGCGTCGTCTTGATGGAAGTCGGCACCGGTCCGCCCGGAGCTTGCGTGAGCGAATAAATATGCCAATTTGGCTCGATCTGGGCGGTCACGTGGAGCGTGCTTCCCTTGCCGCTCGCATCCGGTTCCGTAAAGAACGCCGTGACTTTAACGACCGGCCCCTCCGGAACTCCACCTCCCGCTTCGATCGGCTGGAAGAAATTGTCCTGGGCGCGCGCCGACATTCCGGCCACGCTCGCTAGCAGCCCGATCGCGACGGCCAAACCGGCACCTAAGCGGCGAAGTCCCTTATCGTTCATGCGCTCCGTTCCTTCCGAATTCTAAAGTGCAGAGGTCGCCGCATTTTACCCCGGCCAAAAATCATGGGTCAACGCGGATTAGATGCCGTGGCCGCTCACGACGTTTCAGCCATTTTTCGCAACCGATCCATGAGCCGCCGCCGGCGCGAGGCGACCAATTTCGCGTTTGCAAACGTCTGATTCTCCACGTATATCCAGCGGAACCAGCGGTAAGGTGCCAAAAGCGTCGCCGAACGGTCGAAGACATCGACGAGTACATCTTCTTCAACGGATAAGCCGCTGCTTGATTTCGCGGCTTCGCGGTAGGCCGAAAGAGCTATACGACGAAATTCGGCATCGTCGCCGGCGGTGCTACCCAGTAATCTCGCGATATCGAGCGCTCTGCTATCGACCGCTGCCGCGCTGAAGTCGATGAATCCGCTCACTCGACCCGCGTCGAATAAGACATGCTCCGCATGCAGGTCGCCATGCACGACTTGTAAAGCAAACTCGCCGCGCTCGCACAACTCAAGCATTGCGTCGACCGACGACGAGAGTTTTCGCCAAGCGAGCGACCATTGGTCGGCCGCGCGATGCTCACCTTCGTCGGGCGTTCGCTCGATGGCCCGTCGCACTTCATCCCAACCGCCGCCGGCCGCTTCGTTCCAAACCTCTCGGCGTTTGGCGATTGCAGGAGAAACGTTGCGGCGGCACTCTCGTTCCGCGCCGCTGCGCAACGCGGCGTGCAGTTCTGCGAGGGCTGCAAACGCGACTTCTAAAATGGCGGCGTCGGTCTTTGTTGCAAGTTCGGACCGACCGGGGAGCCACGGTTCGCATTGCCATAGCCGTCCGTAAGCCAAGACGCATGATCGCCTGACGTCGTCCGAAGTCGCCAGAGGAACCGGCAGCAAAAGGCTTCCGGAGGCTCGGGTCGCACGCAATTGCTGCGCGATCCACTCCGGCCGGTCTGCCGTAGTGAACTCATTGGGCCAAGCCTTCAAGGCAAAATCGCCGCCGGCCGTCGGAAGCCGCCAAATTTCCGCGCCGCTCAAGCCGCTGCCGAAATGACGCGTGGGGACGCCGCTGGGCCGAGGTAGCCCGGCGAAACTTGCGGCGATCGCAGCCAGTTGTTCCGGCGTCATTGGCCTGTCTATCGGAAGGTCGAAAACGGTCCGTCCGTAATAATCGGCCAAAGCGTGACAATCGAACCGGTGAATCCGACCAGGTAAAGCGTTCCGAATGTTGCTAATTCGCAACCCGGGTAAGTTGGGGTATATTTTACGGGCTAAGAAACCGAGTTGGGCCACGATTTGAGTGCTCGACTCGGTAATGTTCGCAAGATTTAACGGTTGCCGGACAACCATCCATCGTAAGCCTGCGCGTACGAGAGAACACCACGAGGTTGCTATGAAGCGTTTGTTTGCCGCGTCGTTGCTCGCCGCCTGGTCGACCTTGCCAATCGTCGGCACTGCTTCTCGCGCCCAAGCCGCCGACGAACCGAAACCGGCCGCCTCCGAGAGTTCGACGCCGTCCGTCAAGGCGGACAAGGACGAGGAAGCGGAAGGGAAATCGGCTCCGTCCGCTGCGTCTTCGTCGAGTGCCTCGGCTCCGGCCTCAAAATATCCGCCACATGCGACGGTGCTGAAAGATTTCACGCCGATCGACGGCCTGATCAAGCTCTACCGCAAAGAAAATCGCCTGCTCGCCGAACTCGACGGCGGCGCGATGAACCGTGACCTGATCGTACTGATCTCGATCGCTCGCGGCATCGGCGAAGGTCAACTGCTCGGCGGCATGTCGTGGGGTTTCGGCGACGACTGGCTCTGGCAGTTTCGCAAGGTCGACGACAACATCCATGTCGTGCGCCGCAACATCCGCTTCCGCGCCGCCAAGGGAACTCCGGAGGAATCCGCTGTTCGCTTCGCTTATACGGATAGCGTTCTGTACAGCTTGCCGATCATCACGATGGGGCCGCGCGGCGGGGCGATCGTCGACTTTTCGCAGATTTTCATGAGCGACTTGCCGCAGATTAGCAGCGTTCAGCCCGGTTTCCAGTTTTCGCCGTCGAAGTCGACCTGGGCCGCCGTCAAAGGCTTCAAAGACAACATCGAACTCGAAGTGGCCGCAGCGTATAGCATTTCGCCGAACGTTCAACTTGACACTGTGCCCGACGCCCGCAGTGCCACGATCAACGTGCATTACTCGATCAGTGCCCTACCCGACACCGGTTACCAGCCGCGCGTGGCCGACGATCGCATCGGCTACTTTCTCACGGTGCTGAAGGACTACTCGAAGAAAGGCACCGACGACAACTTCGTCCGCTACATCAACCGCTGGGATCTGCAAAAGGCCGATCCTTCGGCCGAGATGTCGCCGCCGAAGAAGCCGGTCGTGTTTTGGATCGAAAAGACGGTGCCGTTTCAATATCGCAAAGCTATCTCCGACGGCATCCTCGAATGGAATAAGGCCTTCGAAAAAGCGGGTATCGTCAACGCCGTCGAAGTTCGCCAACAGCCCGACAACGCCGATTGGGATCCGGAAGACATCAACTACAACACGTTCCGCTGGATCACCTCGGGCGCAGGTTTCGCCATGGGCCCGAGCCGCGTGAATCCGCTGACCGGCCAGATTCTCGACGCCGACATCATCTTTGACGCCGACTTCATTCGGTTCTGGAAAACCGAAATGGAAACGTTCACGCCCAAGAGCATCGCCGCCATGACGGGCGGACCAATCGACATCGACGAATATCGCGCGATGATCGCCGGTTTGCCGACGTCGCACCGTCACAGCCTGATGTGCCGTTGCGAATTGCACACCGGTATGTCGCGTGAGTTGGCGCTCGGCAGCACGATGCTGGCGGCCACGAAGGCCGATCCGGCCGAAGCCGCCAAGGAAGAAAATAAGATGATCATGCAGGGACTCAAAGAAGTGGCCATGCACGAAGTCGGCCACACGCTCGGTCTGCGGCACAATTTCAAGGCCAGCACGCTTTTGAAGGTCGACGAACTGCACGACACCGACAAGACGAAAGACGTCGGCCTGGCGTCATCGGTCATGGATTACAACCCCACGAACATCGCCGCCAAGGGCAAGAAGCAAGGCGATTACTATTCGCTCACGATCGGCCCGTACGACTATTGGGCCATCGAATACGGCTACAAGCCGTTCAGCGGCGGTGAAGAAGCCGCCGGCTTGAAGAAGATCGCTTCGCGTTCGGCCGAGCCGGCTTTGGCGTTTGCGACGGACGAAGATACCCGCGGCATCGATCCCGACCCGCTGGTTAACCGCTTCGACTTCGGCAAGGAACCGCTCGACTACGCCAAGGCGCGTAGCGAGATGATCGAACAGTTGATCCCCGACGTCGTCGAGCGGGTTACCAAAGACGGCGAAGGTTACCAACGGGCTCGCCAAGCGTTCGGCGTACTGCTCGGCAACTATGGATCATCGCTCTTCTTCGCTTCGCGCTACGTGGGCGGGCTCTACGTGAACCGCGACCACAAAGGCGACCCGAACGGCCGTCCGCCGTTTGAAATCGTGCCGGCCGACAAGCAACGGGCCGCACTGAAGCTCATCAGTGAGCGGGTGTTCGACGACAAGCCGTTTGCGTTTCCGCCGAGCCTTTATAACTACCTCGCCGCGACGCGGTGGAGTCATTGGGGCGTGCGCGAACCGGAACGGACGGACTACGCCGTTCACGACGTCATTCTGATGTGGCAGCAGCGGGTACTCGATCAACTCCTTTCGTCGCTGACGCTCAAGCGCCTGCACGATGCGGAACTCAAGGTCGACGCCGATAAGGACGTGCTCACGGTCGCCGAATTGATCGACACGCTGACCAAGTCGATCTACTCGGAACTCGGCACGATCAAGGCCGGCGAGTACACGAACCGCAAGCCGGCGATCAGCAGCGTCCGCCGCAACTTGCAGCGTACGTATCTGAAGCGGCTCAGCAACTTGGCCCTTGGTCCGCAAGGTTCGTCGGCCCTGCTGGCCCTCATGGGCGGCTCGGGCGGAAGCATGAGCCTGAGCAGTTCGAGCAGCGTCCCGGAAGACGTGCAGAGCCTGGCCTATGCCGAGCTGAAAAAACTCGAGGCCTCGATGACGAAGGTGCTCGATGGCGACGTCGAACTCGACGCTTACACGTCGGCCCATCTCACCGAATCGCGCGAGCGCATTCAGAAGGTGCTCGCTGCGCAACTCACGACGACCCGCCCGTAACCGCGGCGGCTCTTAAAACTTCCCGCACGCTCCAAGCCGCGTGGGTCTTAGGACTCGCGCGGCTTGTTGCTTTGTGCGGCGCGAGTTATCCTGAACCAGTATCGTTTGATCGTCTTCGTTCGCCGTCTTTCGATTGAGCCGAGAGTGTTCGCGTGAAGCTCGTCGTCGCCATCATTCAGCCTACGAAGCTCAAGGCCGTGCGCGAGGCCTTGGTGAATATCGAAGTGACGCGAATGACGGTTAGCGACGCTCAAGGCTACGGCCGGCAGCGCGGGCAGACCGAGCTTTATCGGGGGAACGAGTACAAATCCAATTTGCTGCGAAAAGTCGCGGTGGAGATCGTCGTCAACGACGACTTCCTCGATCGCACGCTCGAAACTTTGCAGCATGTTGCGCGTACAGGGCCGGAAGGCTCGATCGGCGACGGCAAGATCTTCGTGCTGCCGATGGAGCGCGTGATTCGCATGAGCGACGGCCTCGAAGGACCGGAAGCCGTGTGACGTTTTCTTGAAGGGACCGTTTAGCCGGATCGCTCGCGATCCGTGTGTTTCTCGTATCACGGAAGAACTATGGCGATCGTACTTCTCTGCAGCGACATGATGTTCATGTCGCGGATCTCCGGAGCGGCGGCACAGATCGGTGTTCCCTGCGCGACGGCGATGAGCCCGGCGGCACTTTCGGACAAGCTCGTCGAAGGCACGCGGCTCGTGGCCGTGGATCTAACGACGCCCGGCATCGAACCGTCGGTCCTGGTGCCGAAGATTCGCACAGCCCTCAAGACGCGGCCGCGGATCATCGCTTTCGGCCCGCACGTACACGGCGAACTCTTGGAAGAGGCCGAAACCTCGGGCTGCGACGCCGTATTTTCTAACGGTCAGTTCTTCGCGCGGCTGCCGGAAGTGCTGTCGCACTTCGTGGATGTGGCGAAGTAACTCCTACGACGGGCTCGCCGGTTGATCGAATGCCGGCGGCGTCGTAGGCGGCACCACTTCATTGGCAGGCACCGTCGG
>JAFLCO010000192.1 GCA_017303535.1 Planctomycetota bacterium
CGCCACCCTGCGGTCGCCCGCCGCGCTCGCGGGCTGGCGGCGGAGTGCTCGCGGGCCCGTCGTCGAAGCCGGCGTCGTCGTGCGATGCGCCTTCGACGGGAGGTTGCCCGGCAGCTGAACCGCCGGAAGAAGAATGGCCGCCGCGATTGCGGCCGCGTCCTCCGCGTCGGCGGCGGCGCGGGGGGCGATCACCAGATTGAAAGTTCGGGTCGTGCGGCTCGGGTCCGTCGTTGTTGGTCAATGAACTATATGGGGCGAGAGGAAACAGGAGACGGCGCGTGCAGCTGAACGCGGCGGCGATCAATAGCCACGGCGTGCGCACAGGCGCGGCCGGCGCCCTCCCAACTCTTGTTTCTTCACCGAGGAAGACGCCCGAAAACTACCTTAACGCTAGCAATAGTCCGGGTTTTCGTCAAATCGACGGGGCGTTGTGCTATACCGTCGGGACGAATGAGGCTCGTGCCATGCCGTCATCGCCGCAGGCGAGGTCGGCATGTTCGGCGGCCGCTTCACATGCCGACCCGGCTGCGCCGTGACGGCATGGCACGCGACTCTGCTATAATCCTCGGCTTTCCGCCCCGTTTGCGAGCCTTCGCCATGTCGTCGTCCGTCGTTCCGGAAGTGGCCATCCCGTCGGTGCCCGTGCGTCATGGGAAGGTGCGCGACGTTTACGACCTCGGCGACCGGCTGCTGCTCGTGGCCAGCGACCGCATCAGCGCCTTCGACTGGATTCTGCCGACTCGCATCCCGGACAAAGGGCGGGTGCTCACGCAACTGAGCGCGTTTTGGTTCGACCTGCTCGGCGGGGCACACCATCTGCTCTCGCTCGATCCGGCGACGGCCGGGCTGCCGGCGGGCGTCGACCTCGAGTCGCTCCGCGGCCGCACGATGGTCGTGCGCAAGACCAAAGTCGTGCCGATCGAATGCGTCGTCCGCGGGTATCTCTCCGGCTCGGGCTGGAAGGAATATCAGAAGAGCGGCACCGTCTGCGGCATCACGCTCCCGCCTGGCTTGGTCGAAAGCGATCGGCTGCCCGAGCCGATTTTTACTCCGGCGACGAAGGCCGAGAGCGGGCACGACGAGAACATTTCCTTTCAACAGATGTGCGACGCCGTCGGCACGCACACGGCCGATGAGCTGCGGCGGCGGAGCATCGACGTTTACCTTCGCGGCGCGGAATACGCGCTGGCCCGCGGCATCATCATCGCCGACACGAAGTTCGAATTGGGGCAAGCCGATGACGGTTTGATTTTGATAGACGAAGTGATGACGCCGGACAGCTCGAGATTTTGGCCGGTGGAACTTTACGAGCCGGGGCACGGTCAGCCGTCGTACGATAAGCAGTTTGTGCGCGACTGGCTGGAGACTTCCGGCTGGGACAAAAACAGCCCGCCGCCGGCCCTGCCGGACGACGTCGTGCGCAACACGCGGGCGAAGTACGTGGAGGCGTTTGAGAAGCTGACGGGGCGGGAGTTTGGGTGGAAGTAAGGATGTTCGTATGTCAGATGAATCTCTCGAACCCGTCCAGAACGAACTCACCCTGCTGAGCGAGCGGGCCCTAGCAGTTGATTGGAATCGTCCGGAAGAAGAAGCAGCCTGGAAGGACCTGCGAGCGATCATCGAATCGAACGACGAGTAAAAACTCGCGATTTTCCGCCGCCGGCAGCGCTTTCACGGCCTGCAATCGACCTACCGTCGCCCGCCCCCGGCAACTAAAATAGACGGGCTCTAGAGTGCGCCGTGCACCTGAGCTAAGCCCTTTGTGTCGTTTGAGTTTGTGATGCTGCGTTATTGGACCGCCGGAGAAAGTCACGGGAAGGCCCTACTGGCCCTGGTCGACGGGTTTCCGGCCGGCGTGGAGATTCGCACCGAGGAAATCGACCGCGAGTTGGCCCGACGCCAAGGGGGCTACGGTCGCGGCGGTCGGCAGCGCATCGAAACCGATCGCGTCGACGTGAAGTCGGGCATCTGGCAAGGCCGCTCGATCGGCAGCCCGGTGGCGCTCGAAGTCATCAACAAAGACTACAAGCTCGAACGGCTCGAAGACTTGCAACGTCCGCGCCCCGGGCACGGCGACCTGACCGGTGCGATTAAATACTTGGGGTCGATCCGCGGCGTGCTCGAACGGGCCAGCGCGCGGGAGACGACCGTGCGCGTGGCGGCCGGTGCGCTGGCCAAGCAACTCTTGAAGGCGTTCGGCATTGAAGTATTCGGCTACACGCTGGAACTCGGCGGCATTCGCTTGGAACCGCAGCCCGGCACCTTGGACGAACAACGCAAGCTGCGCGACGCGAGCGAGATCTACTCGCTGAACCCGGCGCAAGATGAAGAGGTCAAGCGGCTCATCGACCAGACGGGCAAAGAAGGGGACACGCTCGGCGGCATCCTGGAGATTCGCGTCGAGGGATTGCCGTTCGGACTCGGCACCCATGCTCAATGGGACCGCAAGCTCGACGGCCGCATCGCGCAGGCCGTGATGGCCGTGCAGGCGATCAAGGGCGTGGAGATCGGCATGGGCTTTGAAACGGCCCGGCGACGCGGCTCGGAAGTTCACGACCCGATCCATTACGACGCTGCGCAGGCCGACACGCCGTCGCTCGGGTACACGCGGCCGACGAATAACGCCGGCGGCCTAGAAGCGGGGATGACCAACGGGCAGCCGCTCGTCGTGCGAGCCGCCAAAAAACCGATCAGCACGTTGCGCAAGGCGCTGGAGAGCGTGAACCTTGCGACGAAGGAAACCGAGGCGGCCAACTACGAGCGGAGCGACGTCTGCGCCGTGCCGGCCGCGGGCGTGATCTTGGAAAACGTCGTGGCGTTTTCGGTGGCCGAGGCCGTGTGCGAGAAGTTCGGCAACGATAGCCTGACGGAAATGCAGGCTCGGTACGAATTGTTTTTGAAGATGGCTCGCGAGCGATAGTTCGTCAGGACGACAAGTTCGTTAGGAAGACAAATAGGTTTGATGCGGCGTCGGCACGGAGCCGGCGTCGTCCGCAAGGAAGCGGAGATCGACGACCATGCACGACGCCCAACGCCGCGCCTTGTTGCGTGCGCTGTTCTGGCTAGTTTGCCTATTGCCCACGGCGGCGATCGGGGCGTGGTCGTATTCTTTACGCACCGACGGCCATCGACGGGCCGCCGAAGAGCGGATCGGCGCCGCCTTGGGGATGCGGGTCACGCTCGAAGCCATCCGCTATCCGCAGCCGGGCCTGGTGCTGCTGGAAGGCCTGCGTGCGTACGACCCGGAAACGGACAAGCCGGTGCTTGCGGTGACGCGCGTAGAAGCGGAACCGGCGGGCGACGGGCTGCAACTGGCCGCCGGCGAAGCGGAAGTATTCGCCGACGACGGCTCGCGACTCTTCGCGGCTCTCGAACGCCGGCTGAAGCGCGAACTCCCGGACGCCGAAACGCGGCTCGGCGTCGAAATCGATCAGTTGACGTGGCACGCCGGCGGCGAAGCCCAAACGCTCACGCACTTTGAAGCCGTGCTGGGCCCGACGGAATCGGGCCGGCACCTGCTCGTGAACTTTCGTACCTTTGATTTGCAGAAGCCGATCGAACGAGATGTGCCCGCTTCACTGCGGCTCGCGCGCACCGGCACGAGCGGCGGCGCCGAAACCACGGTAGAACTCGACACCGGCGCGATGCCGCTGCCTGCCGCGATGATCGCGCCTTTGATTCCGGCCGCGGCGCAGCTCGGCCCCAGCGCGCGGCTCGACGGGCGCTTGAAACTCAAGCACGCGCCGCAAGGTTGGGAAGGCGTGATCGCCGGCAGCCTCCGCGACGTCGACTTCCAGCGGTTGCTCGGGCCGCATTCGTCGCAGCAGATTTGGGCCGACGGCGACCTGCGCATCACCTGGGCCGAGTTGCAGGCCGGACGCATCGTGCGGATGCGCGGCGGCGTGACGGCCGGGCCCGGTCAAATCAGCGGCGGCTTGGTGGCCGCGGGCATCGAACATTTGGGGCTCGGCGATCCGCGCGGCATGCCGTCGGCCCACGCCCCCCTGCTCTTCGACAAGCTCGACTTGGATTTCGCGCTCGACGCCGACGGCCTCCGCATCCTGCAGCGCGACGCGAGCCGGCCCGAGGCGCTACTCTGGCATCGCACGACGGCCTACTGGACCGCGCCGCCGAACGTGCCGCAATCGCCGGCGAATCTGTTGCGGGCCCTCGCGCCGGAGCGCGAACTCTTGGTGCCGCTCGCCGGTACGACCTCGGGACTCATGGGCGTGTTGCCGTTGCCGGAGATGAGCCCGCCACGGAGTGCGCCAGCCGGCGAATCTTCCCAGGCGCTGCAACCTCGGTTGCGACTGCGCGATCCTGGCGGCGAAGTGGAGCGTCGATAAAGCGCTTTACTGGTGGCTGGGGCATAGCGCAGCGGTGCCCCAGTTACTGGGGCTTCGCGAGTACGCTCCAGCCCCAGCCACCCCGTGCAACACGATCAGGCAAGCTTTAGACGCTACGTCGTCGAGAGTTCCTTGCGGCTGCCCCAGATCGTCTTTGGCAGCAGCCCCACGACGATCGTCACCAGCGAGCCGATGACGATGAAGCTGAGGAACATCCGCAGCTCTTTGCTGAAGCCGTAGGCGTGGAGGCCGACGCCGAGTTGATTGACGCCGAACCACGACCAACTCGTGGTGATGTTGCCGGCCACGGCCAAGACCGCCATGCCGCGGTCTTTGATCATGCCGTCCCAGCGGGCATGCAGCAGCAGCGCGTTCCAGAGCACGATGATCAGCGCCCCGTTTTCCTTCGGATCCCAGCCCCAGAACCGGCCCCAAGAGTCGTCGGCCCAAAGTCCGCCGAGCACCGTGCCCACGAAGCTGAGGAAGAGCGCAAAGCACACCGAGCCGTAAATCATCCGCGAAATGTCTTTGCCCGTGTTCTTATCGAGCCCGGTCGTCAGCACGCCGCGGGCGATGTAGACCACGCCGAGAATGCCGGCAAAGAAGGTCGCCATGTAGCCGAGCGTAATGCAGACGACGTGCGTCGTGAGCCAGAACTGCGTATCGAGCACGGCTTGCAGGTTCTCGATCGTGTCCCCCTGCCGCGAGAGCAAGTGGGCGATCTGCAAGCCGCCGAAACCGGCCATCGACGCGGCGATGAGCCCGATGCCGTTGCGGTAGACGCGATCGACTAGCAGGCCGAGCAATACGGCCGTGCCGCCGATGAAGACGGCCGACGAGTACAAGTTCACTACCGGCGGCCGCTGCGTGACGTACATCCGCAAGACGAGCGCCGCAACGTAGTAGGCGAAGGTTATCCCCGTGATCCACAGCGAAATGCGGTTCATGGCCTGCGGACGGAACAGCCACGCGGCGATGTTGAAGAGCAGCGCCGCGAGGAAGACGTACGAGCACCAGAAGAACGGTTCCGTACGGAGCAAAAACGCTTCGAGATCGCTGCGTTTGCGATCGTATTCCGCCGGCGGCGATTGCTCGACGTAGGCGCGATAATCGGCTACGGCCGCATTGAACTTCTCGCCGCTGCCGGCGCGATAAGCATCCAGCACGGCGAACAGCTTCTGCGCTCCCGCGGAATCTGCGGCCGGCTTTGTGAGATCACGGGCCTCGTAGAGTTCGTTGAACTTCAGCGCCGCCGTGGCCGCGCGACGGAGCCGAGCCAGCGATGCTTCGTCGATCCCCGGATCGTTGGCGAGTTCGGTCACGCGCTCCATCACTAGGTCGATGCCCGACTTGAGCATGTCGACCTGCAGCTTGTTGGCCGGGTTGTTGATGTAGCGGCGCAGATTGGCGTCGTGCAACGTTTCCCAATTGCCGCCGTCGAGATGCACGGCCATCGCCGGTTTGCGTTCGGCCTCCTTCATGCGAATCGAGTCGCTGAGCATTTCGAGCAAGCGAATCGAGTTCTCACCGACCTTGCGCTCCAAGGCGTTCGGATCGTCTAGCAATTTTTCGGCGTCGAACGAAAGCGTCTTGGCCGGATCGTCGAAGGCGAACGTCAGCAACCGATACGAGTTGACCCGCGTTTCCAACTCGCCGAGTTCGCGCTCGAACGGGCCGGAGTCGTCTTTGTTTTTCTTCGCGAGTTGCTCGAACTGATATTCGAGTTCCAGCATCTCGCGGCCGTCGGGCTCGCTTGCGGGGCGTTTCTTCGTGAGCAATTCTTCCCACGAGTACAGCAGGTTCGGGTCGGTCTTCAGGCCGAGCGCCTTGACGACGTCTTCGTTCTCGATGCGGAAGATTTTGTAACGCTCGGCGTCGGGATTGTTGGTCATCAAGTCGAGCAACCAACGCGTCGCGGGATAGAGGGGCCTCCGCTCGCGCTTGCCTTCGAGAATCTCTTTCTGTTCGACGTCGGGATCAACGCCCACGGCCAAAGGCTGACGAACCGTTTGCTTCTGCGACAGAACCACGAGCGAACTTCGCGCCAGCGCGTCGTACGGCTTCACGCGGGCATCGGCGGCGATCGGCAGCTTGCCGAACGCGGCGAGGTCCATGCCGCGATCGTCGGGCTTGGTCGGCTTCAGCGTGTAACCGAAGAACGCCAAGAGCACGCCCCCGACGACGACCGGCAGAATCCAACCGCCGGGCGCTTTGCCCGTGGTTGCGGACGTTGCCGGTTGCGGCCCCTTCGTGCGGCGCGGAGCCTCGACATGAAAATGCTCGTGCGTTTTGGGGCGTTTGCCTTGGCGTTCGGCTTCTTGCGCTTCGACGGCGTAATCGGCATCACGTTGCCGGCGATCGAGGAAGCGACCGAGCACGCCGCCGAATTGGGCGAGCATGCCGACGCCGACGATCATGCAGGCCATGTACGGCAGCATCCAGCCGACGTTGTCGACGACTTGCAGCGTCGTGATCCGCTGGCCGCCGATTTCGTTGTAGCCGCTTTGGTAAAACGTTTCGCCGGCGAAACGCATCGGGTTGTTCATCTTGATCAGCTCTTCGCGGTCGACGGACCGCGTCGGGTCGACGACTTGAATCCGCGACGAGTAATTCTTGGGTCGGCTGCTGGCGACGTAGTGATCGGCGCGAACCTCTTTGGCCGTGATCGAGTACGGCTTGTAATCACGCTGGAAGCGGAGCCACACGCCGTACGACTTGCCGTCGATTTCGGGAAGCTGCTGCGGGCCGGAAAGTGCGACCCACAAGAGGTACGTGCCGAGGCTCTTGCCGCCGTTCTTTTTGTCGAGCAGTTCGACGTAAGCGGCCGGGGTCTCGACGCGGCTGTCGCTGCTCGCACCGGAGGCTCGCGGCATTTCGATCACTGCGCGCGACAAGCCCAGGCCCGCCGTGGCCGGCGTCGGTTCAAACGGGCCTTTAGGACGAAGCTCGGCATTGGGAACGTAGCGCACGATCTTGACGTCGAACGGCAGCCGCTCGTTGGCGATCGTCTTTCCTTCCTCCAGCATGAACGACGGAATCTTCGTGACCCTGTCGTCCTTCTCCCCGTTCTCGACGATGGCCAGTTCCGGAGCCCGGACGTCTTGCGTCCAGTTCGAAGTTTCTCCTTCGACGATCGTCATCTGCGCTTCTTTGTGCGCCGTACCCACGATCATTTCGTGCACGAAGATCAAGAAGATGCCGCCGTGCAGCAGCACGATGCCGGCCCGCTTGCGAAAGACCATCACGCAGCCGAGGAGCAGAATACCGCCGGCGGCCGCGCCTTTGAGCAATTGCCAAAGAATGCGCATCGACTCCGGTTCGAGAAACGACTTCCCTTCGGTACGCGTGTAGTACACCCCGGCGCCGACCGCCACGAAGCAGACGATCGCCGCGACCAACGCGGAGATGCGTTCGACGCGGCGATACGAGGGCGCATACCGCGCATAGACGGTTGAAAGAAACGCGATGGCCGAGGTGAGCGTGAGCAGCAGTTTCCAAACGGTGTTCCATTCGATAATGGCCGGGCCGAGAACGCCGTCTTTACTGGAGCCGCTTTGGATGGCCAGGTAAGTCACGAGGCCGCCGAGCGCGAGCACGCCGACGCCGCCCCACAAGCGCTTGCCGTGAGCTTGCACGGTGAACCGCACGGTGTGCGCCGCGATGAGATTCAGGCACATCAGCGCGCCGAGCACCCAACCGCGCGGGAACCAAATCGCGAGGCTCACGTCTTTCGGCGGCTCGCCGAGGAAGCTCGGCCAGAGCAGATCGATGCAGAAGTATTGCAGCGGGATGCGAACGAAGAACTCGCGAATGTCGAAGTACGGCGCGTCGTCGAGAAACAGCTTCCGCTCGTCGACGCGGAACCAGTGATTGATCACTTCCCAAACATCGACTTCCTTCTGCGCCAGCGTGCCGGCGAAGACGAGAAAGATCGAAGCCGCGAAGAGGACGATCGTCAGCTTCAGCGACGCCACCGGCATCAGCACGCGACGCACCGTTTGCCAGGCGTTCGAAGTCGTCGTCGGCCGAGCCTTCGACTTGCTGTACAGTTCCGGCTGCTGCTGGATATCCAATGCCATCTGACCTACTCCGCCGAACGAAACGGCTGCGGGCGTGTGCGAACGATTGAGAACTTGCGACGGACCTTCGTACTATTGCGAGACGATGCGAAACGTCGCCAAAAACTGTGAGAACTGCTCCCGCTTGTGCTGGGCCAGCGGCGCATCTCCCTTGAGTTTCAGAAACCACGAGCTTCCCGCACCGTCGGGGATGACGACGGCGAAGATCGCTTGTTGCGGGCCGGTGTTGGCCGGGCCGATGAGTTCGACAAAGTCGGCGTCGCGGCCGCCGATCTTTAACTTTGTAACGGCCGTTTCGAGTTGGGTTGCGTCGATCGGCGGGAGCGTGAGTTCTTGTTCGCGCCAGCGATTGATGTTGGAGAGCATGTCGCCTTGAGCCTGGCTCACGGTGATCCGCAACTTTTCATTCCCTTCGGTCACGGCGAAAGCGGCGACGTTGAATTGCGACGGCGGCAGCGCGAGCCATTCGGCCGGCGCGACGAACCGAACCGGACCGGTCGTCGGCTGATGGGCATCGCCCTTCGGTTTGACGGGGCCGGGCTGCCGAACGCCAGGCTGCGCAGGGCCGGGCATGGCCGCGACCGGAGGATGTCCGGCCGGCAGCGCGTGCGGATCGTCGGCCGGCGGCTTGGTCTTGCCGTCTTTGCCTTGGGCCGCGCCGCCGGCGAACGGCGGCATCGCGGATGATTCCGGCGAGTAGTTGCCGGCGAGCTCGACATAGCGGGCCGTGCCGCCGGCCGTTTTGATTTCTTCGATGCTCTTAGCCACTTCGTCAGGGCTTTGGCTCGGCAAACCGACTTGCCCGCGCCAACGGTTCACGTTGTCGGCCAGGTTTTGTCCGCCGGGGAAACGCGACACCGCAAGCTCCAGCGGAGGCTGCGCGTCGTCCATGAGGAGCGTCGCATAGCGGCCGGGGTTGTTGCGCTCTTCCTTCCAACCTTCGGGGAGCTTCCAAACGGGCTGGTCGTTCTCGAACTTAAGGCCGACGAGCAAGCCTTTGATCTGCGAGACTTGGCGGCGGACGGCATCGTCGGGCCCGAGGGCTTTGAAGAACCAGGTGCTGTCGCCGTGATCGAGTAGCGCACCGACCAGCCGGCCCGGTACGCTTGCCGATTTGGTCGCGGCCTTCGCGGGCCCGGCGGGAATGACGTCGGCGGCGTGCGGCTCGATGACCGTCGTAATATCTTCGCGCTCGCGGCAACCGGCGATCAGGACGACGCCGAATAGAAGCCGGCCGATCAGAAGCCGGCCGGCCACGACTGTGCGAGACGAGGGGAATGCGAAACCGATGGGGCGCAACGTCACAGGGTTCTCCGCAGCAAACGGCTCCGCGAAGGACCGACCGTCGGAGGAAATGTTCCCCCGCAGCGGTCGCCGAGGCGGGCCGATGGTCACGTTCACGGAACCGACGGGCCCAGGCAGGATACGGGCCGCCGCAATTCCAAGAGGCGTTTGAACGATCAACCCATTATAGGACGCCCGGCGCGGGTTCGTCGAGCGTCGGAAAGCCGTGGAGACGATGACTTTGCGATCTTTCGGGTGGCTGGGGCTGGAGCCGAAGGCGAAGCCCCAGAGAACTGGGGCACCGCTTCGCTATGCCCCAGGCACCCGGCATCGACGCGTTTGAGGACGTCTAGAACCGGCCCGATGCGGCTTCGTCCCAGCCGACGATGGGCGTCTTCTTCCCCATCACGAAGATTTCCACACGGCGCGGTTTGCCGGCATCTGCGGCCGACGGATTCGTCGTCGGGGATGCGACCTTGGCAGAGCCGCCGCCGGCGAGACCGCTCACGCCGATCTGTTCGCTCTTGAGCCCTACCTTGCGCAGATAGCCGGCCACGGCCAGGGCCCGATCGGTGCCGAGGCGTTCGGCTTCGGTCGTTTCCCCGGCTACGCTCGCGCGGCCGACGACGAGGACGCGGAGATTGCGAGCATCCGGCTCGGCGAAGAGCGACGCGAATTCTTGCAGCAACTTTTCCGACTGCGGCGAGATGCGAGTGTTCGTGCCGTCGAAGGCGAGTTCGGCGTCGAGCTTGTAGGCACCGGTGGCGGAGTCGAATCGTAGCAGCGGATACTTTTTCAGCAGGCGTTCGATGTCGTCGTCGCGCACGGGAACGATGCCGGTAAGCGTCGCGCCGCGAACAAGCCCTTGCACTTGTTCTTGGACTTTTTCGCGCTCGACTTGAAAGTTGGAGATGCGCTTGCGGTCGGCGTCGGACCCGCGCTCAAGCGAGGCGATCTGCTTTTGGGCCGCGAGCAAGTCGTCTTCGAGCTTCTTGGCGTGGCTCTTGAGGTTGGCGATTTCGGCAAGTTGCGCCTTCGACTGCTCGCCGAGGATGCGGGCCTGAGATTCGCACGCGTTGAATTGCGTCTTGGGAACGAAGCCGCAACCGCAGGCCGACGAGATCGCGCCGAGCGCGAACGCAGTGAGAAGTTTTTTTGGCGGCATGGTTCGCATCCTTTCGAACTCTTTCGTGCGGCGCCGCAACGTCCTGTCGCGGCTTAACGCGTGTTCGCGTTAGTTGCGCACTCCGGGGATCATGTCCATGAGCGTGCTCGAGACCGAGAGCGGCGTGTCCCAGGCCCACATGTTGCGAATGATGTCGTACATCATGATGCCGGTGAGGCCCATGAGGATGACGCAGACCGACATCGCGGCCACGGTACCGACGCCGAAGTGCGTATCGGGCACGGTCGCATAGCCGCCGCCGACCATTCCGCCCGGCTGCGCCATCATGCCTTCGTCGCCGAAGGCCGCGCTGAGGCCCGGCACGTCGCCTGCTAGAAGCGTGGCCGTGGCGTCGTCGCCGTAATCGCCGTCGAGCGCGATGACTTGCGACCCGCTGTCCATCGAGTCGTCGCCGCCGTCGAGCGACGGCGTGAGGAGGAAGTCGTCGTCGCCTTTGATTTCCGAATCGTCGCCGATGCCTTGAGCGATGCCGCTGGCTCCGGAGAGATCAAGATCGTCGAGCAGCATCCCGCTGTCTTGAGGGCTGAGCAGGTTGATGCCGGAGCCGCCGGCGTTGCGCGTGACGTCGCTGCCGGTGTCGCCGAAGACACTCTCGCTGTCGCGCATTTCCATTTTGACGCTGGATGGCGCGGGCCCGCCTTTTTCGGCGAGTTCCGCCGTGAGCATCGTCTTGCCCGCGGCCATCGAGCCGCCCGGGAGCGGCGAATCGAACACGTTGGAATCGCCGGCGAGACGGACATCGCTGCC